>NZ_JBFANZ010000035.1:0-58302 GCF_040659735.1 Micromonospora sp. NPDC049679
CGCGCCGCCGTGGGAGACACCAGAGCCGGCGGCGCCGGTCGAGGCCGCGCTGACCGAGCGTGAGCAGCAGATTCTAGCAGCCGTCCGGCGACGCGGCGACGCGCCGCCGGACGGGTCGGGAAGCTGGCGTTCGGGGAGCGCCCCGTCGGCTCCGTCGCCGTCATTCCAGTGTCAACAGGTAGGCGGCGATGTCCTCGGCGTCGACGGCGGTGACGCCGAGGTCGGGCATCGCCGTACCGGCCTCCACCGCCCGCGGGTCCTGAACCCACCGGCGCAGATTGTCCGCGTTGTTGATCAGCGCGCCGGCGATGTAGGTACGTTTGCCGAAGTGCGTCAATGGCGGTCCGACGAGTGCGTCCGCGCCCCGGATGCCGGGCACGGTGTGACAGCTTCCGCACCCGTACCGCGTGATGAGCTGCGCCCCGCGCTGCGGATTGCCGCCCGGCGCCTGCGGGGGAGGTGGCGGCGGCACTGTCGCGCAGGCCTGGGGGAGGAGCCCGGCTGTCAGCAGCCCGGCCAACAGAGGCAGTCTCCACCTCATCACGCGATCACCCCTCCGCCTGCGCGATGAACCCGTCGTCGGGGCGCAGGTCCCGGTGCGACGGCGTCGTCCGTTCGATCTGCCGCAGCCAGCCCAGAAAAACCACCACCCCGACGGCCAGGACGGCCACATCCATCGGGATCCACATGACCAGCCCGGCGAGCTGCTGGTCGACGAGCGGGTCGCCGCCGTCCGGGGCGAGCGCGCCGTGCGGGTAGAGCGGCGCCGGAGCGAAGGTGAGCACGGCGGCCAGCGCGGAGGCCGGCATCATCGTGGCGAACAGCAGCAGGACCGCGAGCGGACCGCTCAGTCGGTGCTGCCGGGCGCCGAGCACGAGCGACCAGAGCAGCCACGCCGCCGCGGCGAGGCTGGCATGTTCGGCGCCGTGCACGACGGGGTCGGCGAGGGCGAGCAGGTACGGCCCGGGCAGATGCCAGCTCCACAGCACGCCGGCCTGCGCGGTGGCGGCCACCAGCGCGAGCACCGCCGGGCGGCGTAACCAGCGCCCGACCCGGCCGGCGCGCCAGCGGGTGAGTCCGCGCCGCAGCCGCCGGGGCACGGCCAGCGTGAGGGGCAGGCCGGCCGCGCCGGCGGCCAATAGCGGGCCGGCCAGCACGAGCAGGATCATGTGCTGACCCATGTGGCCGGCGAAGGAGCGCTCCGCGACGCCGTGCACGGCGTCGCTCTGCGCCGCGACGAGCACGGTGAGCCCGGCGACGAACGCCATGACCCGCCAGTACGGCAGCACCCCGCCGAGACCCCGGCGGTGCCACAGTTCGTGCACGCCCCGGCCGTACCCGGCGGTGAGCGCGGCGACCAGCACGACGAACGCGACGCTGATCAGCCCGGCGGCCGTCCCGCGGCCGTGCGCCATGGCGGGGCCCGGGCCTAGCATGGCGGGAACACCATGACCGCCGCGGCCCCCAGCAGGATGATGGTCAGGAACAGCGCGTTGGACCAGAGGCCGATCAGCGCCACCATCTGGGCCCGCTCCACCCCCCGGTCGCCGCTGCGGGCTCCGGCGGACGTGCGACGCCAGGCCCGCCAGGCAAGCGCGAGCGCGACCACCGTGACCGCCGCCGGCGCGACAGTGGCGCACACGAGGGCGATGCCGAGCGGTACCCCCGCGATGTCCCGGCGCCCCGTCGCACAGGTCAGCTCGTCGATGCTCCAGGCGGCCAGCGCGTGCGCCGACCAGGCCGCCGCGCCGCCGAACGCGGTGAACCAGAGCAGCAGTCCGCCGCGGCGCCGGGCGCGCGCGTCGGGCGTACGGACGACGCCCATCACAGCCGCGGTGACAGGTAGACGGTGAACAGGACGGCGACCCAGACCGCGCCGACGAAGTGCCAGTACATCGCGACGAGGCGGACCGGCTCGTGACGTCGGGCGTCCAACCTGCCGCCGGTCGACGCGGCCAGCAACCAGGCCAGCATCAGCAGCCCGACCGTGACGTGCAGGCCGTGGAAGCCGGTGACCACGTAGAAGAGCGACCCGTACGTGTCGGTGGTGACGGTGAGGCTCGCGAGCTTCTCGTCGTACTCCATCAGCAGCAGGCCCACGAAGGCCAGACCGAGCAGCAGGGTGAGCGCGAGCCCCAGGCGCAGCCGCCACCGCTGCCCGCGGCGGATGCCGTGTTCCGCCCAGATGACCGGCAGGCTGCTGGGCAGCAGCAGCGCGGTCATCACGAGTGGCAGCGTGAGCTCGGGAGGGCCGGTCCGTGGTGGCGGCCATTGCGCCGCGGCCTGGAACCGGAGGTAGAAGTAGCTGCCGAGCAGCACCGCGAAGAGCGTCGCCTCGGTGGTGACGAAGAGGAGCATCCCCCACCAGCCGGGGCTGCGCCCGCGCGGCAGTTCGGTGGCGAGTGCCGCCGGGCCGGTCGCCCCGCCGTCCGGTGACGCGATGAGAGCCTCCGTCACCGGGCCACCCGCGCTTCCGTCGCCCCGGGCAGGGCCGGCCACAGCCAGGCCGCCAGCGTCACGGCGAGCAGCAATGCGCCCGCCCCGGCGACCGGGTACCAGCCGAAGAGCAGCGCCACGACGGCGACCAGCAGGCCGACTGCGGCCAGCAGCGGCCGGACCGATTGCTCCGGCATCTCCGCGGGACGTTCGTAGCGGCCGTCCAACTCGCTCGTCAACGGCGTGCGTCGCCCGTCCGCCAGGATCCGCTCCCCGGTCGCGCCGTCCGCGATCGACGCCCGCGTCCGCTCGTCCCAGCCGGGGTGCAGGCTGAACACCTCGGGCACCACGGCGAAGTTGTACGGCCGGGGCGGGGAGGCGGTCGTCCACTCCAGCGTGTCGCCGCCCCAGGGATCGGCCGGCGCGACCGGTCCCCGGCGCAGCGCGTGCCCGATCCCGACCAGGACGAGCAGCAGCCCCACGGCCAGGAGGTACGAACCGACGGTGGACAGTGCCATCCACGGATCCCAGTCGAGGCCGGCCGGATAGGTGTACACCCGGCGGGGCATACCGAGCAGACCCGAGAGGTGCATCGGGAAGAACGTGACGTTCATTCCGACGAGGATCAGCCAGAACGCCCAGCGGGCGAGCCGCTCGCTGAACAGTCGCCCGGTGAACTTCGGCAGCCAGTAGTAGAGCCCGGCGAGGATCGGGAAGACCGCGCCGCCGAAGAGCACGTAGTGGAAGTGCGCGACGACGAAGTACGAGTCGGTGACCTGTCGGTCGAACGCGGTTATCGCGAACATCGCGCCGGTGACGCCGCCGATGACGAAGGTGACGATGAACCCGATCACGAACAGCAACGGCACCCGCAGGACGACCCGCCCGAGCAGCATGGTGGCGAGCCACGCGAACATCTGGATGCCGGACGGAATCGTGATCACGGTGCTCGCGGCGCTGAAGAAGCTCAGCGACAACTGAGGCAGCCCGGTAGCGAACATGTGGTGCACCCAGACCCCGAAGGAGATGATCGCGATCGCGACCAGCGAGAGCACGACCAGCGGGTAGGCGGCGATGCCCCGGCGGGAGAAGGTCGGCACGATCGCCGAGACGATGCCGAGCGCCGGCAGCACGATGATGTAGACGTCGGGATGCCCGAAGATCCAGAACAGGTGTTGCCACAGCAGGACGCTGCCGCCGGCCCCCGGATCGTAGAAGTGTGTGCCGAAGCGCCGGTCGAGGAAGAGCAGCGCGTTGGCGAGATTCAACGCGGGCAGCGCGAAGAGCACCATGAACGAGGTGGCGACCATCGCCCACACGAAGAGCGGCACCCGGTTGAGCGACATGCCCGGCGCCCGCAGCTTCAGCGCGGTCACGATGAAGTTGATCGCCCCCGCCGTGGTGGAGATCCCGAGGAAGAGCAGCCCCAGTGTGTAGACGTCCAGATGCGCGCCGGGGGTGTGCTCCCGCTCGGTCAGCGGCACGTAGGCGAACCACCCGCCGTTGGGCGCCGCGCCAGCGGGGAGACTGGCCCACATCACGACGCCGGCGAAGAGGAAGACCCAGTAGCCGAACGCGTTGAGCCGGGGAAACGCCATGTCCCGGGAGCCCAGCATCAACGGCAGCAGGAAGTTTCCGAACCCGAAGAGCATCGGGGTGGCGAAGAGGAAGATCATCGCGGTGCCGTGCATGGTGAAGAGCTGGTTGTACTCCTGCGGCGAGAGCAGCCGCGCCTCCGGCCGGGCCAACTGGGCGCGCAGCGCCAGCGCGCTGATCCCGGCCAGGGTGAAGAAGACCGCGGCGGTCACCAGATAGCGGCGGCCGATCCGCTTGTGGTCCACCGTGCTGAACCAGCTGCGCAGCGTCGGCGCCTCGCCCCAGTGCTCC
Organism: Micromonospora sp. NPDC049679; assembly: GCF_040659735.1. Lineage (NCBI taxonomy): Bacteria > Bacillati > Actinomycetota > Actinomycetes > Micromonosporales > Micromonosporaceae > Micromonospora > Micromonospora sp. NPDC049679. Next base: position 4,324 of record NZ_JBFANZ010000035.1, read on the forward strand.
GTGAGGCGGTGCACGGATTCCGGCTCCGCGTCCGGGCGTCGCTCGGCGACCGCCGACATGCTTCTCCTCCGACTATTTCAGGGATTGCAGGAAGTCGATCAGATCCGGCAGGTCGGCCGCGGGAACCGGCTGCGGCGGCATCGCGTTGCCCGGCTTGCTGTTCTGCGCGTCGACGATCCAGCCGCCGAGGTGACCACGGTCGTTCGGGAGCGTCCCGGCGCCGAGGCTCCACCGCGAACCCACCGTGGTGAGCTCCGGTCCCGCCGTGCCGTTCGCCGAGGTGCCCCGTACGGTGTGGCAGGCGGCGCACGCGCTGCGCTCGAAGACCGTCAGACCGCGCCGTTCCGCCTCGGTCCGCGGCGCCGGGGCGTCCGAGGAGAGCCGCGCCAGCCACGCGTCGAAGTCTCCCCGGGGCTCCGCCACCACCTGCAACGCCATGTGCGCGTGCTGCAGGCCGCAGTACTCCGCGCACTGCCCCCGGTAGCGACCCGGCTTCTCCGCCCGCAGCCAGGTCTCGTTCACCCTGCCCGCGATCAGATCCGTCTTCGGCATCAGCTGCGGTACCCAGAAGCTGTGCAGCACGTCGGCGGTGCGCAACCGCACCCGGACCGGCTCACCGACCGGCACGTGCAGTTCGTTCGCGGTGGCGCCGGCGCTGCCCGCGTACCGCACCTCCCACCACCATTTGTGGCCGGTCACCTCGACGGTCACCGCCGGCTGGTCCGGCTGATCACCGAGCGCTGCCAGGTCACGCAGACCGAATCCGTAGACGGTCACCAGGAGCACCAGGGGCAGCCCGGCCCCGGCGACCGCCACGAACCGGGTGGGGTCACCGTGGCGTACCCGGGTCCGCGGGCCGCGGCGACGCAGCAACGCCCAGGCGAGCAGCGCCATCACTTCGACGAACACCGCGACGGAGATCCAGAACAGGAGCCACCACAGTCCTTCGACCCGCCGCGCCCCGTAGCCCGCCGGGTTGAGAGTCGACGGAGCGTCGCCCGCGCAGCCGGCCAGCGCCAGCAGCGCGACGGCGGCGATCGGCAGCGCGAGGCGCCGCTGCGGGGATTTGCCGGATCCGCGCCGCATCCGACCTCCTTCCGCCGCTGGGCGATCCGCCGTTATCCCCGTACCGCCGCTTTAAACCTGCGGATTCCGTCGTCTCCGCGCGTCCCGGCCGACACCCCGGCGGCGCACGGGAAATACCGGCACCCGACGTTTACCCCCGACGTACGCGGGAAGGGCCGGCCCGCGGTCGCAGCAGCCGCGGAGGAGGCGATCATGCGAGCGGAGAACCGATCGCGCTCGACGACGGAGGCCGACCGGCGGGGGCTCGGGTGGCTGACCGCCGGGCTCGGCGGCGCCGGCCTGGTCGTGGGTCTGGTGGTCGCGCCGACGGACGCGGCGCAGGGCGACGCCCAGCGACTCATGTACCTGCACGTGCCCGCCGCCTGGACCGCGTTCGCCGCGTTCGCGGTGGTCGCGCTCGCCAGCGGGGCCTATCTCACCCGACGGGACCTGCGCTGGGACCGGTACGCCCGGGCGGCCGCGGAGATCGGGGTCGGCTGCACCGCCCTCGCCATCGCGCTGGGCGCCGTCTGGGGGAAGGCCACCTGGGGCGCGTGGTGGGCGTGGGATCCCCGCCTCGTCAGCACCACGCTGCTCCTCATAGTCTACTGTGGATATCTGTGCGTCGGTCGAGCCGGCCCCGTCGCGGGCCACTCGGAGCGCGCGCGACACCGCGCGGCCACCCACACCGCGTTCCTCGGTGTCGCCGGATTCGCCCTGGTGCCCGTCGTGCACTTCTCGGTGGTCTGGTGGCGGTCGCTGCACCAGCCGGCGACCATCCTCGCGGTGCACGGCCCCCCGATCGACCTGCTGATGGGGATCGCGCTGCTGCTGTGCGTCGCGGCCTTCACCACCGGCGCCGCCTGGGTGTTCCTGCGCCGGGTCGACGCGCTGGAAAGAGCCGCCGCTGCGAGCCGCACGGCGGGGCGTCCCACGCTGCGGTCGGGCGCGCGATGAGCGGCTGGACGGCGGTCGTCATCGGCCTTCTGCTCAGCGCGGCCACCGGCGGCTGCTACACCTGGTGGAGCGGGCGGTGAGCCGGCGACGTCGCGCCCGCGCGACCCTGGTTCTGATCGTGCTCGCCGGCGCCGGCCTGCTCGTCGGGGCCGGCCTGCGGGACACCGTGACCTACTACCGCACCCCCGGCGAAGTGCTCGCCGGGGGTGACGCGGCGGGGGCGCGGCTACGACTCGGCGGCCGGGTCGTGCCGGGCACACTGCGGCAGGACGGCGGGCAGACCCGCTTCCGGCTGACCGATGGCAGCCACGAGATCGATGTGGTGCAGCGCGGAGCGCCGCCGGACATGTTCCGGGAGGGCCGGGACGCCGTTGTCGAGGGGGTTCTCGGCGCGGGGCCGGTGTTCCGCGCCGACACCGTCCTGGTCCGGCACGGCAACGAGTACCGGCCCGCCGGGGCGGAGTCGGCCGGGACGGGCGCGCGCCGGAACGCCGGCGGAGAGCCGACGCCGGGATGAGCGGGCAGTCGGTCATCGGGCAACTCGGGACGGCGGCGCTCGCGGTCGGCCTGGTCTGCGCGGTCGCGGCGACCCTGCTCTGGTTGCGCGTCGCGCAGCGTGCCCCTGCCGCGTGCGGCCCGTCACCGTCGTCGCCGGCCCGCCGACACGCCCGGATCGCGACCATCGCCACCCTGGCCGCCGCCGCGCTGACCTGTGCGGCACTGGAATGGGCGCTGCTGCGCCACGACTTCGGGGTGCGCTTCGTCGCCGAGAACGGCGGTCGCGACGTGCCCCTCTACTACACGATCACCAGCCTCTGGGCCGCGCTGGACGGCTCGCTGCTGCTCTGGCTGCTCATCCTCGGCAGCTACGCCGGGCTGCTCGGCCGCGCGGTGCCGTCGCACGCCCGGCAGTTGCATCCCTGGGCGATGACCGTGGTGAGCGCGGTGCTGGTCTTCTTCTTCGCCCTCACATACTTCGCCGCGAACCCGTTCCGCGCCGTGCAGCCGACTCCGGCCGACGGGCCGGGCCCCAACCCGTTGCTGCAGCAGCACCCGGCCATGGGGCTGCACCCCCCGCTGCTCTACGCCGGCTACATCGGACTGGTGATCCCGTTCGCGTACGCGGTCGCCGCGCTGCTCGCCGGGAGCAGCGGAGACCAATGGCTGCGCGCCGTCCGACGCTGGACACTGGTCGCCTGGGCGCTGCTGACCGCCGGCATCGCGCTCGGCGCATGGTGGTCGTACGCGGTGCTCGGCTGGGGCGGCTACTGGGCCTGGGACCCGGTGGAGAACGCGTCGCTGCTGCCCTGGTTGACCGCGACGGCGTTCCTGCACTCGGCTCTGGCGCAGCGTCGGCGAGCGATCTTCGCCGGCTGGAACATCGCCCTCGCCTGCGCGAGCTTCCTCCTCGTCCTGCTGGGCACCTTCCTGACCCGCTCCGGCGCGGTCGCCAGCGTGCACGCCTTCACCCAGTCACCGCTCGGACCCATGCTGCTCGGCTTCGTCCTGCTGCTCACCGTCGCCGTGATCGCGCTCGTCGGGTGGCGGGCGGAGCGGCTCGCACCCGGCGAGCCGATCGGCGCCCCGCTCTGTCGGGAGTCGGCGTTCCTCGGCAACGCCGTTCTGCTCACCACGCTCACCGCGGTGGTGCTGACCGGCACCGTCTTCCCCCTCGTCGCCCAGGCGGTCACCGGGACCAGGGCTGCCGTCGGACCGCCCTACTTCAATCGGGCCGCGGTGCCGGTGGCGATCGCGGTGCTGGTCCTGATGGCGGTGGGCCCCCTGCTGCGCTGGCGTGCCGACACGCCGGCCGCCCTGGCGCGGCGGCTGATCGTGCCGGCCGGCGCGGGCCTGGGCACGGTCGCCGCCGTAGGGCTGCTCAGCCGCCCCGGCCCCGCCGCGCTGGCCGCCTTCGGCTGCGCCGCCTTCATCCTCGCCGGCGCGATCCCTGCCCGCCGATCGCGCGCTACCTCTCCCCGTCGATCAAGGGAGTATGCGCACGGTTCGATCTCCGATCGTGTGAATACGTCCTTGATCGACGACGAAGTCCTTGATCGACGGGGGCCTGCCGGCGGGCTGCGCGCCATCGCGCGGCGGGCCGGGGGAGCGGCGCAGACACTCGTCGTTCGCCGCCGGGCGTACGGCGGGAGGGTCGCGCACGCGGGCATAGCCCTGGTCGCGGCCGGCGTCGCCGCGTCCTCGGCCTACCCGAGCGCGACCGAGCAGGAGATCGGCGTCGGCGACACGATCACGGTGCACGGGGTCTCGGCGCGGCTGGTCGCGGTGGAGCGCCGCAGCGGGGACGCCGGGATGTGGGTACGGGTCCGTCTCGCACTGGTCCGCGACGGTCGCCCGGCCGGGGCAGCCGCCCCCGAGCTGCGGTACCACCCCGCCCGGGAGATGACGGTGAGCGTCCCCGCGATCCGGTCCGCACCCGCGCGGGACATCTACGCGACGTTGATCGCGGTCGCCCCGGACGGCCGTCGCGCCACGCTCCGGCTCGCCGTCAACCCGCTCATCGGCCTGATCTGGGCGGGAGCGGCGATCACCGCGCTGGGCGGACTGCTCGCGGTGGGGCGGCGGTCGGGGTCGCGCGGCACCCGGGTCGACGCGCCACCGGGCGGATCACCGGAGCACGACGAGCCGCCCCTCCCAGCGCGGGCGGGGAGCGGAGCGTGAACGGCGTTCTTCGCCGGTTTCTCTGGCCGGCGGTGGCGCTGCTCGCGGTCGGCGCTCTCGCGCTGACGCTGCTGGTGGCGCTCCGGTCGCCGCCCGACGCGGTCGGCGAACCGGTCACCGTCGCGTCGGGCACGACCGCGCCTGCGCTGACCGGGCGTACCCTCGCCGGCGCCGACTTCGACCTGACCGCCCTGCGTGGGCAGATCGTGCTCGTGAACGTCTTCGCCTCCTGGTGCGAGCCCTGCCGTACCGAACTTCCGCTCCTGGTCGACGCGGAGCGCCGTTGGTCGGGACGGGGGCTGCGAGTGGTGGGCCTGGATGTGCGGGACGGGCCGGACGCGGCGCGCGCGCTGCTCGACGAGACCGGCGCCGGGACGCTGACCGTGGTCGCCGATCCGCGCGGTGACACGGCGGTCAGCTGGGGCGTGCGCGGCGTACCGGAGTCCTTTCTGGTCGATCGGGACGGGCGTGTGCGGCAGCGGGCCCAGGGGGCGATCACGGCTGCCTGGTTGGAGCGATGGCTACCACCGCTGCTGGCGCCATGACCCGCCGGCGCGTCGTGGTGTTCGTGATCATCGGCTTCCTCGCGCTCGGCGCCGGCGCCGCGATGTGGCGATCGATCCGGCAGCCCGCGCCCGATCCGGCCAGGCAGCTCGGCGCCGGGCTTCGCTGCCCGGCCTGCCAGGGGGAGTCGGTGGCGGACTCCCGGTCGCCGATGGCCGCCGCGATGCGCGACGTGATCGCCGCGCAGGTCGCCGCCGGGCGCAGCCCGGAGCAGATCCGTGACTGGTTCGTGCAACGGTACGGACCGGAGGTGCTCGCCACGCCCCAGCCCCGTGGGGTCGGGCTGCTGCTCTGGGTCGTACCCGCGATCGTGCTCGCCGGGGGCCTCGGGCTGGCGCTGCGCGCCCGGCGCCGGCGGACCCGTCCGCGTACGCCAGCGACGATGGTTGACGCCGGATCGCGGCGCGGAGCGGAACGGACGTGGAACCTCGCCGCGCTCTGCCTGATCGCCCTGGTGGTCGGCGTGGCGCTCGCCGGGCCCCGACTGGCGGAAGAGCAACCGCGCGCGGCTCCGTCGGCCGCCGCCGACCTGGCCCTCGCCCGGTCGCTGGAGCAGCAGGGCCGGTACGCCGCCGCGGTCGAGCTCTACCGCGACGTGCTGCGCCGGCGGCCGGACGACCAACTCCGGCTGCGGTTGGCGTTCGCGCTCATCCGCGCCGGCGAAGCCCCCGAGGCGGCGCGGGTCGCCGAGCAGGTGCTCGCGGTCCGTCCCGACGACCCGGACACGCTGCTCATGCTCGGGCTCGCACGGCGTGAGGCGGGCTCTCCGCTGGCCCGGGAGACGCTGCGACGGTTTCTCAATCGCGCGCCGGAGCATTCCGCGGCCACCGAGATCCGACGTCTGCTCGAGGCGGAAGGGCCACCGCGCTGAGCGAGGCCGCGCGACGCGACCGGCTCTGGACGACTATCGCCGGGTGGTTCTCCGTACGGCGTACGGATATAATGGCCGGAGAAGTTGCCCACGGCGCGTGGTACCGATCCGGAGGAACCCATGAAGATCAGCTCTTCTGCTGTGTCGCTGAACGTGGACGATGTCGCCGCGTCCAGCACGTTCCTGACAACCCACTTCGGCTTCCGCGAGGCGATGGCCGCGGACGGGTTCGCCTCGCTGTCGCGTGACGACGCCGGAATGAACGTGATCTACCTGCGACGCGGCCTGGCGACGCTCCCGGAAGATCAGCGCGACGACCACGCCGGTGGAGTGATCCTCGCGTTCGTCGTCGACGACCTCGAAGGTGAGTTGGCACGCCTGCAGGCCGAGGGGGTCCCCATCACCATGCCGCTGACCGTCGAGGAATGGGGCGAGCGTGCGTTTCAGGTGAGAGACCCGAACGGCGTCATCGTGCAACTCGTGGACTGGAACGCGGTCGACGGTCGGTAATGGGTGATGTCCGGTGCGGCGGCTGTGGTCGCCGCACCGGGCGGCCCGAGGCCATGGGTGTCGTGGCGCCCGCGAACCCCGGTGACCGGGGATCGCGCAGGAGGGTCTCGGGGCGTGCACGCGTCCGGTCGGTGTCAGGGGGCCTCGGTGGAGGAAATGCGGTGCTTCGCCACGTGCGCGTCGTGGATCTCAGCCTCTTGATCGGGCTCGGGGCCCGCACCGCGGAACTGTTCGAGGTGCGCGTCGGACTCCCACTGCTCGTACGCGTTGATCCGATCTGGTTCGATCGGGTCGGCCGACAGCACGAAATCCAGGCAACCAGGCGCGGCCCGCGCCTGTTCGATGACCGTGCGGCAGCCGGCCAGGTACTTGTCGCGGGTGTCGGAACTGACGTACAGCCTGCCGGACACGATGATCACGTTTACTCTCCCCGATATCTCGTGGACCCACCCGACACGCTATGGCCACGTCCGCGCGTACGCCGCACCCGTTCATTGGGCGGCTGCGCGCGACGCGACGATGACGCGATTGCCGTCCGGATCGAGAACGGTCGCCATCCGCTCGCCCCATGGCTGGTCCACGGGCTCCTGCACCACCTCCACGCCGCCGTCACGCAGCCGGCCGAGCGCGGCATCGCAGTCCTGCGCGTAGACCCACAGCGTGACCCGATCGTTCGCCAGGACGTCGGGCTGGTCCTGCTGGCCGATGCCCAGATGCGAACCACCGATCTGCACCGCGACGTAACCCGGGTCGCCATCCAGCGGGAACTGGTACGTCACGGTGCCGCCGAGCAGGTCGCGGTAGAAGCCGAGTGCCCGTGTCAGATCAGGCGTGGACAGGATCGGGAACAGCTCATCGAACATGCTTACCTCCACGTCTCATCGACGAACGGCGCCGCGCGATTCGTCTGTGTCCCAGTTTCACCGGACCGGGGGACGAACGGGTGGCGACGACGAGGAGACGGAAGCGGTCGCGATATCACCGGACGGCACCTCGTCGCGGGCCCCGCGACGCAGAAGCGGTCGTCAGACCCCCGCCCGTGCCATGGTTGCCTCGATCCCGTCCAGGAGCACCGTGAGTCCGACCTCAAAGGTCTGCCTCGCCTGATGTTCCAGGTAAGGCGTGGTCTCGTCCTCGGGCTCGGAAGGCGCGTCACTCTCGAGCCGGCTTACCGTCGGGAACCGTTCGGCGAAGTCGGGCGCGATCTCCTCCAGCAGGGCGGAACGGGGAAACCACCAGTCCTCGTCGGACACCCCGGTCGCCGTCGCGGCCTGCCGCGCTTCCACGACGATCAGGGCCGACCCGCGCACCACCTGGAACAGGGTCCCGACGATGCGCCGCAGCGTGGTGGCCTCGAGCCCGGTCTCGGCGAGGATCCGTGTCACCGTCTCCAGGACGAGGAACTCATTGGGCCCCAGCACCGGTCGTGCCTGCGACACCTGCAGCACCCACGGATGCCACAGGTAGAAGGCCCACAGGTCCTCGGCCCAGCAGCTCACGGCCGTCCGCCAACCCGGCGTCAGGTCGTAGTCGGTGGGCAGCTCGGCGAGCGCCCGGTCGTACATCAGGTCGATCAGCTCGCTCTTGTTCGGCACGTAGGTGTAGAGCGCCATGGCGGTACGCCCGAGCCGCTCGCCCACCGCCCGCATCGACAGCCCCGCCATCCCGTCCGCGTCGGCGACGGTGATCGCCGCGTCCACGATCAGGTCCACGCTCAGGCCCGGTTTGGGTCCGGGAGCGGTCCGCGCCTCCCGCGAACCCGAGGCACGCCACAGCAGGGCCATGGAACGACGCGGATCGCCCTGCCCGGCAAAGACGACCACTTGCAACTCCTTATACCGTAAAGTAACCTCGCCGAGCATTTCCTTATCTCGTAAAGATATCAGGGGGAGACAGTATGGGTTCCGATCCGGGCGTCCCGGCAACGGTGGGGCAGCGGTCCGCCGCGGACAGGCACGACGTGATCGAGGTGCGCGGGGCCAGGGAGAACAATCTTGCCGACATCTCACTCGATATCCCCAAGCGCCGACTCACCGTCTTCACCGGGGTCTCCGGGTCCGGAAAGTCCTCCCTCGTCTTCGGCACCATCGCCGCGGAGTCGCAGCGTCTGATCAACGAGACCTACACCGCGTTCATCCAGTCGTTCATGCCGAGCCTCGGCCGACCGGACGTCGACGCGCTGCACAACCTCAGTGCGGCGATCGTCGTCGATCAGGAACGGATGGGCGCCAACTCCCGCTCCACGGTCGGCACCGCGACCGACGCCCAGACCATGCTGCGGATAATCTTCAGCCGGGTCGGAAACCCCCACGTCGGCACCTCGACCGCCTTCAGCTTCAACAGCCCGGACGGCATGTGCCCCGAGTGCGAGGGACTCGGCCGGGTGTCGACGATCGACATCTCGCAGCTCGTGGATGTCGAACTCTCGCTCAACGAGGGCGCGATCACCGTTCCCAACTTCACCCCTGACTCGTGGTACTGGAAGGGCCTGGCCGACTCGGGCCTGTTCGACCCCGACGTCAAGCTCAAGGACTACACCCCCACGCAGTGGGAGGACTTCCTCCACAAGCCCGCCACCAAGATGAAGATCGGCGGGATGAACACCACCTACGAGGGCCTCGTGGTGAAGGTGCAACGCCTCTTCCTGTCGAAGGACCGCGAGTCGATGCAACCCCACATCCGGGCGTTCGTCGACCGGGCCGTCACGTTCACCACCTGCGGAGCCTGCGGTGGCGCCCGGCTCAATGCTGCGGCGCTGGCCTCAACGATCGACGGTCGCAATATCGCCGAGTGCGCGGCCATGCAGATCAGTGATCTCGCCGGCTTCGTCCAGCGGATCGAGGACCCCTCGATCGGGCCGCTGCTGGCCGCCCTGCGCAACACGCTGGACTCGCTGGTCGAGATCGGCCTGGGCTACCTGAGCCTGGACCGCGAGTCCGCCACCCTGTCCGGAGGCGAAGCGCAGCGGGTGAAGATGGTCCGGCATCTCGGTTCCAGCCTCACCGACGTCACGTACGTCTTCGACGAACCGACAGTTGGGCTGCACCCGCACGACATTCAGCGGATGAACAACCTGCTGCTCCGCCTGCGCGACAAGGGGAACACCGTCCTCGTCGTCGAGCACAAGCCCGAAATGATCGAGATCGCCGACCACGTGGTGGATCTGGGCCCCGGCGCGGGATCCGCCGGCGGGCACGTCTGCTTTACCGGTGACGTCGCCGGCCTCCGGGACTCCGGCACGCTGACCGGTCGGCACCTGGACCACCGGGCCCGGCTGCGCGACCAGGTACGCCAACCCGCCGGACAGCTGTCGATCACGGGCGCAACCCTGCACAACCTGAAGGACGTCGCCGTCGACATCCCGCTCGGCGTGCTGACCGTGGTCACCGGCGTCGCCGGCTCGGGTAAGAGCTCGCTGATCCACGGCTCGCTTCCCCGCCGCGAGGGCGTGGTCATGGTCGACCAGTCGGCGATCCGTGGCTCCCGCCGCAGCAACCCCGCGACCTACACCGGGCTGCTCGACCCGATCCGGGCCGCCTTCGCCAAGGCCAACGGGGTCAAGGCGGCCCTGTTCAGCGCCAACTCCGAGGGCGCCTGCCCGAACTGCAAAGGCATCGGCGTCGTCTACACCGACCTCGCCATGATGGCCGGGGTCGCTTCCGTCTGCGAGCAGTGCGAGGGCAAGCGGTTCACACCCAAGGTGCTCACCCACAAGCTGGGCGGCAAGGACATCAGCGAGGTGCTCGGCATGTCGGTGACGGAGGCGCGTGACTTCATCACGTCCGGCCCGGCCCGGACCATCCTCGACCGGCTCGCCGACGTGGGCCTGGGCTACATCGGTCTGGGTCAGCCGCTCACCACGCTCTCCGGGGGCGAGCGGCAGCGGCTGAAGCTGGCCATCCACATGGCGGAGAAGGCGACGACGTACGTGCTGGACGAGCCGACCACCGGCCTGCACCTCGCCGACGTGGACCAGCTTCTGGCCTTGCTGGACCGGCTCGTCGACGACGGCAACACGGTCATCGTCATCGAGCATCACCAGGCCGTGATGGCGCACGCCGACTGGCTCATCGACCTCGGCCCGGGGGCCGGCCAGGACGGCGGTCGGGTGGTGTTCACGGGCACACCCGCCGATCTCGTGGCCCACGGCGACTCGCTCACCGCCCGGCATCTGCGCACCTACCTCGACAGGGATTGATCCCACACCGACCATCTCTGCGGAGGCTCGCACCAGCTCCGGCCGTCGCGGTGGGTGCCGCGGGTGTCTGTGTAGGTACGGGGCTGCGGAGCCTTCATGCGCGAACGTCACCTGCCCCTGGTAGGCGACCATTGAGCCCTGCAGTGCGAGCATGTCGCCGGCGAGCGTGACCTTCAGCAGCTGGTCGTTCCGGAGCATGAATTCGCCCGGGGTGGCGTCCTGCTCAAGGTTGTCGGACGTGAAGAGGGAACTGCGCACGAACTGGACTCCAATCGGTGATGCGGCCGCGGTTGGTCGCATCAAAGACGGTCCGTTCGTGCTTCCGCCCCTGCTTGGATCGTGGTCTCGCCCAGTTCAGCCACGGCGGTTGTCCCGTGCCGCCGAGCTGGCACTGTCGTGGCTATGACCACGCCCGCGACGGTGATTACCACGGTCCTGGCGGCGGTCTGCGATGCGACTCCATCGTCGGCGGAACGACCGGATGTGTATTACCCGACTTCCGCCCAGATCTGGAATTGACCCAGGCCGCCCATGGCGCGTCTGCGACCATGGTGCTGACCAAACCGGCATAGCAGTATCAGCAGGGGCTGGTGGCACACCCACCAGCCCCTGTCGCTGATCAGTTGCGCTGCGGATGCTCGCCGGCTGCACCGCCGCACCTTCCACCCCTGGACCGTCCGCCCTGCCGTCCGCGTCATCTTCCGCAGAAAGCGCCACGGGGGCGTCGCCCGCGACGAGCGTGTCCGCCAACCGGCCCGCGGGTACCCCAGCGGCGGCCGCCACACGCACCGAGGCGAAGCGCTCCACCCGCCCTGCACCGACGTCCACCGACCAAGCGACCACCCCACCGGAGCGTGACACCACGCCGAAAGGACCGGCTTCGGTCACCGAGGTCCGCGAGCTCGCCGACTGGATTCTGACCAGCCAGCTGGGTGACGGGGCGATCGCGCACCACGCCGACCGGCAGCGAGTCTGGTCGTACCTGGCCAACTTCGCCGCGATCGGGCTCGTCGACGCCTCAACCGTCACTGGTGAGGCCAAGTACCAAGACGCAGCGTGGCGGTGGCTGTCCTGGTACGGCAAGCACCAGGACGCGGACGGCTTCGTCACCGACTACGTCATCAACGCAGACGGAACGGTGACCTCGACCGGTGACATGGACTCGACCGACGCGTACGCCGGCACGTTCCTGCTCTCCGCGCACCGCATCGTGGAAGCCAACCCCAGTGGATCACCGTGTGGTGCCCCTTCGACGTCCCGGCGCGGGTTGAGGATGTACCGTCCAGCTCCACGTCGCACCGACGCTGCCTTCGCAGCGCGACCGCATCCTCGCGCCCGGCGGTCAGGCGCTTGAGCGGGGCGGAGCCGTCCGGTCAGGAGAGCAGATGGGTTACCGGGATGAAGTCACGCGACGGCTCCGGCGCGCGTACCGCACGGGCCTTTTCGGGGTCGTCTTCGTTGTGCTGCTCCTGGGCGGCGTGGCGGCGGTTGTGCTGAAGAAGAATCCCCTGTGGTGCACCGCTCCCCAGCACCAGAGCGACCTGTTGACAGCCTATGGGTCGGATCCGCTGTACAACGTCGCGCCGCCCGGAGGCAGGCTCGTGGAAGAGTCGAAAGCGGTGGGAGCGTGCCGCCCGCCCGCCGTCGGCAAGGAAGTCCGGGGCCCGTATGACGGAGTGAGCCTTCATCGACGGTACGAAACCGAGCGTCTGCTGTCCCTGCGGGAGGTTTCCGACCTCTATGGGCCCGTAGCGCGGTCCGACGGTTGGCGGCTGATCGCAACGCCGCAGTTACCGACGGAAGGTGCCTTCCGGTTCTGCAAGCCGACGCCAGCATCCGTAGCCGAGCTGCAGGTGTCGGTGTGGCGTGGCAATCCGGCCGGCCTCTCCGTTGTGATGTCGACTGATCTGGAACACACGACGTCCTGCCCCGACCCGGTTGACGCCCTGTCTTTCGGGGGCTGACCGTCATCGACCCTCGGCTCGGCGCAGGACGCCCGGGTCGCGGCGCCCCCGTCCCGTCGCCGTGGCGGTGACGGCGCGGCCACGTCGACGATCGTGGTCGTTTGCTGACCCGGTAAGGACGGTAAGCGGGCACGATCGACAGGGGCGGGCGAGGTAGGGGGGGCGGGAGACGCATCGCCGTCGGCAGAGCTGCGGCCACCCGCCCGGCCGGCTCAGCTGATCGTCAGGCAGTCTCGGTCTGCAACCGCTTCTTCAGCATCTGCTTGCCCTGATCGCCGGCCTTCTGGCTGTTCTGTTGGATCTTTCGGAACCATTCGGCGAGCTCGGCGTCGCCCTCCTGCTCGGCGTCCTTGATGTAGTTCTCCATCCGCCAGGCGTTTTCCAACGACAGCTGCAGAATGCTGACGAGGTCATAGTTCTTGTCCTTCACCGGGCTCTGTGGCATCGCCTACCTCCGGAACGTGTCGCTGTCGAGCCAGGGGTGCCCGCAAACGACGCGCTTACGCATGGCCGTGCTCCGGAACTCAGCTCTGCATGGCTTCCCGGATCGCGTTCCGGACCTTGTCGATCACCGCGCTGCGCGGGCCGGGCGGCTCCTTCGGCGGCGCGGCGCCGGGCATCGGTCGCGGGGGAGCCGCCGTCTCTGCGGCCCGCACCGCCGTGGCCAGCGCGGCGAGCTGCTCCTGCGGCCGTGCCGCCCGCAACTGCATGAACTCCCACCGTTCCTCGCGCCGGGCGTGCTGCAGCACCGCCATGCGGAGAACATCGAACTGCGCATCGAATTGCGGCGACTCGGTTCCGAGCTCCATCAGCTCGATCAGCAGCTTGTTGGCCTCGCGCTCCTCGTCGAGTCGCGCCTCGGTCACGTCGGGCCCGGCGTCGATGCTGGTCTTCGCCAGCGGATGCACGATCTCCTCCTCGGCCGTCTCATGGACGGCGAGCAGGTGGACGAGGTCCTCGAAGGCGGTGCGCTTCGCGTCGCCCCGTGCGGAGCGGACCGTGCGGAACAACTCCTCGATCTGCGCGTGCTGGGCCAGCAGGAGGTCGACCACGTCGACGCCACCGACCCGCAGAATCTTCCCGCTCCCGCTGCCGGTCATCGCGCCTCACCCGCCGGAGCGCGGAACCTCTCGTCGGGGTGCGGCCCCTCGGTCTCGATCCGGTACTCGCCGCCGAATCGCGCGCGGTGCATGTCCATCGCCCGCTCGCTCGGCGGCTCCTCGCCGCCGTGGATCTGCTCCTGGAATTTCTTGAAGCGCTCATGCGCGTCGCGCACATACCCGGAGCCGAGGGTTGTGACATCGATCTCGGTGGTGAGCAGTTGCCGAAGGTATTCCTTGTTGGGCTCGAACTTCAGCGGCTTCGGCAGTTCCTTGCCCACGATCTCCTCCGGCTCCCGCCCGTCGAGGCGGCGCATCAGGTCGCAGGCCACCCGCAGGTGCTCCAGCTCCATGTTCAGGTGCAGCTCCCAGATCGCCTTCACCCGCGGATCCGGCTCCTGCGTCATGAACGAGTGGTAGAGGTAGACCTCGTTGTATTCGTGCAGGACCAGCCGCTCCCACCAGGTCTCGCGCGGGTCGCACAACGACTCGTAGTGCGTGACGTGCTCCTGTTCGATCAGGCAGATCTCCTGGTAGAGCTGGCGCGCGATCGGCTCCATGTACTGCGGGCCGACGTTCATGTAGAAGTTCATGGTCTGCTGCTCGGCGGAGAGCACGGTGAGTGTGTGCAGTTTCGACAGCGGGTGGGTCGTGGTCTTGTCGTACGGGTCGCGCACGTTGTCGGCGGGGTGCCGGTGGTGCATCTTCGTCGGCCGTCCCGGCATCACCTCGGTCAGCCGGTCGACGATCTTCTCCGCCTTGCGCCGCTCGACCATCTCGAACAGGTTGGCGTACCGGTAGAGGTGGTCGAAGTCCTCCAGTACGCCAAAGTCGTAGGCCTGCTTGAGGTAGGGATCGGGTTCGTTGCGCGCCACCCAGGCGGTGAGGTCGACCGCCACCTGCTCGTACGCGATCGTGGTTTCCAGCACGCTGGCGATCGGCGGCAGCAGCCAGTTGACCACCTTCTGCTGTTGCGCCTCGATGTAGCGGATGTAGGCGAGCTGCCGCTTCAGTTCGACGTCCTGGCAGAACCGGTCGAGATGATGGCCGAAGAAGATCGACTCGACCTCGATGCCGTTCATCACGATCGCCCGGCACTGCGTGTACGGGTCCACCTCGTCGGGATCCAGCGGTGCCACGTCGAGCTCGCGCCAGTTGCGTAGTTGCTTATCGAGTGGGATGCCGCGTTCGGTCAGTGGATTGAAGGTCATTTTCCCCCCGTGAACGTGATTCATGCTGGTCCGGGGGTGGTGTCCTGAATCGGGATGTCGAGAAGCAGCCTATGTCTGTTTGGCATTCTTCGAACCGGAACGACCGATCCCGCGGAGGGCCGCCGCGACGTTTAGCGCGGCGGTGACGGGGAAGCGGCCCATATGAACAGGGCATCGCCGGACGCGCCCGAGGTAGGCACAGGCAAGCCGGACCCGGCGCGGATCCGGCTGCCCGCCATACATCCGCGGCAGGCCGTCGTCGAACCGTCGCAGCACTAGTCCAGGGTCAGCAGCGGCAGCCCGGTCTCCGGATCGATGCGCTTGGCGAGTTCGGCCGCCACGGCTGTGATGATCACTTCCAGCGTCGGCCAGACGGTGCCCCGCAGGAGATGACCGCCGACGGTGGAGCCGTCCGCGCGCCCGAGCACCGCGTGCAGGTGCGGCTCGGGCGCCCCGCCGCGGGTCGCGATGTCACCGATCAGTGACAGCACCTCCACCTGCTCGCCGACCGGGATGCGCCGGTACGAGCGCTCCTGCCGGTCGAACCAGCCCAGCTCGGCGTCGGAGAAGGCCCCCACGGCGGTCACCTGCGCCGCGCCCATGTCGTGGTCGCGCACCGCATCGGTGATGCTCCGCACCGCCTCGTCGCCCTTGCCGCAGACGACGACCAGAACCCGCCGGTCACCGGTGCCGATCTCGCTGCTGCGCATGCTGTTCTCCCCGCTGACGCCGCGAACGCACGACCGGTGTCATCCTCCGCGACAAGCGCTCGGGAGGGACGCGATCCGAGATTTCTGTTCTTCCTCACCCGGCGTCCCGTCCCGGCGGGAATCGCCACCGGCGGCCCGAAGAGCGGAGCCTGTCCTGTTTGTATGCGTCGCGGCCGGGGAACGATCGCGCCGGTAAGGGCAACCGGAGGAGGAGACGATGCCCGCTCGCAACGAGATGCCCAGCACGCTGAAGCGCTCGCCGAAGAAGGCGCAGGACACCTGGGCCAAGGCGCACGACTCGGCGGTCGACACGTACGGCGAGGGGGAGCGGGCGCACCGCACCGCCTTCTCCGCCGTCAAGCACTCGTTCGAGAAGGTCGGTGACCGCTGGGAGGCCAAGGGCAGGAAGGGGCCCAGTGACGCCCAGGCGGCCCGCAGCCGGAAGGCCAAGCCGACCAGGACGGCGGGCGGCGTGGACGCCAACGCCACCAAGGATCACCTGATGGACGTGGCGAAGAGGCTGGATATCCGGGGGCGCTCCCGGATGACCAAGCCGGAGCTGGTCGAGGCCATCCAGAAGGCCAACAACAGCAGCACCCGCAAGGCCCGCGGCGGGTGACTCCGCCGGCACCGAAGCTGGTTTGCCGCTTTCGCGCCCAGGGTACCGGCGCGACATGAGTTCACCGGAGCAGATGCCGCTGCCGGCGGAGCAGGAGCAGCCGTATCCGGGCGACAGCCGCGAGATGCGGCCGCGTCCGCGCGACGAGATGACCGAGTACGTCGGCCGCGGTCTGCTCGACGGGCGGCGGGCGTTGGTGACCGGTGGCGACTCCGGCATTGGACGGGCGGTCGCCGTCGCCTTCGCCAAGGAGGGGGCGGACGTCGCGATCGCGTACCTCTGCGAGCACGACGACGCGCGCCACACCGCGGCGCTCGTCGAGGCCGCCGGCCGGCGCTGCGTGCTGATCCCCGGCGACCTCGCCGACGCCGCCCAGTGTGAGGAGGCGGTGTCGCGGACGGCACGCGAGCTCGGCGGGCTCGACCTGCTCGTCAATAACGTGGCCTACCAGCAGAACGCCGACTCGCTGGAGGAGATCTCCGACGAGCAGTGGTTGCACACCTTCGACGTCAACATCCACAGCTTCTTCCGGGTCACCAGGGCGGCCCTGAAACACCTGCCCGAGCACTCCGCGATCATCAACACCGCGTCGATCAACGGGCTGAAGGGCAACAACCACCTGATCGACTACTCGGCGACCAAGGGCGCTGTCATCGCCTTCACCTACTCGCTGGCCCAGTCGCTGCTCAAGCGCAAGATCCGGGTCAACTGCGTCGCGCCCGGTCCGGTCTGGACCCCACTCATCCCGGCCACCTTCCCGGCGGACAAGGTGAAGGGCTTCGGCGATCATGTGCCGATGAAGCGTCCCGCCCAGCCCGACGAGATCGCCCCGTCGTACGTCTTCTTCGCCAGCGACCAACTCTCCTCGTACTACACCGGCGAGGTGCTCGCCCCGATCGGCGGCCTCACGCTGCCCGGGTGAGGGTCCGCCGGCGCGGGTTGGACGAGCGTCGCTCACTCCTCATCGCGGCGCTGGCGACGCGCGCGGATCCGCCACAGCACCAGCGCGACGACGGCGATCGTGACGACCACGATCGCCGTACCACGCCCAAGGTAGGGCTCGACCGTCCGGTACGAGCGGCCGGCCAGGTAGCCGGCGAGCACGCAGGCGGCCCCCCAGACGAGACCGCCGGCCACGTTGTAGACCAGGAACCGTCGGTACCGCATTCCCGCCGCGCCGGCGAGGGCAGGCATGACGGCCCGGAAGAACGCGGTGAACCGACCGAGGAACACGGCGCCGCCGCCCCGCCGCGCGAGAAACTCCCTCGCCCGGTCCAGGCGGTGCTGATGGCGCCGTAGCGGCCGGCTCCGCAGCACGCGCGGCCCGAACCGTTTGCCCACCTCGTACCCGACGGTGTCACCGATGATCGCCGCCGCCACGACGAGCGCGATCATCACCGGCAGCGACACGTGACCGAGACTGGCCGCTACCCCGCCGACGATCGCGGCCGTCTCGCCGGGCAGCACGAACCCGACAAAGAGCGCGTCCTCGACGAAGACCACCAGCGTGACCAGCACGTAGACGAGCGTTCCCGGCAGGTTCAGCAACCGGTCGAGAAGGTCCCTCATGGTCCCGGTCGCGCGACACGGAGGGACAGCGTCGGCGGGCGCCGTCCCGGCCTGCCCGCCGCCACCTCGTCGATCTCCGAGCAGTACACACCCCTTGTTCTACTCCGGTGGCCGTCATCATGACCGCTGGGTCGCGAGATGCCCGGCCCGAAAGGTGAGCAGGTCCGCCTCCGATCGGCACGATGTCCGGTGTCGGCCGAGCCGACCGTATGGGAGAGTCCCGGAATGGGAGGCGACCCGCGGGAGCTGACCCGCACCATGTGGACACTGTTCGAGCCGGTGCACGCGGTGACCTATTTCGCGCCGCAGGCCAGGGCCGCGTTCGAAGCGGCCGGACTGCGCGGATTCTGGCGCGGCTACTTCGCCGGGCGGGCGGCGCCGTTCGGCGCGGTCGGGGCCGGCCCGGTGTACGCCACGTTCTTCGGCTTCAGCGACGCCATGGTGCGCCGGGCGTTGCCCGATGTGTGGACGCGCGCCGACCCTGCGGCCGCGTTGACCGCGCGGTGCGAGGGCGCCCGTCAGGCCCTGTCGGCGGTGCTCGGGGACGTTCCGCCGGAGGCGGTCGTGGAGACGGCGACGCTGCTGCGTACTGCGGCGTCCACTGTCGACGTCGCCGGGCGGGCACTCGCCGCGGCGAACGCGGACCTGCCCTGGCCGGAAGACGCGCTCGATGTGCTGTGGCAGGCGGCCACGGTGCTGCGCGAGCACCGTGGCGACGGGCACGTGGCCGCTCTGCTGGTCGCCGGGCTGGACGGGATCGAGACTCAGGTGTGGCGCGCCGCGCTCGACGGCACGCGGGAGGTGCTGCAGCCGGCCCGTGGCTGGTCCGATGAGGAGTGGGCGGCGGCGGCCGCGCGGTTGACCGCGCGGGGGTGGCTGCGCCCCGACGGAGTGGCCGCCGACGCCGCGTACGCGGCACGGGATGAGATCGAGCACACGACCGACGCGCTCGCGTCCGCACCGTGGCGGTGGCTGGGAACAGAGCGCACCGCACGCCTGGCGGCCCTGTTGACACCGATCGCCGCGGCGGCCCGTGCCTACCTCCCGGACAAGACCCCGATCGGGCTACCGCCGTCGCCGACGGCCGACAACTGATCGAGGGGGCGCGGCCCGGTGGTACGGGCGCCGGTAGGTGCCCGTACCACCGGAAGTCATCAGTCCGCCAGCGTCACGATGGACTGCGCCCAGCGGAAGTACTTGTTGGTGCCGAGGTCGCGGACCGTCTTGATGTTGAACGCCTTGAGCAGCAGCTCGGCGTCGCTCTCCGAGACACCCTGGATCGCGGTGACCGGCGCGGCCGCCAGATCCTGCGCGCTCTTGCCTTCCCATTCCTTCGACAGCTTCGCTTCGAGCCCCAGCATCTGCACTCCCTTCGACGTCCGGCACCACGCCGGACCGTTGCGAAGACTATCCGAAATGGACGCTGAGTGGCGGTCGCCGGCTGACATACGCGGAACCGGGGCCCGCGGTGTGCGGGCCCCGGTCATCCGTACCGCGGACTATCCGGCCGTCGGTTCGAGGACCACGGTCGCGGTGCCGGTCTGCGGCGGCACCCCGGGCTCGGTCGGCGCGTCGGTGTACTCGGCGACGAAGACCGCGACGAGGTTGTCCGCCCCGCCGTGGCCGCCGTCCACCGACGTCGTGATGGTGCCGGTGCAGCCGGTCGCCGACGAGATCGGATGCCCGTGCTGGTCATGCCCGAGGATGTAGGTCACCTTGACCCGCGCGCAGTCGACGGGCGTGTCGTCGACGACGTTGACCTCGAACGCCACCTGCTGGCCGAACTGGAACGGCTGACCCGTCACCGGCTTCACGAACGAGACGGTCGGCGCCCCCGGCCCGACGTGGAACTTCAGTGACGCGGCGGCGGAGCGACCGGTGACGTCGGTGACCTTCAGCGTCGGCAGGTACGAGCCGTTGGCGGTGTACGTGAAGGTCGGGTTCGGCGCCCTCGAGTCCACCTTGCCGTCGGCGTCGAAGTCCCAGGCGTAGCTGAGCGAGTCGCCGTCGGGATCGACCGTGCCGACACTGGAGAACGAGACGGTCAGCGGCGCCTGCCCGGCTCCCGGGTTGGCGCTGATCTTCGGGATGGGGGTGCGGTTGCCGCGGACGAAGTCGATCCGGGAAAGCTGCGCGTCCGGGTTCTCGGCGAAGTAGCCGTCGCCGTACTCCAGCACGTAGAGCGCCCCGTCCGGACCGAACTCCATGTCCATCGGGTTGTCCACCACGATCGAGGGCACCACCGGCCGGATGTCGCGCACCTGGTCGCGCCGGTCGAGGCGGAACTCCTTGATGTAGTCGCGCGTCCACTCGTAGAACAGAGGCACGCCGTCGTAGTAGGCGGGCCACTTCGTAGCGGACGGGTTGTTCTGGTCGAACACGTAGGCGGGGCCGGCCATCGGGCCGATGCCACCGGTGCCGAGCCCCGGGAATTGCTCCGAGGGCCCGTACGGGTACCAGACCTCGGGCTGTTCGACGCGCGGCAGCCGCTTCAGACCGGTGTTGTGCGGCGAGTCGTTGATCGGGCTGCGGCAGTCGAAGGCCGCGCCGGACTGGCCCGTGGCGAAGTCGTAGTCGACGTACGGCATGTCCGGGGTGACGCAGTACGGCCAGCCGTAGTTGGCCGGGCGGTCGATCACCATCCACCGACCGTGTCCGGCCGGCCCGCGGTCGGGCTTCGCGGTGGACGCGTCGGGGGAGTAGTCGGCCATGTAGACGTCGTTGGAGCGCCGGTCGACGGCGAACCGGAACGGGTTGCGCAGCCCCATCGCGTAGATCTCCGGCCGCGTCTTCGCCTTGCCCGGCGCGAAGAGGTTGCCGGCCGGGACGGTGTAGCCGCCGCCCGGCTTGACCCGGATGCGCAGCAGTTTGCCGCGCAGGTCGTTGGTGTTGCCCGAGCTGCGCTGGGCGTCGAACGCCGGGTTGCGGTCGGCCCGCTCGTCGATCGGCACGTAGCCGTCGGAGAAGAACGGGTTGCTGTCGTCGCCGGTGGAGAGGAAGAGGTTGCCCTGGCCGTCGAAGTCGATCTGGCCGCCGACGTGACAGCAGATGCCCCGGTCCACGGGTACGTCGATGATGCGTTGTTCGGTGTCGAGCTTCAGGGTGGCGCCGCTGAGCTTGAACCGGGACAGCCGGAGGAATCCGCGGAAGCGCTGCCAGTCCGCCTCCGTCCCGACGAACGGCGCGTCGCCCTCGTTGACGTCCGGCGTCGCCGGGTTGTCGACGGGGGTGTTGAGCGGCGGGGAGTAGTAGAGGTAGACCCAGTGGTTGCGGGTGAAGTCGGGGTCGATCGCGATGCCCTGCAGCCCCTCCTCGTCGTGCTGGTAGACGGGGACGCGGGCGGCGATCGTGTTGAGGCCGGTACGTGGATCGTGGATGCGGACCTCGCCGGTGCGCGCGGTGTGCAGCACCCGCCGGTCCGGCAGGACGGCGAGGCTGACCGGCTCGCCGGGGAAGTCGTTGAGCGTGACCTTCTGGAAGCTGGTGTCGGCCGGTGGCGCGGCCGCGTCGGCGGCGGGCGCGGCCGTCGCAGACGACGACGGCGCGGTGAGCCCGCCGAGTACCAGTGCCATGCAGGCCAGGAGTGCGGCCCTTCTCATCTGTGGATACCTCCGGTGGTCGATGAACGTCAGAAGCGAAGGGACGTGAGATAGTCGAAGCCGACGCGCGCGGTGCTGAGCGCGTCGGCGGGTTTGCGCGGTGGGGTGCCGGCGTCATCGCGCTCGACGATGTACTCCTCCAGCCCGGCGGCCTTCGCCTCGGCGAAGATGCGGCCGAAGTCGATGACGCCGCGGCCGGGGTCCTCGAAGCTGCCGCCGACGCTGAGGTCCTTGACGTGCACCTGGCGGATCCGCCCGCGGTGCTCGTGGATCAGGTCGACGGGATCGTGCGCGCCACGGAACGCCCAGAACAGATCGACCTCGAGGTGCACCAGCCGCGGGTCGGTCTCCGCGGTCAGGATGTCGAAGCCGGTGCGCCGCTCGCCGGTCATCCGGACGAACTCCAGCTGGTGGTTGTGGTAGCCGAACTCCAACCCCGCGCGGCGGGCCAGCAGCCCGGCGCGGTTGAGGTCGCGGGCGAAGGCCCGGTAGCGGGCGGGGTCGCGGATCGGCTCGCCGGTCGCGAAGTCGAGACCGAAGAACGGATGCACGAGGTAGCGGCAGCCGACGGTGTGTGCGTCGGCGAGCGCTGCCTGCCAGGTCGCGTCGTCGAACGGCTGCGGGATGCCGACGTGGCCGGAGGTGGCGCGCAGGCCGGCCGCGTCGAGCGCGGCGCGGAACTGGGTGGCGCTGCGGCCGACGAAGCCGGCGTGTTCGACGCGGGTGTAGCCGGTCCGGCGCAGCGCCGCGAGGGTGCCGGGGAGGTCGAGCGCGAGTTGGTCGCGCAGGGTGTAGAGCTGGATGCTGATTCTGTCCACGGGCACGCGCCGACGGGCGGCGTCCCGGTGGTCCGTGCCGGCCGGCTGCGCCCGGGCGGCGCCGGGCAGCAGTTGGGTGGCGCCGATCGCGGCGGCGCCGACGGTCGCGGCGCGCAGCACGCCGCGGCGGCTGACCGGCTGGGTCACGGGCTCGGGGGTTTGGTCGTCGTGTTCGTGGAGCTCCATGATGGGCTGACTCCTTAGCGACGGGACAGGTTGTTGTCGCACGGCGGGGACGAGCGGCCGCGGCGGTAGCTGAGCCGTTTCGGCAGGGGATCACCGGGTGCGCCGATGCCCGCGGAGGGGGTGCGCGCGGGGCTCCGTCGCCCAGGTGATGTCACTGCGGGGACACTTTGATGTGAACGAAGCGGAAGTTTTGACCTGACGACAAAAGATCGGGTGATGTAAACGCTTCTATGGCCGTAGTCAGGTTACGCGCTCTTGTCAGTCGTGAAAAGACCTTGTTTCGTCGTACGAAAGTGGCGCGCTTCAGAGTCGAAAGCTGGGCCCGTGCCGCGTAGTTGACCTGTGGCGGTGCACGCCAGCGGCGTGAAAGAACTCGCGAGCCGGACGGCGTGCGGTAGAACTGGAGAAATCTCCGCACGTTGTGGTGACAACGGCCAGGCGGGGCGCCGTGTCGCGGGGCAGAGTGGATTCCCGAGGAGTCGCTGTGCCCGTGTGACGCGTGGGGGAGGGCCCGATGGAACAGGATCGACGGCGGGCGGTGGACCCGCCTGCGCGCAGCGCGAGCGAGACAATCGGACGACACCTGCTGGGCCGGCTCTACCAGCCGGACCCCCGCGACTGGAGCCTCCCGCAGCTCCTGGAGATCGCCGACCCGCCCGAGTCGATACGCCAGAAGACCGTCGATCAGGTGATCCGGGAGACCAGCTACTTCTCCGACTGGCGGTCGTACCTCGTCTTCTGGCGCTGGCTGAACCGGCAACGCGAGCCGGTCGCGCCGCGCGACGCCGCCCCGGCATGGGAGCTGAACGTCCAGCTGGACCAGGGGCAGACCGGTCACTGCGTGGGGTTCGGCTGGTCGGGTTGGGTGGACGCGACGCCGGTGGCGGGCACCTACCAGAACACCGACGCCCACGCCGTCTACTACGAGTGCAAGGTGATCGACGGGGAGCCGCGCGCCGAGAACGGGTCGACGGTGCGTTCGGGCGCCCTGGCGATGCGCGCGCGGGGCCGGCTGGCGGCGTTCGCGTTCGCCCGGAGCACCGCGGAGATCGACCAGTGGGTCAACACCCAGGGCTCGCTGGTGATCGGCACGACCTGGACCGATGACATGTTCGCCCCCGACGCCACCGGATACGTCAAGCCGACCGGTGCGGCCGCGGGTGGCCACTGCTATCTGATGCTGGACCGCCTCGACGCCGAGGACGCCTACCTCTTCCAGAACTCTTGGGGCTCCGGATGGGGGCTCGACGGACGGTTCAAGATGAAGCGGGCCGACTTCGACGGCCTTCTGCAGGATCGCGGAGAGGCGTGCTGCGCGGCCGAGTTGCCGCACTAGGACATGCCCGAGAGACCGGACCGGGGGACAGGTGGCGCGGATCAACCTGGGCAGGGCGGACGGCGGTCGTGTCCACCCGGCCTCGGCTGGCGACGTGGTGGTCGTCCGGCTGGACGAGACACCCACCTCCGGCTACCGCTGGCAGATCGAGGAGTTCGACCCGGAGGTGCTCACCCCGGCCGGGGAGGAGTCCCTCGCGCCGGGCGCGGGGATCGGGGGTCGGGGCGTACGGGAGCTGCGGTTCACCGTGGTCGCGCCGGGAGCGAGCCGGCTGACGCTGGCGTTGCGGCGGGCGTGGGAGGGGGCCGGATCGGCGGTGGAACGGTTCGAGGCGACGATCGACGCGACCTCGTGAATGCGGTTCCACGCCGCCGCGTGGCACGGCAGGCAGGCGCTCGACTGGCCGCGCCCCGACGGGAGAGTGAAGATGGGGCATGGGCAATGGCCTGTTGCTCTTTCTCCGGGCTCGCCTCGACGAAGACGAGTTCATCGCCCGCGCGGCTGGAGGGCCGAGCGGCCGGTACGTCATCTGGGACGTGGACCCGTGGTACGACGGCAGCGGCGACCGGTGCGATCTGCGCGTCCGGGGGTCCGGGGTGCTCAGCGGCCCGACGGGGATGGCCGCCGCGGTCGTCGAGCACGTGGCGCGCCATGACCCGGTCCGGGTGCTGCGCGAGGTGCGGGCGAAACGGGCGATCCTGGAGCTGATCGAGCAGCACGGCACGGGGGTGGTTCCGCGCGGCGAGTCCATCCTGCGGCAGTTGGCGCTCCCCTACACCGACCATCCCGACTTCCGCCGGGACTGGCAGGGGTGATCATCGCCGACGGTGCGGGGGCTGCCCCGTCGGGCACCCCCGCACGCGGTCGCCGGCGCGCGGTAGCCCCGGTCAATTCCGTTGGTCGCCGGAGATGGACGACGCCGGCAGATCACGGCCCGGCGGTGCTGAAACGGGGCTGGACGGGATCGCCGGTTCGGGGCCGTCGGGGAGGTAGTCCGCCAACAGCGCGGGGGTCAGACCCGCGTCGTGGATGGCCTGGAGCGCGGCGAGGAAGTCGGCCACGAACGCCGGTCGGAAGTGCATGAGGATGATGTCTCCGCACTGCACCTTGCGCCCCACCTGATAGCGGACCACCCCGTTGTTGACCGTCTCCTTCCAGAAGAACGCCGCGCGCATCCCGCAGTCGCGCACCGCGCGCAGCGTCGTGGGGTCCTGCTCGCCGAAGGGGGGCCGGAACAGCACCGGACGTCGCCCGTACATCGCGCCCAACCGGTCCGCCGACCCGCAGATCTCCCGGCGCTGGAAGTCGTACGACCTGCCCCTGAGGTTGGGGTGGCTGATCGTGTGGGCTTCGATCACCGCGCCGGCCGCCTGCAGTCGGGCGAAGTGGCCGGGGTCGTCCTGGATCGCGTTGACGGTCAGGAAGAGGGTGACCGGCACCTGTGCCGCCCGGATGAGCGCGAACGCCTGGGGATGCTTCACCCAGCCGTCGTCGATGGTGATGAACGCGACCGGCTGGGTTGTTGGAATGTGGGTCAGCCAGGGCGCCGACGCGCCGGCCGGCAGGGTGATCGGCTGTGGCGGCGGTGCCGCCGGAAACGTCGGGATGCGGGCCAGGATGTCGCGCGACGGTCCGGCGTCGGCGGGCCGGGGCGAGGGGCCGTCGGGCAGCCCCTCCTCCAACGGGGTGGCGCCGGAGTCGTCACCGGGGACGCCGCGGGAATTGCCCGGCCCACCCGGGGACGACGGGGCGGCAGGAGTGGCGGAGGGCGCACCACCACGCGAGTGCGGCGCGGCCGGGCTGGCGCCACCGGCCAGCGCGCCGGCGATCACCACGGTGATGACGGCGGCGAGGCGACGGAACCGGGTCGGGGTGGCCGTGGGCCGGGGGTGCCGCGGCCGGAGGTGGCGGAGAAGCACCGGGCGAGCGTAGCGATCGACGCCGCGTCCGGAGTGCCCGCGTGACGCGCAGAGCGCCACCGCGACTCCCCGTGCGCGCGGCGTCACGGGTGGGTGCGGCTCCCGCCGCCGGGCCGCGCGCGCGGCAACGATCCACGGTCCGTCCACTGTAGGTGAAAGGAGGTGGTGCCCAACCACTCGACGGCCGTGGGTCCCCGATCGGCGGCGCCGGATCGACCGGGCGGGTCCGCATGCGCGTCGGTCGGCGGAAACCGTTGGCAGCAAAGGCTTCTATGTCTCGGCGATCGGGCCGAATCTCGCCAGAACCTACTCGCCGGAACCCGTCACACGATCTCGCGGGGCCGGAGAAGATGTGGCGGGGGTCGGGGAGAGAGGTGGGGATCGTGAAGGGAAGGCGTACAGGGCTGTGCCTGGTGATCACCGCGGCTGCGCCGCTGGTTCTGGTCGGGTGCACCGGCAAACCGGAGAATAAGGAGGCGGTGCCGCCGGCGCCGACGGTGGCGATCACGCCGGCGACGGACAGCAGGAACGTGCCGGTCAGCGCCGAGATCGGGGCGACGGTGACGGGAGGGAAGATCACCGAGGTCACGTTGACCGACGCCGCGGGCGCCAAGGTCGGCGGCGCGATGCGCGCGGACGGCTCGACGTGGCTGCCGGATGCGGCGCTGAAGCACAAACAGTCTTACACCGCGCGGGTGACGGCGGTGAGCGACAAGGGGCGGACGACGACGCAGACGGCGAGCTTCACCACGATGAGCAAGCCGGCCAAGCAGAACGAGACCACGCTCTACTTCACCACGGGCCGCACGTACGGGGTCGCCATGCCGGTCACGATCAGCTTCGAGCACGCCGTGTCGAAGGAGACGCGCGCCGCCGTGCAGCGACGGCTCTTCGTCACCACCGATCCTCCGCAGCCCGGGGTGTGGCACTGGGACGAGGACGGCAAGCAGGTCTACTACCGGGCGGCGGAGTTCTGGCAGCCGGGCACGAAGATCAACGTTCGGGCGGCGCTCGGCGGGCTGCCGATCGGCGACAGGTACGGCGACACCGATCACGGCGAGTCGGCGAAGATCGGCAACAAGGTCACCGTTGAGATCGACAATGCGACCAAGCAGATGTCGGTCTTCAAGGACGGCAAGCTCGCCAGGAAGATCCCGGTGAGCATGGGCAAGTCGAGCACACCGACGTCGAGCGGCAAGATGGTGATCATGGAGAAGTTTGACCGCACCACCTTCGACACCAGAGGTGACCCGAACGGCGGCTACGTGGTTGACGTGGATGACGCCCAGCGGCTGACCTGGGGTGGGGAGTTCATCCACTCGGCGCCGTGGTCCGTCGGCGACCAGGGCTACCGCAACGTGTCACACGGGTGCACGAACGTCTCTCCGGCGAACGCCAACTGGCTCATGCAGGTCACGCACGTCGGTGATCTGGTGACGATCCGCGGCACCGAGGTCAAGCTGGACCGCGGTAACGGCTGGACCGCCTGGGACATGAGTTGGGCCGAGTACGTCAAGGGCAGTGCCCTGCCGGTGCCCGAGGAACTGAAGTCGCCGGCACAGCCGGCGCCGCCGGCGGCCGCTACGCCGACCCCGGCGTTGCCGACCCCCGTCGCCGCGGACCCCGCGGCGAACCCGGACGGTGAGTGACGACAGTTGCCCGTGAAGGGCGAGGCGCCCCGACGGTCTCCCGTCGGGGTGCCTCGGTATCCGCCCCTGCGGGTTCGGCCGAAATGCTGAGAAAGCGGGCGGCCGGGAGGACGATGGCACACGGGGCCGGAGCGGGTCGCTGCGGCACACCGGACAATCCCGTGGATGACGGGTCGGAAGGTCAGATGAAGTTATCGGTCACGAAGCACCCGGTCAACGACGGCGTCGTACGGTTGGCGGTCGACGGCGAGCTGGAGCGGTCTACTGTGGACCTGCTGATCGCCGCTGTCGAACGGGCCATCACCGTCGACCATGTCGCCGAACTGGTCCTCGATCTCGACGGCGTGACGTTGTTGGACGCCGTCGGCATGGACACGCTGGTGACGGTGACGGACGCCGCCGCCGCCGAGGGCGTCAGCGTGGTGGTGATCGGGCCACCGCGCCGCGTGCCGCGGGCACTCGAGTTGAGTGACATCCTGGGCTCGCTGACGCAGCCGCAGCCGTGGGCGGGGCGGTCCTAGACACGTCCGGACGGGCGGACGTCGCCGCGATGCCCGCCGCGCGCAGCGCAGGCGTGCGGTCGGGCGTCAGGACGGCTGAGCGGCGGCGATGACCCGGGTCAGCGCAGCGTGCAGGTCACGCAGGTCGTCCAGGCTCATCCCGAGGCGCTCGACGACGGCCCCGGGCACGGCTTCGGCCCGCGCACGCAGCGCCGCGCCGGCCGCGGTCAGGGTCACGGCCAGCACCCGCTCGTCCGTGCGGTCTCGTTCGCGCCGCACGTGTCCGGCCGCCTCCAGGCGCTTGAGCAGCGGAGACAGGGTGCCCGGATCGAGCTGCAGCAGCGCGCTGAGCTCCTTGACGGAGCGGGGCGCGTGCTGCCACAGCGCCAGCATGACCAGGTACTGCGGGTGGGTGAGCCCCATGGGCTCCAGCAGCGGACGGTAGAGCGCCACCACGCCGCGGGATGCCACGGAGAGGGCGAAGCAGACCTGCCGCTCCAACGCCAGCGGATCGCTGACGACGCCCTCGCTGATGGCTCCCACGTCACCCAACGCGACCTCCCGTTCTCCCGTGCATCATACTTCTCTTGGTGTACAAACTATTTGTGTGTCGGCAACGATGAGGACGGGAGTGACTCGGATGAACGGGTCGGATCAGCCAGCGCCGGAGAAGCCGGTGAAGCGGGACCGGCTGTTCGAGGTCCTGTTCAAGTTCCTCGGCCCTCCCACGGTGGACAACGCCGTGCAGGGCACCAGCGCCGCGGCCCGTGACGGATGGAAGCGGGACCTGGAGGCGCGCAAGCGCTACAGCGAGGAGCAGCGCCGCAAGAAGCGCGAGGCGCGCGAGCGGCGCAAGCGCCGCGACGCCGTCCGCGACCCCTTCGCGATGCCCGAGCAGCCGCCCCGGTCCTTCGAATAGCCCGCTCTGCGGCTCACCCGGTCACCCCGGGGCGGGCTCGACCCGCCACGACGCCGCTATCGGCGTACGTCCTTCGGGTTCGGACCGATCACCCGCATCACGACCACCCCGCCCGCGACCGTGTGGCCGCTGGGTTCGGTGCCCGCGACCGTGTCCTTCGGGCAGCGCGACTCGACCGGCCGGGCGTCCACCTCCACGAGGAATCCGGCCCCCTTCAGCATTATCGTGGCCTCGGCGACGCTCTTGCAGGACACGTCCGGAACGGGGACCTGCTCGCCGTACGCCAGCCGGTTTTCCGGAGTGCTGAAGTCCTGCTTCTTCTTCCCCTTCATCGCGTCGGCGAGGGTCCGGTAGACCGCCGGGTTGACGATCTTGTGGCTCATCTCCGCCCTGCTGTCCGGCCAGTCCGGGTCGGCGAGGATGCCGGCGACGGCGAGCGACCGGGTGGTCGCCACCAGCGTCGCCGTGCGGTGGTTGTCCGTCGTGCCGGTCTTGCCGGCGATCGGATGGCCGACGGCGCGGCGTGCTTCGGGCTCCGTGGCCCCACGGCACTCGCCGAAGGCGGACTGGTCACCGACGGGGCAACGGGCCGCGTCCACCGCGGCGCGCGCCACCTCCGGCGAGATCGCCTGCTCGCACCGCGTCTCGGCGACGGCGAGCTGCGTGCCGGTCTGGTCCCGGACCTCCTGCACCGGCGTCGGATCGCAGAACCTGCCGTCCGCGGCGAGCGTCGCGTACGCGTTGGCGACCTCCAGCGGCGTGGTGGCCGAGACACCGAGGGTGAACGCACCCCAGCCGTTCGCGGTCGCCCGGTCGCTGGCGATGTCGGCCTCGTGCGGCGCGCGGAACGTGATGCCGAGCCGGCGCGCCACGTCAACCGCGTTCTCCGCGCCGACCCGTTCCTCCAACGGGACGAAGTACGTGTTGACCGAGCCGCCGAAGGCCGTCCAGGCGTTATGGACGCCGGCCATGGCGTCGTTGTCGTTGCGCGGACAGTAGCGCTGACTGCGTGGGCAGGCGGACGTGCCGGAGGCGCCGACGTACTTGGACTGGTAGACCGTCGGCGCGTTGATGGTGTAGTCGAGGGGATAGTCCTGCTGCAGCGCCGCGATCAACGTGAAGATCTTGAAAGTCGAGCCCGCCTGGTAACCGAGGATGTCGCCGCCGCCGGTCAGAATCGGGTTCGTGGTGTTGGGATAGCTGCCCCGGATCCCCTTCGCGGCCTTGGCCGGGTCGGAGGAGAGCCGGTTGTGCGGCTCGGTGGGGTCGTCGAGCGCGAAGGTGCGGTTGGCGGCGAGCGCCCGCACCCGCCCACTGCCGGGTTCGACGGCCGCCACCATCAGGGCGTTGGGGCTGTCGTCGCGGATCCGTTTGCTCACGTTGCGCCGCGCCGCGCTCTGCGTGCCGGGGTCGAGCGTGGTGACCACGCGGTACCCGCCCCCCTTGAGCCGTCGCTCACGGTCGTAATCGGTGACCCCGAACGTGGCCTGCCCCATCCACCACCGGTAGAAGTAGTCGCAGAAGAAACCCCAGTCGTTGAAGCGGGCCGCCACGCATCCGTTGGGCGGCTGCACGCCCTTGACCCGCAGCGTGACCGTCTGGGCGGCCACCGCCTCCTCCGTCGTGATCGACCCGGTCTCCCGCATCTGCTGGAGCACCCAGTTGCGTCGGTCCAGCGTGGCGCGGGCCCCCGCCTCGGTCAGCGGGTTGAAGTCGGACGGCGACTTCACCAATCCCGCGATCATGGCGGCCTCGTCGACGGTGAGGTCGCGCGGATGCTTGTTGAAGTAGAGCTGGCTGGCCGCGTAGACGCCGTAGGCGCCGTTACCGAAGGGCGCCATGTTCAGGTATCGCTCGAGAATCTCGTCCTTGGAGAATCTCTTCTCCACCTGGATCGCCAGCCGCGCCTCGCGCACCTTGCGTCCGCCCGTGTCCTCGCTCGCCGCGACGACGGCGGCGGGATCGGTCGCCGCGTAGGTGATCGACATCCGGACGAACTGCATGGTGAGGGTGGACGCGCCCTGCTGGAACTGGCCGGATTTGTTGGCGACGAAAGCCCGTGCGATGCCCTTGGCGTCGATGCCGTTGTGGCGGTAGAAGTCGTGGTCCTCGGCCGCGATCATCGCGTCGCGCATCGTCGGGGCAATGTCGGTGATCGTCACGTCGCGCCGGTTCTCGTCCGCGAAGCGGGCCAGTAGCGTCTTGCCGTCCGAGGCGTACACCTCGGACGCCTGCGGCGCCTGCTTGGTGATCAGCTCGCTGGGCAACGCCTCGAAGGTCTCCGCGCCGGCCTTCGCCGCGAGACCGGAGACCGCCGCGATGGGGAACGCCGCCGCCGCGACCGCGACCCCCGCTAGAGCCCCGCAGAACAGCAGCGAGGTGAGTCTTCTGGACCTGATCGAATCATCATGGGGTACCGGTGTCACGTCACTGCTCAACGCGACACGCCGGTGTCAGTTCCGCGTTAACTGCGGTATTTCCTGATAAAGACCGGCTGATCCGCCAACCTCTCATGGCCAGATCCGTCAATCCTCCCAATCCGGACGTGGGTCGCGTCGCCGCCGCATGATCCGCACGCATCGATCAATTTATTTAAGACTATTGACATAGGCGTCGTTCAGTCGAAACCCTGACGCAATCTCCACCCGGGCGCGCCGCCTTCGCACCCGGCAGTCCCCGCGGAGGTTGCCATGATCGTGCAGTCCCGGAATCTGGTGATCGCGGCCGCGACGGCAGCCGTGCTGACGGTGCCCGCCGCGCCCCTGCCCGCACTCGCGGCGCCGGCCCCCGCCGGCGGATTCTTCTCCTCGCTCGAAGCCGGCGAACCCCAGCCGACCTGGACCAGCACCGCCGAAACCGACCCCCGTGGCGGCAAGAAGAGCTCCGGCGTGACCGGGAGCCCGGCGACCGGCATCCCCGGCAACATCACCGAACGGGTCGTCGAGGCCACGGCGAGCGCCGAGAACCCGCCCAACGAGACGGCCGAGCGCGTCGTCGACGGCAATATCAGCACGAAATGGCTCGCGTTCCAGCCCACCGGATGGGTGCAGGTGCGGCTCGACGCCCCGGTCGCCGTCGTGCACTACGCGTTGACCGCCGCCAACGACGCCCCCGACCGGGACCCCCGGGACTGGACGCTGCAAGGCTCGGCCGACGGGCAGACATGGACGACGCTGGACACCCGCACCGGGCAGAGCTTCACCGAGCGATTCCAGACCCGCGAGTACCGCTTCGACAACGGCAGCGCGTACCTCCACTACCGGCTCACCGTCACCGCCGTGGTCGCGGGCGGTCTCACCCAACTGGCCGAACTCCAACTCTCCGACGGCGACACCACGCCGCCGCCGGTCACCGACATGCGGACCGTCGTCAGCGGCGGCCCGGTCAACGGACCGACCATGAAGCCGAACGCGGGGTGGACCGGTCGGCAGGCGTTGCAGCTCTCCGGCGGGCAGATCGTCGCGGGGCGCGGTTACGCCTACAACAAGGTCTTCGACGTGGACCTGCCGGTGGATCGGCACACCGAGCTGTCGTACCTGATCTTTCCGGAGCTGACCGCGCGGGACCTGGACTACCCGAGCACCCATGTCGCGGTCGACCTGGCGTTCACCGACGGCAGCTACCTCAGCGACCTCGGCGCCGTCGACCAGTACGGGTTCGGGCTCAACCCGCGGGCGCAGGGGACCGGCAAGTCGCTCTACGCCGACCAGTGGAACCTCAAGCGCTCCCGCATCGGCGACGTCGCCGCCGGCAAGCGCGTCGACCGCATCCTGGTCGGCTACGACAGCACCACCGGGACCGGCGTGTTCAACGGCTGGCTCGACGACATCCGGATCAGCGACGAGCCCCCGACCCAAGCCCCCGACCGCCCGTCCGACCACGTCCTCACCACCCGGGGCACGAATTCCACCGGTGGCTTCTCGCGCGGCAACAACATCCCGGCCACCGCGGTGCCGCACGGGTTCAACTTCTGGACCCCGATGACCAACGCCGGGTCGACCAGCTGGCTCTACGACTACCAGCGCGCCAACAACGCGGAGAACCGTCCCGCGTTGCAGGCGTTCACCGTCAGCCACGAGCCCAGCCCGTGGATGGGGGACCGGCAGACGTTCCAGGTGATGCCCTCGGCGGCCACCGGGACGCCCGACCCCGGCCGGGCCGCCCGCGCGCTGCCGTTCCGGCACGAGAACGAGATCGCCAAGGCGCACCACTACGGCGTCACCTTCGACAACGGGATGAGGACCGAGATCGCCCCGACCGACCACGCCGCGATCTTCCGTTTCACGTTCACCGGCGACCGCGGCAACCTGATCTTCGACAACGTCAACAACAACGGCGGGCTGACCCTCGACCCGACCGCCCGGACCGTGACCGGCTACTCCGACGTCCGCAGCGGACTCTCGAACGGGGCGGGCCGGCTCTTCGTCTACGGGACGGTCGACGAGACCGTCGTCGCGAGTGGCCGACTCGCGGGCGGCGGCGGCGCCAACGTCACCGGCTACCTCGCCTTCGACACGGCGACACGCAAGACGGTCACGCTGCGGATCGCCACCTCGCTGATCTCCGTCGAGCAGGCCCGCCGCAACCTGAGCCTGGAGATCACACCGGCCGACACGTTCGACGCGGTGCGGGAGCGGGCCCAGCGGCTCTGGGACGGGAAGCTGCGGGTGATCGAGGTGGAGGGGGCCACCGAGCCGCAACTGGTCACCGTCTACTCCAACCTCTACCGCCTCTTCCTCTATCCGAACTCGGCGCACGAGAACGTGGGCACCGCCGCCGCGCCCGTCTGGAAGCACGCCGTGCAGTCCTCCGCGTCGTCGTCCATTCCCACGGGAACCACCCCGACCGAGACGGGCGCGGCCGTGGTCGACGGCAAGGTCTACGTCAACAACGGGTTCTGGGACACCTACCGCACGACCTGGTCGGCGTACTCCCTGTTCACGCCGACGATGGCCGGCGAGCTGATCGACGGATTCGTGCAGCAGTACCGCGACGGTGGCTGGGTGTCGCGCTGGTCCTCACCCGGCTACGCGAACCTGATGACCGGCACCAGCTCCGACGTGTCGTTCGCCGACGCGTACGTGAAGGGGGTCCGCGGCTTCGACGCGCGCGCCGCGTACGACGCGGCGCTGCGCAACGCCACCGTCGTGCCACCGGGGAGCAACCCCGACAACACCAGCGTCGGCCGCAAGGGGCTGCAGACCTCGATCTTCCGCGGCTACACCGCCTCGTCCGTCTCGGAGGGGGTGTCGTGGGCGCTGGAGGGCTACATCAACGACTTCGGTCTGGCGAACATGGCGGCGGGGCTCGCCGTCGACCCGGCGACGCCGGCGGGCGAACGGGACCGTTACCGGACCGAGGCGGAGTA
Organism: Micromonospora sp. NPDC049679; assembly: GCF_040659735.1. Lineage (NCBI taxonomy): Bacteria > Bacillati > Actinomycetota > Actinomycetes > Micromonosporales > Micromonosporaceae > Micromonospora > Micromonospora sp. NPDC049679. The sequence goes on from NZ_JBFANZ010000035.1 coordinate 38,635, forward strand.
CTTCCGCAACCGGGCGCAGAACTACGTGCGGATGTTCGATCCGGCGGCGCGGTTCTTCCAGGGCCGCGACGCGGCCGGGGCGTGGAAGTCCACGCCGGACGCCTACGACCCGCGGGTCTGGGGCCACGAGCACGACTACACCGAGACGAACGGCTGGAACTTCGCCTTCCACGTCCCGCACGACGGGCAGGGCCTGGCCAACCTGTACGGCGGGCGGGCGCGGCTCGCGGAGAAGCTCGACGAATTCTTCGCGACCCCGGAGACCGCGTCGTTCCCCGGCTCGTACGGCGGCACGATCCACGAGATGGTCGAGGCGCGCGACGTGCGGATGGGGATGTGGGGCTTCAGCAACCAGGTCTCCCACCACATCCCCTGGATGTACACCTACGCGGGCCGGCCGGCGAAGACGCAAGCGAAGGTACGCGAGGCGCTGGCCCGGATGTACGTCGGCAGCGAGATCGGTCAGGGCTACGCGGGTGACGAGGACAACGGCGAGACCTCCGCCTGGTATCTGTTCAGCGCGCTCGGGCTCTACCCGTTGCAGGTCGGCAGCGCCAACTACGTGCTCGGGTCGCCGCTGTTCCGCAAGGCGACGGTCCACCTGGAGAACGGTCGGACGATCGTGGTCAACGCGCCGCAGAACAGCGCCCGCAACGTGTACGTCCAGGGACTGCGGGTCGACGGCAAGTCGTACGGGAAGTCCTGGATCGCCCATCGCGACCTGGCCGATGGCGCAGTGCTGGACTTCCGGATGGGTCCGTCGCCATCGAACTGGGGGAGTGGGGATCAGAACCTGCCGGTCTCCCTCACCCCGCCCGGCGCGCCGCCCCGCCCGCTGGCCGACGTCGCGGTCACCGGTGGTCCCTCGGCCCTCTCCGACGACACCTCCGCGACCGCCGCGGCCGTGGACGGGCCGGTGGCGTGGACGGTGTCGGGACCGCCGGGGAAGGTCACCCACTACACCCTCACCTCGGCGGCGGCCGCCGGTGACCCGCGCGGCTGGCGGCTGCTCGGCTCCTCCGACGGCCGGAGCTGGACCACCATCGACAGCCGGGTGGACGAGTCGTTCCGGTGGCGGATGCAGACGCGGGTGTTCACCGTGGCGAAACCCGGCCGGTACGCGCACTACCGGCTCGAGGTGACCGCCGGTGATCCGGTCATGTCCGTCGCCGAGGTGGAGTTGCTGGCCCACCCCGCGCGATCCTGACCAGCCGGATCAGTCGACGACGGCGGCGGGCGGACGCGGCGGGGCGACGGTCTCGGCGTCGCCGCGGTGACCGGTGAGCGCTGCACTGATCTTGGACAGGAGGGTGGCCTCGGTGAAGGGCTTCTCGATCAGGGTGACCCCGTCCTCGAGCGCCTGCCGTGGCCCGAGGACGCCCTGGCTGTACCCGGACATGAACAGCACCCTGAGGTCGGCGCGCTGGGCGCGCAGCCGCTCGGCCAGCTCGCGGCCCGACATGTGCGGCATGACGACATCCGTGAGGAGCAGGTCCCAGTCGGTCCGGGCGGCGACGTCGAGCGCTTCGAGGCCGTGGCCGGCCTCGATGACCTCGTAGCCGTTGCGTCGCAGCATGCGGCCGGTGACCTCGCGCAGCGCCTCCTCGTCCTCCACGAGCAGGACCGTCTCGCCGTGGCCCTTCTCGATGGGCACGGGGGTGTGCGGCGCGGGCACGACGGCTTCGTCGTCGACCTGCGGCAGATAGACCCGGAACGTGGTGCCGAGACCGGGCTCGGAGTAGACCCCCACCGTGCCGCCGGCTTCGGTCACGATCCCGTAGACGGTGGCCAGGCCGAGTCCGGTCCCCGTGCCCTTCGCCTTGGTGGTGAAGAACGGCTCGAACACGCGGGCCGCCACGTCGGCGCTCATCCCGGTGCCGGTGTCACTGACACAGAGCTGGACGTACCGGCCCGGGGTGATCTGCGGATGCGTCTGGCTGTGGGCTTCGTCGACCTCGACCGTCGTCGTCTCGATCGTCAACCGTCCGCCGTCGGGCATCGCGTCGCGCGCGTTGACGGCCAGGTTGACCAGCACCTGCTCGAGCTGTCCCCGGTCGGCTTTCACGGCCGGCAACCGCGGCTCTGGCTCGACGACCAAGTGGACGTGCTCGCCGATGCTGCGGGCGAGCAGGTCCTGCAGGTCCGCGATGACGAGGTTGAGGTCGAGGACCTCCGGATGCGTCGTCTCCTGGCGCCCGAAGATGAGCAACTGCCGGGTCAGCCGCACGGCCCGCTCCGCGGCCCGCTGGATCGCCCGCAGGTCGTTGGCGCCCGCGGAACCCTCGTCCAGTTCCTCGGTCAACAGCTCCGCGCAGGAGAGGATGACCGCGAGCAGGTTGTTGAAGTCGTGCGCGACCCCACCGGCGAGCTGGCCGAGGCTTTCCAGCCGCTGCGACTGCTGTAGCCGCTGCTCCAGACTGGCGCGTTCGGCGGCGGCCCGCTTCTCCTCGGTAATGTCCGCGGCGACCGCGGATGCCCCGACGACCCGTCCGGCGCCGTCGCGGATGGGGGAGATGGTCACGGAGACCTCGACGAGCGTCCCGTCGCGGCGGATTCGCTGCGTCTCCTGGCGCTCCACCCGTTCCCCCTGGCTGACCCGGTGCAGCAGTCCGTCCAGCTCGTGGTGGCGGTCGGCCGGGACGAGCATCGAGATGTGCCGCCCGATCACCTCGTCCGCCCGGTAGCCGTAGATCGCGGCGGCCCCGTCGTTCCAGCTGGTGATGATCCCGTCGAGCGTCTTGCCGACGATGGCGTCGCCGGACGACTGCACGATCGCCGCCAGCCGGGACACGTCGGCCAGGTGGAGTTCCGTGGTGGCGATCATCCGGTTGAAGTCCTCGGCCAGATCGGCGAGTTCGGCGGGGCCGGCGACGGGCACCGGCCGGGGCCCCGCCCCGCCACCGGTCGCGGTCCTGACCGCGGCACTGAGTTGTCGGACCGGGCGCAGGATGCGTCGGTAGAAGACCGCGGCGGCGACGAGGATGACGAGCAGGCCCGCGAGAGTGATCGCCGACTGGCGCTCGCTGAGCCTGCGGGCGGCGGCCACCGCCGCGTCCCGGTCCGCCCCGGCGTGGACCTGCCAGCCGACATCGGGAACGGTCGCCGTGCCGTACAGCCGGGGCACTCCGTCGGGGTCGCGTCGTTCCACCCGGCCGGCGTCGGCGGCGAACGGCGTCCCGTGCAACGGTGCCCCCGTCCACCGCTGCGGCGCGATCGAGCGGGTCACCGCGGTGGCGCCGTCGCCGGAGGTGACGAGGATCGACAGGCTCCGCGGGCCGCCGTACGTCGCGGCGAGCGCCGGGCCGAGAGCGTCGAGGTCGAGGAAGGCGGCAACCATCCCGAGACGCTTGATCGGCGTGCTGCCGATCATCACCTGTTTGCCGGTTCGGTCGTCCACGACCGGCCCGATCACTCCCGGCCCGGAGCGGGCTCGCGCCAGCCAGGACGCACCCCGGTAGCCGGCGTTGTTCTTGAGGGAACTGCAGATGACCCTGCCGTCGCTCCGGACGATGTCGAGGTGGCCGGTCTTGAACGCGCCGATGCCGGTGAACGACAGGGAGCAGCCCGACGGATCGACGCCGGGCGCGAATGCCTGTTCGATGGCGGGGTTCGCGCCTGTCTCGACGATCACCTTCTGCAGCGCCGCGAGCGCCTCGCTGATGTCGCGGGCGGCGAGTCGCGCCCCGAACACGGCGTCGCCGACGGCCGCCCGTCGGGCCTCGCCGTCGGCCTCGGCATGCTGATACGCGCTACTCGTGGCGCCGGCGACGATGAAGAGGACCACGAGGGCCACGACGTACGTCCGAAGCGGCCATCGGCGGCGATCACCCCGTCTGGTGCTCACGGCCTGGTTCGAGACGTCAGTGTCCAGCCCGGAGATCGCTCTCCGGCCGTGGCCGTTCCGATGTGGACGGGCCGGGGACGTGGCAGTCGCAATCCGGATGTCATTGTCTCCCCCTGTGACGCCGACTATCCACGCATTTACCGGCCGATTTGATCATATCGACTAAAGGGTGTCAAACACCTGATTATGGACGACGCGGCCCGGTCATGCGGAGCCCGGTCAATCGGGCGGCTGGTTCGGGGCCCGGCGCGCCACCGCCGCACGCACCAGCACGTTCGCGTCCTCCGGCCCCACCCCGGTCGCCTGCAGCAGATCGATGGCGGTGGCCCGGACCTGCGCGATGATGACGTTGCCGGAGAAGCCGACGCCCGCCGCGTACGCCTCGCCGGCCCGGCTCGCCGCTTCCAGCAGCCGGTCCCGGGTGGCCCGCGCCTCGCCCCGGTTTCTCAGCTCCTGTTTGAGCAGGACCACCGACTCGCTCAGCGAGGTGAGCGTCGCCGGCAGACACGGCGGAAGCGGCTCGTTGGCGTCGATGGCGGTCACACACCGCCGGGAGAGCATCCGGCCGTTGCGCACCGCCCGCATGAGGAACTCCGAGGCGTTCACGTACTGCCGCAGCGTGCCGCGCGCGTTCCAGTGCGCGGGAGCGAGGGTGGCGCTCTCCTGCCCCGCCTGCAACGACTCCCGCATCACCGCCAACTCGTCCTCCGCGCCGCGCAGTCGGTCCAGGGCCGCGTTCGCGCGGGAGCGGTCGCGCTCCGCCAGCGCCGCGCCGGCATCGCTGAACGAGGCGGTGAGGACGTCGAGGACCGGGTCGACCGCACGGCGCACCAGGGCCAGCGGCCGCACCGGCACCACCATGATCACCGCCAGGCTGACCGCCCCGCCGAGCAGCGCCTCGAAGAAGCGGGAGGCGTAGATCCCGGTGGTCGTCGGCGGCGAGAGCGTCGCGATCAGCACCGCCGCGCTCGCGGCCTGGGTGACGAGGGCGGGGCCTCCGCCGACGAAGATCGACGCGACGATCGCGATGACGGTGACCAGGCCCAGCTGCCACCAGCCGGCGCCGATCGCGGCGACGACCGCGTCGGCCACCGCGACGCCGAGCGCGACCCCGACGACGAGTTCGACGGTGTTACGCAGCCGTTGGCCGATCGACGCGGCGAGCGTACCCACCGCCGCGAGCGGAGCGAAGACCGGCTCGGCATGGCCGAGCAGGTCGTGCCCGATCAACCAGGAGATCGCCGCCGCCAGTCCCGACTGCGTCGCCAACCCGATGTTGGCCCGGACCCGGTGCTGTCGCGCGCGCAGCGTCTCCGGCAGCCGGCGCCACGATCCGCGCAGGCGGTGCGTGATGCGCTCCTCGTCCAGCTTGGCGCGCACCGCCTTCGGGACCCCCACGCGCCGACGCTACCGCCGCCGAGCTGCGCGTCAGGTCACGTCCACGCGTTCTCCACGCCGTCGAACTCCTCGAACACCAGCCACGTCCGGGTCGACAGCACCCCCGGAATGCTCTGCACCTGGTTGAGCACCACATCGCGCAGCGCGGCGTTGTCCGGGGCGCGGACCAACGCCAGCACGTCGTAGTCACCGCCGAGCAGCGCCGCGTGCTCGATGTAGCGCACCCGGGCGAGCCGGGCCGACACCTCCCGCCAGCTGTTCTGCTCGATCGTCAGGCTCATGTAGGCCGACGTGCCGAGCCCCGCCGGCTCCGGGGCCACCTGCGCGCGGAAGCCGGTGATCACTCCTTCCCGCATCAGCCGCTCGACGCGGGCGTACGCGTTGGTGCGGGAGATGTGGATGCGCTCGGCGAGGGTCCGGATGGACGCCCGGCCGTCGCGGACGAGCGCGTCGAGGATGCGCCGGTCCACGTCGTCGAGGAGACGGACCGTTCGTCCCGGCGCGGCGGCGTACTCGGGTTCCGCTTCGGTCTCCTGGCTCACAGAAACCACTCCTGCCGGTCATCCGTCCCGCGTTTCACGCGGTTCTTGAGTCAATGATCCACCAGGGCTGAGCATAGGCCCACCACACGTCCAGGAGGTCCTCGCCGTGACGACCACGCCCCCGGCGGTCCGCAGGGCATCCCCGCGAGCCCGTCGCGCCCCCGCGCCCCCCGAACCGGTCCGCGCCCTGCTCCCCACCCCGGAGCCGGTCCGGCTGCTCGACGAGTCCGGCACCCGGCTCACCGCCGCCACCAGCTACCCCGAACCCGGGACCGACACCCTCCGCGAGCTCTACCGCCGCATGGTGATCGGCCGCCGCTTCGACCTGCAGTCCACCGCGCTGACCAAACAGGGGCGGCTCGCCGTCTACCCGTCCGCGCGGGGCCAGGAGGCCTGCCAGGTCGCCGCGATCATGGCCGTGCGCCCCACCGACTGGATCTTCCCGACGTACCGGGAGTCGATGGCGCTCGTGTCGCGCGGCATCGACCCGGTCGAGGTCCTCACCCTGCTGCGCGGCGACTGGCACTGCGGGTACGACCCGGCCGCCCAGCGGACCGCGCCGCAGTGCACGCCGCTCGCCACCCAGACCGTGCACGCCGCCGGAGTGGCGTACGGCGAGACGCACCAGGGCCGCGACACCGTCGCCCTCGCCTTCATCGGCGACGGCGCGACCAGCGAGGGCGACTTCCACGAGGGGGTCAACTTCGCGGCCGTGTTCCGCGCGCCCGTGGTGTTCTTCGTGCAGAACAACCGGTACGCCATCAGCGTCCCGCTCTCCCGGCAGACCGCCGCGCCGTCGTTGGCGTACAAGGGCGTCGGGTACGGCATCGCCAGTGAGCAGGTCGACGGCAATGATCCGGTCGCCGTGCTCGCCGTGCTGACCCGGGCGGTCGAACACGCCCGCGCCGGCAACGGACCCTTCCTGGTCGAGGCGCACACGTACCGCATGGAGGCGCACACCAACGCCGACGACCAGTCCCGCTACCGCGACGGCGCAGAGGTGCAGGCGTGGGTCGGACGCGATCCGATCGCGCGGCTGGAGACGTACCTGCGGGGGCTCGGTGTCCTCGACGACGCCGCCGTGACGGCGATCCGCGACGAGGCCGAGGCGTTCGCCGTTCACCTGCGCGCCCGGATGAACACCGAACCGACCGTCGACCCGCTCAGCCTCTTCGACCACGTCTACGCGTCGCCCACCCCCCAACTGATCGAGCAGCGCGAGCAGGTTCGAGCCGAACTGGCCGCCGCACAGGACGAGGAGGTGCAGGCCTGATGGCACCGGTCACCATGGCGAAGGCGCTCAACGCCGCGCTGCGCGACGCGATGGCCGACGACGACCGGGTGATCGTCTTCGGCGAGGACGTCGGCCAACTCGGCGGCGTCTTCCGGATCACCGACGGACTGCTCGCCACCTACGGCGAACGGCGCTGCTTCGACACCCCGCTCGCCGAGGCCGGCATCGTCGGCTTCGCTGTCGGGATGGCGATGTCCGGGTTGCGCCCGGTCGTGGAGATGCAGTTCGACGCGTTCGCCTACCCGGCCTTCGAACAGATCGCCTCGCACGTCGCCAAGCTGCGCAACCGCACCCGCGGCGCGCTCAGCGTCCCGATCGTGATCCGGGTGCCGTACGCCGGGGGCATCGGCGGCGTCGAGCACCACTGCGACTCCAGCGAGGGCTACTACGCCCACACGCCCGGTCTCAAGGTGGTCACCCCGGCCACGGTGACGGACGCGTACTCGCTGCTGCGCGAGGCGATCGCCGACCCCGACCCGGTCGTGTTCATGGAGCCCAAGAAGCTCTACTTCTCCGGCGCCGAGGCGTCCCTGCCGGTGGCCACGGAGCCGTTCGGGCGGGCCGTCGTGCGCCGGCCGGGGCGCGACGCCACGCTGGTCGCGTACGGCCCCTCGGTGCCCGTCGCGTTGGAGGCCGCCGAGGCCGCCCGGGACGAAGGGTGGGACCTGGAGGTGGTGGACCTGCGCACCATCGTCCCCTTCGACGACGAGACGGTGACCGCGTCGGTCCGCCGGACCGGCCGGTGCGTGGTGATCCAGGAGGCGCAGGGCTTCGCGGGCGTCGGCGCCGAGATCGCCGCGCGGGTCCAGGAGCGCTGCTTCCACTCGCTGCACGCACCCGTGCTGCGGGTGAGTGGTCTGGACATCCCGTACCCGGCGCCGAAGCTGGAGCACATCCACCTGCCCGGGGTCGACCGGGTGCTCGACGCGGTGGCGCGGCTGCAGTGGAACGACCAACCCGACAGCCGGTGGGTGGCAGCATGAGCGAGCGTAGCGAGCGAATCATCAGGCTCAGTGCGGTGGAGCCTCATGCCGCTGGCGAGCGTAGCGAGGTGGCGGCATGAGCGACCAGGTGTTCATGCTCCCCGATCTGGGGGAGGGGCTGACCGAGGCCGAGATCGTCGAGTGGCGGGTCGCCGTCGGCGACACCGTCGAGGTGGACCAGACCGTGGTCGAGGTGGAGACCGCCAAGGCCGTCGTCGACGTGCCGTGCCCGTACGCGGGTCGGATCGTCGCGCTGCACGGCGCGCCCGGCGAGGCGCGCCCCGTCGGCCAGCCGCTGGTCACCGTGGCGCGGCCCGACGACGAGCCCGCCGGGCACGCCACCTACCGCGAGGAGGAGCGGGCCGGCTCGGGCAATGTGCTGATCGGGTACGGGACGGGGCACGGTCACGCGGGCCGACGGCGCCGTCGCGTACCGGCCCCGGCCGTCGCGTCGCGCCCCGTTGCCGTACCCGCCGCTGCTGCCGTGCCGGCTGCCCCGCCCGTCGCCGCGGCTCCCCGGGTGATCTCCCCACTGGTCCGGCGGCTGGCTCACGAACGGGGGCTGGACCTGGCGGGGCTGCGTGGCTCCGGGCCGGGTGGGATCGTGCGCCGCGCCGACGTGGAGGAGGCGCTCGCACCGGTCGCCGCCGCGACTCCGGCCTCTGGCGCGGGTCCGGCCTCCGCCGCCAGCGACGATCTGGTCATCCCGTTGCGCGGGGTTCGCCGGGCGATTGCCGACAAGCTCTCGCGCAGCCGCCGGGAGATCCCCGAGGTCACCATCTGGGTCGATGTCGACGCGACCGCGCTGCTCGACACCCGCGCCGCGATCAACGCCGCCCGCCCGGACCGGCCGGTCAGCCTGCTCGCGCTGCTCGCGCGGATCTGTGTGAACGGTCTGCAGCGGTTTCCCGCGCTCAACTCGCGGGTGGACCCGGACCGCGAGGAGATCGTGCAGTCCGGACGCATCCAGCTCGGCATCGCCGCGCAGACCGACCGGGGCCTGGTCGTGCCGGTCATTTCCGACGCCCAGCGCCTCACCACCTGGGAACTGGCCTCCGCGCTCGCGGAGACGACGGCCGCGGCGCGGGCCGGAACGCTGCCGCCCGCGCGAATGACCGGCGGTACCTTCACGCTCAACAACTACGGCGTGTTCGGTGTGGACGGTTCCACCCCGATCATCAACCACCCCGAGGCGGCGCTGGTCGGTGTGGGCCGCATCGTCGACAAGCCCTGGGTGGTCAACGGGGAGCTGGCGGTGCGGAAGGTGAGCCAGATCAGCCTGACCTTCGACCATCGGGTCTGCGACGGGGGAGTCGCCGGCGGATTCCTGCGCCACGTCGCCGACTGCATCGAGCAGCCGGCGCTGCTCATCGCGAACATCTGACCACGGATCAGGAGAAGCATCCGGGTGCCTTCGGGCGAGCAGTACGACGAGGCGTCTGGCCTGCGGAAACGCGGGGCAGACGCCTGCGTCGTTGGGGACGGCGGCGCTGTCGCTCAGCGCTGTCGGCGCCCGAAAAACCAGCGCACAGAGTGCGGCGTGGTGTCCTCGTCCTCGTACGACCGGGCGGCGCGCACGGCCGCTCCGAGGCCGTACGGGCGGTTGCGGCGTGGGCGCCCCCCTGCCATCGGGTCACTGGCCATCTCCCGGAGCAGCGAGCCCGCGAGCGCGAGCATCACCACCACGAACGGGAGTGCGACGAGGATGGTCGCCTGTTGCAGTGCGTCAAGGCCGCCAGCGAGCAGCAATACCGCCGCGGCGGCCCCGATCAGCACGCCCCAGACCACGACGAGCCAACGATGTGGCCGCAGGGCGCCACGCGACGACAGCGAGCCCAGGACCAGCGATGCGGAGTCAGCACCGGTAACGAAGTAGAGCGCGACAAGAACAATGGTGATGACGCTGGTCACGGCGGAGAGCGGAAGAGCGTCGAGCAGGCTGAAGAGGGTCGATTCGGGGCCCTCCTTCAATTTGGCTACGAGGTCCGCGGTCCCGGTCGCCTGCGCCCGCAGGGCGCTGCCGCCCAGCACGGCGAACCATACGACGCTCGCCCCGCTGGGAACCAGCAGCACGCCGGTGACGAACTCCCGGACGGTACGCCCGCGGGAGATCCGCGCGATGAAGGTGCCGACGAAGGGCGCCCAGGAGATCCACCACGCCCAGTAGAAGATTGTCCATGAGCCGAACCAGGCGTGTTCGGAGAACGCGCCGGTCCGGGTGCCCATCACGATAAGACGGTCCAGATAGTCGCCGATCGAGGCGGGCAGCAACTCCAGTATGTAGATCGTCGGTCCGACCACGAAGACGAAGAGCAGGAGCAGGACCGCCAGTACGACGTTGAAGTTGGCCAGCCACTTGACGCCGCGGTGCACCCCGGACACGGCGGAGATCACGAATGCCGCCGTGAGCGCGGCGATGATGATCAGGCCCAGCCAGGTGTTGTTCGGGATCCCGGTCACGATGCCCAGGCCGGCGGCCACCTGCAGGGCACCCAGACCCAGGCTGGTGGCGGAGCCGAAGACGGTGGCGAAGATGGCGAGCAGGTCGATCGCCTTCCCGGCCGGCCCGTCCGCCCGGTCGCCGAGCAGCGGGCGGAACGCGGCGGAGATCGTATTGCCCCGACCCTTACGGAACGTCGAGTAGGCGAGGGCCAACCCGGTCACGGCGTAGATCGCCCACGGGTGCAGAGTCCAGTGGAACAGCGTGTACTGCATGGCGATCGAGGCCGCGGCGCCGGTCTGCGCCGTGACGTCGGTAGCCGGCGGCGGCGTCGCGTAGTGCTCGATGGGTTCGGCGACCGCATAGAAGATGAGGCCGATGCCCATCCCGGTACCGAACATCATCGACACCCACGCGAACATGGTGAACTCGGGCTCGTCGTCGTCCGCGCCGAGCCGGATCCGACCGAACCGGCTCATAGCGATCACCACGGCCAACACCAGGAAAGTGTCGGCGGCGACGACGAAGAGCCAGCCGAAGGTCCCGAGGACCCACCCCAGGGCCGCGACGGCGAACGTGGCCAGCGAGCCACGCGCCAGCACTCCCCACAGCACAACGGCCAGTACGCCGGCCACACCCGCGCCGAGGACGACGGGGTCCACGGTCGCACCCTTGGGGCGGCCCGGTCCCTGACCGTGCTCGCCCATAATCCTTACCTCCCAGCCAACATCCCCCGACCCATCCTTGCCGGGGCGGGGGCAGTGAGGGCCGAAATAGCTGGATATCAGCGGCGGTTGTAGCGGTACATCGTCAGCGTGCCGAAGACCACCACGAACCCCGCGCTCCACAGCAGCGTCCACATCGTGCTCGACGGGTCGGGCGACCCCGACATCACCGCGCGCACCGACGCCACCAGCTGAGTCACCGGATTGACCTTCACGAACGCCTGGAGCCAGCCGGGCATCGTGCCCGGCTCGACGAACACGTTGCTCAGAAACGTCAGCGGGAACAGCACCATCATGCTGACCCCCATCACGGACTTCTCGCTGCGCAGGACCAGGCCGAAGAACGTCCAGACCCAGGAGAACGCGAACGAGAAGACCACCAGCAGGCCGATCCCGGCCAGCACGCCCATCAGCCCGCCGCCGGGCCGGAACCCCAACACCAGCCCGACACCGAGGATGACCACGGCCGCGAGGATGTACCGCAGCACGTCTCCCATGATCATGCCGACCAGGGCGGCCGGCCGCCAGACGGGCAGCGTCCGGAAGCGGTCGAAGACCCCCTTCTCGATGTCGGTGTTGAGTCCGACGCCGGTGTACATCGTGATCATCACGACGCTGGTCACCATGATGCCGGGCAGGAAAAACTGCAGGTAGTCGCGCGGGCTGCCGGCGAGAGCGCCGCCGAACAGGTAGGTGAACATCAGCACCATGATGATCGGGAACGCCGTCACGTCGAACAGCTGCTCCGGCACGTGCTTGATCTTCAGAAGGGCGCGCCAGCCGAACGTGAGCGACGCCGAGAGCGCACTCGGCCTGGGCGGTCGCGCACCGGGTGCGAGAACGGTCCCCAGGGCCTCGGCGGACGGTACATAGACGGACGGGGCGAGCCCTGCCGTGGTAGCGGTGTTGCTCATCGGGCTGCCTCCAGCTCGTCGTCCCGCTCGTCGGCGGGGCCCGCGGGGTGATCGGTCAGGGCCAGGAAGACCTCGTCCAGGCTCGGCTGGCCGAGGGAGAAGTGATCGACGGCGATGCCGGCGCTGGCCAGGTCGGAGAGGGCACGGGCGGCCTGCTCGCTGGCATCGAGGTCGGTGCCGGCTCCGCCGACCCGGGCGGTCATCGCGAGCGGATCGGACTCGAGCTGCACCGGAACGCCGAGCGCCGCCTGGAGCACCTTGTCGGCCTCCGGCCGCTGTCCCGGGTCGCGCAGCCGCAGGTGAACGGTGCCGGAGCCGACCGACGATTTCAGCTCGCCCGGCGTGCCCTCCGCGATCACCCTGCCGTGGTCGACGACCGCGATGCGGCCGGCGAGCTGGTCGGCCTCGTCCAGATACTGCGTCGTCAGCAACACGGTCGTGCCGTGCGCCACGACGGCCCGGACGATCTCCCACACCTGGTTGCGGCTGCGCGGGTCGAGCCCGGTCGTCGGCTCGTCGAGGAACAGCAGGTCAGGGGTGCCGAGGATGCTCGCCGCGATGTCGATGCGCCGCCGCATGCCGCCCGAATACTTCTTGACCTGGCGGTCGCTCGCCTCGCTCAGACCGAACGCGGCGAGCAGGGCTTCCGCACGCTCGCGGGCGGCCGACTTCTTCAGTCCGAGCAGGCGACCGAGGAGCACCAGGTTCTCCGTCCCGGTCAGGTCCTCGTCCACCGAGGCGTACTGGCCGGTCATGCTGACCCGGGCCCGAACGGCGTCGGCCTCCTCTACGACGTCGTGGCCGAAGACCCGAGCCCGGCCGCCGTCGGGACGCAGCAGCGTCGCCAGCACCCGTACGGCGGTGGTCTTCCCCGCCCCGTTCGGGCCGAGCAGTCCGTAGACGGTGCCGGCGGGGACCTGGAGATCGATGCCGGCCAGCGCGCGGGTCTCGCCGAACGATCGGGTGACTCCTTCCGCCTCGATCGCCAGGCCGGTCGTGCGTCTGCTCATGATCTTTACCTTCCTCGTGCGCATTCAGGAGACGTCAGGGCACGCGCCGCGCAGCCGTCGTGCAGCGCCGGGCCCCACCGGCAGAGCTGGTCGAGCAGGACGCGCGCGTCCTGGCACGGTTGGTCGGTGCCACTGGCGTCGGCTCGCCGCAGAGCAGGTCGACGCCGACGATGTCGCGCACCGGCACGGCGTGCAGCGCGGTGAAGACCGAACTGGTCGACCGCGTGCGGGCCTATTCAACAGCAGCCGTACGACACAAAGCCGGCGGTCCTGGCCGGCCACTCGTCGTACGTTAGGCGATCGCGTCTTTCGACAGGCGGGAAGCGGTCGTTGTCCGCCTGAATCCGCCAGCCGTCTACGCACTGCTTCGCCGCCCACGTCAGCAACCCGTGGCACCTCGGGAGCCTGCGGTGCGATAACGGCAACCGGCGCGCGCAGCCGGTATGGGCCGAACCGGTGGACGGGTGCGGGGCGACGTGTGCGAGGCGCCCGGCGGGTCGGGTCATCGCCCGGTGGTAGGTCGGAACCGGTATACATCGAAACATTGAAATGCGGTGTTTCGGCGTTAGCGTATTCCTCGGGTGCCCGCAGCTCCATCCCCCACACCGGCCCGGTCACGCCGGCGACGCCAACCCCCGAGATCGCCGATCCCCCCGGCGACCTCGGCGTCCGCCGGCGTGCCCGGCCCCCCCCGCACAGAGAAGGACCCGCAACGATGAAGCCCCACTCGCTCCTTGCCCGACTGCTCCTGGCGGTCGGCTTCGTCGCCGCCGGGCTCGCCGCGCCGGCCGCGGCCAGCGCGGCGCCCGCCGGTGCCGACGACATCGGCATCCTCGTGGTCAACGGCCGCCCGGCCACCGAGAACTACCCGTTCATGGTCTACGTCTCCGGCTGCACCGGTTCGCTGATCAAGTCGAACTGGGCCGTGACCGCCAAGCACTGTCCGACACCCAGCTCGGTGCGCGTCGGCAGCGTCAACCGCACCAGCGGCGGCACGGTCGTCGGCGTCGTCCGCGGCGTCAACCACCCGTCGATCGACGTCAAGCTGCTGCAGCTCAGCAGTTCGGTCGCGTACGCCCCGGCGCCGATCCCCACCAGCTCGGGCGCGGTCGGCACGGCGACCCGGATCATCGGCTGGGGTCAGACCTGCGCGCCGCGCGGCTGCGGTAGCTCCCCGACGGTCGCCAACGAGCTGGACACCTCGATCGTCGCCGATAGCCGCTGCGGCGGGATCAACGGCCCGTACGAGATCTGCACCAACAACACCAACGGCAACGCGGGCGCCTGCTACGGCGACTCCGGCGGCCCGCAGGTGCGCCGGGTCAACGGTGTCTGGAACCTGATCGGCGCCACCAGCCGGGCCGGCAACAGCAGCTCCACCTGCGCGACGGCGCCCTCGATCTACGGGGATCTGCCGTCGATCCGCTCCTGGATCAACTCCCAGGTCGGTGGTCTCCCCGCCTGACGGGGAGTCCGACGCTCACCCACAGCTCCCGGTGCGTCCTCGGCCCGACCGCCGAGGACGCCCGGGAGCTGCGTCGGCAGCGCCGGGTTAGGGTGCTGATCGTGCTGCGACAGGTGACCGGGACCCGCGACGTCACCCCCTGCGCGAGGGCGGCGCGCTCCCTGCCCTCGTCGAGAGCGACGATCTCGGCAGCTACCTCGTGAACGACGCCTACGTCGAGAACGTGGACCGCGGCTGACGCAACCCCAACCTGCTTATCTGGCACCGCGACCTGTGGCTCATCGACCACGGTGCGTCCCGCTACTTCGACCACAACTGGCCGCGCGCCGCCGGCGTGGTGCACCGCCCCTTTCGCGGAGACGACCACGTGTTGGCCCGGTACGCGACTGCGCTGGCCGAGGCCGACGCCGAGCTCGCCCCGCGGGTGACCGCCGAGCTGCTCGACAAGCATCCCTTCGAGTACGCGGTGATCCGCGCCGTTCCGCGCATCGAGCGCGGCGAGCAGATCAAGAGTCCACCTGTCTCGGCGGCGACGGCGGGGGGCCGGCGGCGGTGATGCGGCCCGTTGCGCGGTTCCGGTTGCTCATCGCGCCGCGCGGCACGGTGGTGCGGGCCGGTCCCGTCCACACCGGGCTGACCGGAGATCCCGCCGCCGAGCTGGACCGCCTGCTCGATCTCCTGGCGCGCTGACCCCGGTGACCTCTCGCGCGCCTTTTCCCGGTGGTCGTGACGCGCGCCACCATGCCCGTCGCCCGCAATCCGCTTCACTCCCTACCGGTAGGGGGTATATGATCACGACAGGTACCCCCTGGGGGTAGGTAACCGGAGAGCGAACTCCGGCGCCACCGCGCCGGTCGACAGAAGGAGCGCCGCCATGGCGACCACCGCCCGTTACACCGTGACCGGCATGACCTGCGCGCACTGCGTCTCCGCCGTCACCGCGGAGCTCACCGCGCTTGCCGGGGTAGAGAGCGTCGACGTCGCCCTGGTCAGCGGCGGCGACTCCACCGTGACGGTCACCAGCGCGACCCGACTGGACGAGGCCGCCGTGCGCGCGGCGGTTGACGAGGCCGGTTACGAGCTGACCGGGGCACGGTCATGAACCTGGGCAGCGCACCGGTCAAGCTCGGCGCGTACGCCGGAGGGCTCGCCGTCGTCTTCGCGGCGGCGTTCGCCGTCGGCGACGTGATCGACCCGATCACGACTCCCACGTCGAGCGCCGCGAGCCACCAGACCGGCGCGATGCCCCGGGAAGATGACCTGAACGGCCACGACAGCAGCACACCCGCGCCGGGCGACGGGCACGGCGCCCACGCCGCCGCCCGCGCCACGCCCGCCGGACTTGCCGTCTCCGAGCGCGGCTACACCCTGACCCCCGCGTCGGCGACGCTGCCGGCCGGCACGCGCGTGCCGTTCGCCTTCACCATCACCGGGCCGGACGGCGCTCCGGTCCGCGACTTCACGCTCTCCCACGAGAAGGAACTGCACCTCATCGTGGTCCGCCGCGACCTGGCCGGCTTCCAGCACGTGCACCCCGTGCGCGACGCCGCCGGGACCTGGGCCGTGCCGCTGAACCTGGCCGACGCGGGCACGTACCGCGTCTTCGCCGACTTCGCGCCCACCGCGCTGGGCGGCGACGGGCTCACCCTCGGCACCGACGTCGCGGTCGCCGGTCGGTTCACGCCCGCGCCGCTGCCCGCCCCGGCCACGACGGCCGCGGTCGATGGGTACGAGGTGCGCATGGACGGCAGCCCGCTCGCCGGGCGGGAGTCGGACCTGACGTTCACCGTGAGCAGGGACGGTGAACAGCTCACCGACCTGCAGCCCTACCTCGGCGCGTACGGCCATCTCGTGTCGCTGCGCGGCGGCGACCTGGCCTATCTGCACACGCACCCGACGCAGGAGGCGCACGCCGGTCAGCGGGGCGGCCCGCGGGTCAGCTTCGCCACCACCTTCCCGACCGACGGCACCTACCGGCTCTTCCTGGACTTCCAGCACGCGGGGAAGGTGCGTACCGCCGCGTTCACCGTGACCGTCGGCGCAAGCGCTCCCGCCGCGAACACCCGGGCGACCCCGGCACACGACGCCACCCCGCACGGCCACTGACCGCGTCACCGATACAGGAGAATCCTCGTGACGACGACAACCCCGACCGGTGCGTCGGGCAGCGCCCGACCCGCCGACGCGGGCACCATCATCGAGCTGGCCATCGGCGGGATGACCTGCGCCTCCTGCGCCGCGCGGATCGAGAAGAAGCTCAACCGCATGGACGGCGTGAGCGCGACCGTGAACTACGCGACGGAGAAGGCCAGGGTCAGCTTCGCCGCCACCGTGACCCCCGAGGATCTCGTCGCGACGGTCGAAGCGACCGGGTACACCGCCACGTTGCCCGAGCCGCCCCGTGCCGACGCGGGCGCCCCATCCGTCGCGGCGCCCGACCCGCTCACCGCGCTGCGCCACCGCCTGGTGACGAGCCTGGTGCTGACACTGCCGGTCATCCCGCTCGCCATGATCCCGGCGCTGCAGTTCGACTATTGGCAGTGGCTCGTGTTGACGTTGGTCGCGCCCGTCGTCACCTGGGCCGCCTGGCCGTTCCACAGGGCGGCCTGGACCAACCTGCGGCACGGCGCGGCGACCATGGACACCCTCATCTCCCTGGGCGTGCTCGCCGCGTTCGGCTGGTCGCTGTACGCCCTCTTCCGCGGCGGCGCCGGCGAGCCCGGCATGACCATGGCATTCACCCTGATCCCGGCCCGGGGCTCCGGCGCCGAGGAGATCTACCTCGAGGTCGCGGCCGCCGTGACCATGTTCATCCTCGCCGGCCGGTACGTCGAGGCGCGGGCCAAGCGGCGCTCCGGAGCCGCGCTGCGTGCCCTGCTCGAACTCGGCGCCAAGGAGGTCGCCGTGCTGCGCGGCGGCATCGAGGCCCTCATTCCGGTCGATCAGCTCGCCGTCGGCGACGAGTTCGTCGTCCGGCCCGGCGAGAAGATCGCCACCGACGGCACGGTCGTCCACGGCACCAGCGCCGTCGACGCGGGCATGCTGACCGGTGAGTCCGTCCCGGTCGAGGTCGGTCCGGGGGACGACGTGGTGGGCGCGACCGTCAACGCGGGCGGCCGCCTCATCGTCCGCGCCACCCGCGTCGGCGCCGAGACCCAGCTGTCGCAGATGGCGCGGCTGGTCGAGGAGGCGCAGCACGGCAAGGCCGCCGTGCAGCGGCTCGCCGACCGCGTGTCGGCGGTGTTCGTGCCGGTCGTCATCGCGCTGGCGCTGGCGACGCTCGGCTTCTGGCTCGGTAACGGCGTCAGCGTCGAGGTCGCCTTCACCGCGGCCGTCGCGGTGCTGATTATCGCCTGCCCCTGCGCCCTCGGCCTGGCCACGCCGACCGCGTTGATGGTCGGCACCGGTCGTGGCGCGCAGCTCGGCATCCTCATCAAGGGGCCGGAGGTCCTCGAGTCGACCCGCCGGGTCGACACCGTCGTGCTGGACAAGACCGGCACGGTGACCACCGGCCGGATGGCGCTGGTCGACGTCGTTACGGGGGCGGGGGAGACGGCCGAGGAGGTGCTGCGCCTCGCCGCGGCGGTGGAGGACGCCTCCGGACACCCGATCGCCAGGGCGGTCGCGGCCGGCGCCCGCGAGCGACTGGGGATGAGCCTGCCGGCGGTGGAGGAGTTCACCAGCACCGAGGGGCGGGGAGTGTCGGGTCTGGTCGACGGACGCGCCGTCCTCGCCGGCCGGCGCAGCTGGCTCGCCCAGGAGTGGGCGTTGTCGGCGACCGACGACCTGGTCGCCGCCGCGCAGGCGGCGGAGGAGCAGGGCCGTACCCCGATCTGGGTCAGTTGGGACGGCGCGGTCCGCGGTGTGCTGGTGGTCGCCGACACGGTGAAGCCCACGAGCGCGGAGGCGATCGCACAGCTCCGCGCGCTGGGACTCCGTCCGGTGCTGCTCACCGGCGACAACGCCCGCGCCGCGGCCGCTGTCGCCACCCGGGTGGGCATCGCGGCGAGCGACGTCATCGCCGAGGTTCTGCCCGCCGAGAAGGCCGACGTGGTCCGTCGCCTGCAGGGCGAGGGGCACGTGGTGGCGATGGTCGGCGACGGCGTCAACGACGCCGCGGCGCTGGCCCAGGCCGATCTCGGCCTCGCCATGGGCACCGGCGCCGACGTCGCGATCGAGGCGTCCGACCTGACGCTGGTGCGGGGTGATCTGCGGGCCGCCGCCGACGCGATCCGGCTGTCCCGGGCGACCCTGCGCACCATCAAGGGCAACCTGTTCTGGGCGTTCGCCTATAACGTGGCGGCCCTGCCACTGGCGGCCGCCGGGCTGCTCAACCCGTTGATCGCCGGTGCCGCGATGGCGTTCTCCTCGGTCTTCGTGGTCACCAACAGCCTGCGGCTGCGCCGCTTCCGCGCACTGAACTGAACGTGTCGGGTCGGCACGCGCGTAGCGTGCCGATCCGGGTGTTTTGATGGGGGACATGGTGTGGCCACGGGTTGACGGACTGCGCACGCTCGAGCTCGGTACCCCGGGGCGGGTGCGTCGCGAGCTCACCGCTCTCGTGCTGGCCGGGGAGAAGACCGCCACCGCGGGGCTCCTCGACGCCGAGTACGTCGCGGAGGGGGAAACGCTGGAGACGGTCGGGGAGCGCCTGTTCCTCATCGACGACGGGGGTCGACCGGCGGCGATGATCGAGATCACCGGCGTCGAGGTCGTGCCCTTCGCCGACGTCACCGACGAGTTCGCCCACGCCGAGGGCGAGGGGTACGCAGACTACGCGGACTGGGCGCGCCGGCACCGCCGTTACTGGGAGGGGCTCGGGCACACGATCGACGACGCGACCGCGGTGGTCTGTGTGTGGTTCCGCGTGCTGCCGGACTGATGACCGTGCGAATCCCCTGGTGGATCAAGGAGTTGCGCGTCGATCAAGGACGTATTCACGCGATCGGAGATCAAACCACGCGACGTCCGGGGGGCTTCGTCCTTGGTCATCTACGAGCGCGGCCGCTGGCGGGCGGGAAGCGACGCCGGTCAGGCAAGCTCCGCGCCGAGG
>NZ_JBFANZ010000036.1:0-53935 GCF_040659735.1 Micromonospora sp. NPDC049679
GGGACGACCATGCCAACGAGGGGCGAGGACACGCGGACCCGCATCCTCACCGCGAGCGCCGAGATGTCGTGCTGCGGGCCCCCGGTCAACTGGTTCTAGACGGGGCGGATCACCACGTCGCCGCCGAGACGACCGTGCTCGGGCTCGCGGGTCACGGCGCCGGCGGTCAGCAGCGCGGCGAGCACCCGGTTGGTGTCGGTCGGCCGGTAGACGGTCTCGGTGGCGGTGAACTGGCGCAGCTCGGTGACCGTGCCGGGGCCGGCGGCCAACCGGGCGAGCAGCTCACGCCGGAGCGGCCCCGGATGTGGTTCCAGCGAGATGTCCAGCAGATGCCCGTCCGGGTCGTGCGGGTCGCGGTAGCGCACCCCGGCGTACTCGTCGACGGCCCACATCGCGTCCTTGAACGCGTCGAGACTCTTCCCCGACGAGGTCGCGAAGGCGACCAGCGCGGCGCCCCCGTCGGCGACCAACTCCACGTCGGCGACGAGCGCGAACCCGGCCTCGCGCAGTGCTCGGCGGTGGTCGAGTCCGACCCGCGCCTCGGCCCCCAGCACCAGCAGCATTTCACCGGGACGACCGGCCGTCACCGCGGCCAGCGCTTTCGCGCTCGGCGCCGCACCGTGCCGCGCATCGACGTGCACGAGCGTAGGCGCCCCCGCCGCCGAGGCGGCCTTGAGCGCCACCGGCAGGCTCTCGGCGTCGCCCGGCATCCCGTGGACGGCCACCTGCGGCTGACCACCGGCGACCCGCGTGGCGAGCTCGCCGGCCTGCGGGCCGAGCAGCACCACGGCGAGCTGACGCCCGCGCAGCAGATCGGCGAACTCGGCGAAGACGCGCAGCGCCGCCTCGACCGTGGGCACGTCGGCGCCGGCCGTCACGAGCGTCGCCCGCCGCGCGCGGTGCAGCGCCGCCGGGATCCAGGTGTCGAGTTGGCGTACGAGCAGTTCGCGGGTGACGGCACCGATCGGGTCAGCGGACATAGTGCCGTTCTACCGGTGCGAGCATCGCCGTGTCACGCCGGGACGGAGATGCCCACCCCGCCGCGCGTCTGGCCGCCGTACCGCTGCTTCTCCTTCGCCAGGTCCAGCGGTCCGATCCGCTTGCGCGCGTCGAGCGCCGCCTGGTCGAGGAGGTTGGCCGGAATGAGCCAGACGACCTCGAACTCCAGCCCGTCGGGGTCCTTGGCGTAGAGGCTCTTGGTGGTGCCGTGGTCGGAGGTACCGACCAGCGCCCCCGCCCCGGCGAGCCGCACCGCGGTCGCCTCGAGTTCGTCGAGCGTGTCGACCTCCCACGCCAGGTGGTAGAGCCCGACCGTGGCGCGCCCGGCCTGCGACGGTCCGGCGCCGGCGCCCACCTCGAACAGCCCGAGGTCGTGGTCGTTGGTCGAGCCGGGGGCCTGCAGGAAGGCGGCGCCGGCGAAGCCGTCGGGCGTCATCGGGATCGGCCGGAAGCCCAGTACGTCACGGTAGAAGGCGACACTGCGGGAAAGCTGGGAAACGAAGAGTACGGCGTGGTTGAGTCGGTGTATGCCCATGCGGACCACGGTAGCCGCATTTTGTTGAGCTTTCAATTAGATAGGATATGATCGTCGTCATGACCCGCTGGCTGGACCCCGACGAGCAGCGCACGTGGCGTGCCTTCCTGACCGCCTCACGGGCCCTGATGACAACCCTCGACCGGGAGCTGCAGCGCGACGCGGGGATGCCGCACGCGTACTACGAGATCCTGGTGCGCCTCTCCGAGGTGCCCCGGCGCACGCTGCGGATGAGCGAACTCGCCGACGCGACCGGCTCCTCCCGCAGCCGCCTGTCGCACGCCGTGGCCCGGCTGGAGGAGTCGGGTCTGGTGCGGCGCGAGGAGTGCCCGACCGATCGACGCGGGCAGCTCGCCACCCTCACCGAGCAGGGCCTGGCCGCGCTCTCCGGCGCGGCCCCCGGGCACGTCCAGGGCGTACGCCAACACCTCTTCGACCCGCTCACTCCCGAACAGCTGAAGCAGCTCGGTGAGATCAGCGAGGCTCTTCTCCGCCACCTGGAGCCCGACGGACCGCCGTCCTGAGCAAACTCCGGCACACCACCCCCTTGTACTCCGCGTTGCCGGACACGCACGATGGGACGTGTCTTTCGGCCTGGGCGACATCACCGCACGTGCGCAGGGCCTCGTCGGGACCGGTGATCTCGGCGGCGCGAAGAAGCTGCTCGACGAGGCGCTGGCGGGCGGCGACCCGCAATCGGCCCACGCCTCTCCCGAACTGGCCGAGGCGGCCGCGCTGCAGGCGCGCGTGCTGGTCGCGCTCGGCGACCCGCAGGCCGCCCGCGGCTGGGCCGCCTTCGCCCATTCAGCGACGACGCGTCTCTACGGCCGCCAGGACGAACGGTCCGTCTCGGCGGCGGCGACGCTCGCCGCCGTCCTGCACCGGGTCGGCAGCCATGCCCGCGCCGCCCGCCTCTACCGTGACGTGATCGCCGAACTCTCCGCGATCGACGGGCCGGAGTCGTTGCGGACGCTCGCGGCCCATGCCGACCTGGCGACGGTCGAATACGCGCGCGGCCAGTGTGAGACGGCGCGCAACCGGCTGGAGGACGCCTGGGAGCTGCACCGCGAGGTGTACGGCGACGGGCACCCCGCCGGGATGAAGATGCTCGCCCGGCTCGGCGCGATGCAGCGCGACTGCGGACGCGGCACCGAGGCACACGACCACCTGGCGCTGGCGCGGGAACTCTGCCGGGAGCACCTGTCCGCCGAGCATCCGCTGGCGCTGCAGGTCGCGGCCCTGGCCGACGCCGCCGCCGACCCCGATCATGTCTGCGAGGTGATGCCTTCACCGTCGCACGGGGACCCGCCCACCGCGGGGCCACGCGCGATCGAGCCGCAGCCGCCCGTGCCTGAGGCGCCTGCACCGCCGCCGCCGATCAGGTTGCCGGGCTTCTCCCCCGCGGAGCAGGGCGTGTCGGAGACACCGCGCTTCTCCGTGGCGGAGCAGCCCTTGTGGCCACCCGCGATCCCGCCCCGCACCGCGTCGGACGAGGAGCCCGGACCAACCAGTGGCGCCGGCGCCGCGACGGGAGACGACTCGGACGAACCGTGGTGGCCGCCGGAGCTGGCCGGGCCGGACGACGACACGCCGCCGATCCCGGATCCGCCCACCGCCGGGCCGCCGCTTGATCCCGAGTTCTTGTCGGCGGCCCGGGCATCCGCCGGCGCCCCGCACCCGGGCGGCATCGCATTCGGACCCCGCCCCGCGGCACAACCGTCGATGCCGGTCTACGACCCGCCGCGCCGACGGACGCAGCCGATCGTCGTCGCCACCCTGGTGTTCATCCTGTTCATCGCCGTCACGGTGATCGTCAGCCTCGCGCTCGGCGGCGACCCGGCGCCACGCGCCACCACCGCCACGGCGCCGGGCACCTCGGCCGCGACCGGCTCGCCGTCGGACACCCCACCGTCCACTCCGGCCACCCCGGTCACCTCGACCACCGTGGCGGCGCCGCCCGCGCCGGCCGGGGCCCCGCCGACCGGCGTGACCCTGCGGGACAACCGGGACAGCGTGACGCTGACCTGGACCTATCCGGCCGGCGCGGAGGGACCCGTGCTGATCTCCGGAGGTCGTTCCGGACAGCAGCCCCGCGCCTTCCAGGAAATCCCGGCCGGCACCACCACCTACGTCGTGTACGGCCTGAACGAGCGGACCGACTACTGCTTCACCGTCGCGGTCATCTACTCCACCGACACGATCGGGCGGGCGGCGCCGGTCTGCACCGCCCGGACGGGTGGGTCAAACCGCTGATCCTTCGGCCGGCAACCGCACCTCAACGCGCAGTCCCGGCCCGGCGTCGGTCAGCGTGACCGAGCCGCCGTGCCGCCGTACCAGCTCCCGCACGATCGCCAGGCCCAGCCCGGCGCCGCCCGCGTCGCGGGCGCGGGCGTCGTCCAGTCGGGTGAACCGGTCGAATACCCGGCCACGGTCGGCGGCCGGGATGCCGGGCCCGTTGTCGGAGACGGTCACCAGATGCCATCCGCCGGCCTGCGTCGCCGTGACCACCACCTCGCTGCGCGCATGGCGGACCGCGTTGTCGAGCAGGTTGGCGACCACCCGGGTCAGCCCGTCCGGCTCCCCCGACGTCCACAGTGGCGTGGCCGGCGGCACGAACCGCACCGGCGGTGACGGATAGCGGGTGATCAGCAGGGCGAGCAACTCCCCCAGCTCCACCGGACCGATCTGGCGGCGCTGGGCCTCGCTCGCGTCGTCGGCGCGGGCGAGCAGCAGCAGATCGTCGACGAGCCGGGCGAGCCGCTCCGTGTCGACGAGCAGATCGTCCGCCACCGCCGGCCAGTCCGTGCGCCCGCCGAGCCGCTGCGCGACCTCCAACTGCGTCCGCATGTTCGCCAGCGGGCTACGCAGCTCGTGGGCGGCGTCGGCGACGAACGCGCGCTGCCGGGCCCGGGCCCCCGCCAACCGGTCCAACATGCCGTTGAGCGTCACGGCGAGACGGTGGATCTCGTCGCGCGAGGCGGGCACCGGCAGCTGGCCGGGTAGGCCCCCGTCGGTGATCTCCTCCGCGCCCGCGCGCAGCGCCTCCACCGGGCGCAGGGTGGCACCGACAACCCGCCAGGCGACCGCCGCGAGGACCGCCACCATCAGCGGAAACGTGATCAGCAGGGTGACCTTGAGCAGGTCGACGCTGTGCGCGATGTCGGCCATCGACTTCGCCACCAGCACCGTCTCGCGCGCCCCGGGCGGCCCCGCGGGAACGGCGACCACGCGGACCGGTCCACGCAGCCCCAGCCGCTCACCGGGGATGAAGAGGCCGGTCCGATCGGTCGCCCGGGCCCGCTCCGCGGCATAGAGGATCGGCACCAGCCGGTCCGCGCCGATCGAGGCCGCCCGTACCCGGCCCTGGGCGTCGACCACCTGCACCCGTACCTCGCTGCCCGCCACCGGCAGCGGGTCCGGGAGCGCCTCCGCGGTGACCAGGCTCGCGACGGCGTCCGCCGTCGTGAACGCCTCGGTGTCGGCGGTCCGCTGTAGCGCGAAGCCGAGCGCGGCGACCAGGGCCACCCCGCCGACCCCGAGTCCGACGGCGAGCCCGAGTACGCCGATCAGCATGAGCCGCGCCCGCAGACTGCGCCGCCCCCACCACCCCACCTCGCGGGCAGGCGCCGGCCCGCTGTCGTCGCTCCGTGTCGAGGAAGGGGCCTTCCCCATCGTCGCGGTCATCCGGCGAGCCGGTAACCCGCGCCGCGGACGGTCTCCAGCAGTTCCCGTCCGATCTTGCGGCGCAGGTAGCCGACGTAGACCTCGACGACGTTGGGCGCCGTGTCCATGCCGGCGTCCCAGACGTGGTCGAGCAGCTCCGTCTTGGAGACCACCTCGCCCGCGTGGCGCATGAGGTATTCGAGTAGCGCGTACTCGCGGGCCGTCAGGCTGACCTCCACCCCCGCGCGACTGACCCGACGACCGGCCGGATCGAGGCTGAGATCACCAGCGGTGAGCACCGCCGGACGCTGCGGGGCGCCACGGCGCAGCAACGCCCGCATCCGGGCGAGCAGCACCACGTACGAGAAGGGTTTGGTCAGGTAGTCGTCGGCGCCGCAGTCCAGACCGTCCGCCTGGTCATATTCACCGTCCTTGGCCGAGAGCATGAGGACGGGGAGCCAGTGCTCCTCGGTGCGCAACTGCCGCACGATCCGGTATCCGGACAGACCGGGGAGCATGACGTCGAGAATCATCGCGTCGTATCCCCCGTGCCGGGCCATCTCCAGGCCCGCGGGCCCGGTGCCCGCGACGTCGACCGCGAACCCCTCCGCCTGCAGCCCGCGCTGCAGCGCCAGGGCCAACCGCGTCTCGTCCTCCACCACCAGCAACCGCACCGGCCCAGCGTGCCACCCCGGCGCCGGTCCGCCACGCACCCTGAAGGCGAGTTTCGGTCCGGCTCATCCCCCGGTTCGCCCCTTACGGGATGTTCTCAGCACGCTCACAGCGCTCCGGGCGCACCATGGTCGCAGGAGGTGCAACACATGTCTGTTATGAAGTCACGACCAGCGATGCGGTGGCTGGTCCCCGGTGCGGCCGCGGTAGTGGTGATCGGCGGTGGCGCGGCGGTCGGCACGTTCAGCGCCTCGGCGGAGCCGAGCCTGCCCACGCGCAGCGCCGCCCAACTCCTCGTCGATCTGCAGACGGCGCGGCTCGACGGGATGTCCGGCACGGTCGTACAGAAGGCCGACCTGGGCCTGCCGTCGGTGATGGATCTGGCCGGCAAGGTCGGCCCGGGCCTGACCTCGCTGGTGGCGGGGACGCACACGCTGCGGGTCTGGTACGCCGGCCCGGACCAGGCTCGGGTGGCGTTGATGGACACCCTCGGCGAGACCGATGTGATCCGCAACGGCAAGGACCTGTGGATCTGGTCGAGCCAGTCCAAGGAGGCGGCGCACCACACGCTGAGCGCAGCCGAGGCCGAGCGTCCGAAGGGGCTCGCCACCGGCCTGCCGACCTCGCCGCAGGAGGCCGCCGACCAGGCGCTCGCGGCGATCGGACCGAGCACCGAGGTCAGCGTCGGGCGATCCGCGAAGATCGCCGGACGGGACGCATACGAACTGGTGATCGCGCCGCGCGACAAGGCTTCGCTGGTCGGTCAGGCGCGGATCGCCATCGACGCCAAGGAGCATGTGCCGCTGCGCTTCGAGATCTACCCGAAGGGCTCGGACAACACCGCCTTCGAGGTGGCGTTCACGCAGGTGGACTTCGCCCGGCCGGCGGCGGAGCAGTTCCGGTTCAACCCGCCGCCCGGCACGAAGGTGACCGAGGATTCGGGCGCGCCCGGGCTGCTGCCCGGGATGGACCTCGGCGAGAAGGCCGGCGAGAAGCCGAAGGCCGGCACCCCGGACCGGGCCGACCACGGCGAAGGCACGAAGCCGACCAGCGTCGGCGAGGGCTGGACGACAGTGATGGTGGGCAAGGTGGGGACGCCCGACCAGGGCGACGCCCAGGCGCAGAGCATGCTCAACGTGCTGCCGAAGGTCAACGGCGCGTGGGGCAGCGGGCGGCTTCTCTCCAGTCGACTCTTCAGCGTTCTGCTGACCGATGACGGCCGGGTCTTGGCCGGCGCGGTGAACCCGGAGCGGCTGTACGAGGTGGCCGGGACCACCAAGTGACCGTTTCTCGATGATCGCTTCGCAGAGCGCCCGGCTCGTCGAGCCGGGCGCTCTGCCGTGGGTCCACTGTGAACGCGAGTTGGCCCGCCAGCCGTACGAGGCACCGGAAGCCATACGGGTGGCGGGCCAACGATCACATGAGCGCGTGAACGGTGCGCTCATGAAGTCCAGTGCACGTGGCGCGGGTTGCGCCCGCAGACCACGTACGGGTGCAAGATCGTTTCCACCCCACCCCACCCCGCCGCGGAGTGGTCAGGTGGCGGTGCAGCGGACCGTCGGGACGGGGTTGGCGGCGGTCCAGGAGCCGATGAAGCCGAAGTTGGTGCTGGCGCCGGCGCCGAGGCTCCCGTTGTAGCTGACGTTGCGGGCGGTGACGTTCGATCCGCTGCTGGTGATCGTGGCGCCCCACGCCTGGCTGACGGTCTGTCCGTTGCCGAAGGTCCAGGTGACCGTCCAGCCGCTGATCGCCGAGCCGCCGGCGGTCACCTTGACGTCGCCCTGGAAACCGCCCTGCCACTGCCCGGTGATCGCGTACGTCGCGGAGCAGCTGGGCCCCCCGGGCGGAGTCGTCGGGGGCGTCGTGGGCGGAGTGGTCGGCGGGTTGGTCGGCGGGTTGGTTGAGCCGCTGAAGACCGACGCTTCCCGGGCGGTCGACTTGATGCCGTTGGCGCCATTGAAGATCCGCTGCCCCCACGACGTGAGACTGCCGACGTCGAAGTTGGTCACCATGTCGAGATACTCGACCCCGCCACCGTTGCCACTCCACGACCAGCCGAGATAGCCGATGCCATTGGCCTGGCTGTACGACAGGATCGCGTCCTCGTCGGGGTTGCCGTCGGAGTGGTTGTGGCCGAACTCGCCGACCACGATCGGCAGGCCCGCGCTGCGGAAGCGGCCGAGATAGTCGCTGATCTCGGCGGCGGTGTCGAAGACGCCGTACATGTGGATCGAGAAGACGGTGTTGCGCTGCGGATCGGCGTTGAAGACCGACGCGGCGTTGTCGCGCATGGTGAACGACCAGTCCTGCCCCCAGTTGGGCGCGTCGACCATGATCGTGTGCTCGAAGCCGGCGCTGCGCAGCCGCTTGATCGCATTGCCGGTGTCGGTGGCCCACGAGGCGTAGTTCGCGTTGCCGTACGGCTCGTTGCCGATGTTGACGATGACGTAGCGCTCCTGGCCGGTGAGCACGCTCTGGATGCTCAGCCAGTAGTCGACGGCGCGGTTGAGGGTGATCGCCGCGCCCTCCTCGCCGTACCCGGTGGTGTCATGCACCTCGAGGACGCAGATCAGGCGATTGGCCTTGCAGAGCGAGATGACGTTGGCGACGTCGCTGGCGGTGTTCTTCGTCCAACGGTCGCCGCTGCTCAGCACGACCCGCACGGTGTTCGCGCCCAGGGACTTGATGTTGGCGAACGAGCTGGTCTGGCTCGTATACCAGGTATGGGCGTGGTTGACGCCGCGCATGACGAACGCGCTGCCGTTGGACTCGACGAGCCGTCCGCCGCTGACGTGGAAACCGACCGCGGCGGACGCTGGGTGCACAAAGAGGACGATGGAGGTGAGCAGGGCGATGAACGTCGCGACCGCGACGGTGAGTCTCGTTTTCATGACCTACCTCGGGTAGAGCCCCGTGAACGGGAAACGACAGAACCGCCCGGCTGCCCTCGCGCGGCCCCAGCGTAGCCACGCGCATCGACGTCGGTCAACCGGTTAAGTAACTGCCACGCTGGTCCCTGATGTGAACTCGCGGTCGCCGTGTGAACGCTCGTACCGGCGCGGGTCTCACTCGTCCGGTTCGCGCCAACAGCCGCGCGGGTCGTGCGGACGTCAGTCGAGCAGCCAGTTCTGCAGTTGCGCGAAGTACGGAGTCAGGGTGAACACCACCAGCGCAAAGCAGAGCAAGGTCCAGATTGCCAGTCGTTCAGCGGCCGGCCGATGCGCCCAGACCTCGGGGCGGGGCAGATAAGCCAGCCCGAACAGCACAGCCAGCACCGCGAACGGTGCGATGAAGATGGCCGCCGCGCGCGCGATGCCGAACGCCCACGTCAACGGGTTCCACACCGAATCGGGCCCCACCGGGGGGATCCACACCTTCGGGTCGTCGAACCGCTCCAACCCTGGATCAAGCAACCCCGCGTAGTCGCCGGTTCCGATCGCGGCGGTGACCAGCGGGACCACCGCCCCGAGCAGGAAGACGATCACCACCGACTGCTGGACGCACGCCGCGATCCGCATCCCGGCCGGCGGCACCGCTTCCGTGGCCCGTTCATCCATCGCCCGACCGTACTGGGTCGCGCCACCGGGGGATGTCCCCGCCGTGTCACACGGCGGCCGTCTATGTCGTCAATGATCCATGACCATCGTGTTGTGGCTCCTTTAGGTCCTGCTGGCCGCCGCGCTCGCTCTCACGGTCGCGATCGCAGTAGCGCTGGCACGCCTCATCCGGCTTCACGGATGCGCCAGCAGGGCCGGCACCGCTGTGGCAGCGTGGAGGTCACGAGCAAGGGCTTGGAGGGTACGTTGAGCGAGCAGCCCCGGCTACGGGTCACCACCTACGGCGTGGTCGTCCGTGACACCTCAGTCCTGTTGACCCGGCTCTCCGAGGCCTCCCCGGTCTTTCCGCCCGGCGCCTGGCACCTCCCCGGTGGCGGGATGGATCCCGGCGAGCAGCCCGGTGACGCGCTCGCGCGTGAACTGCGCGAAGAAGCGGGACTGGAGATCGTCGACGCCAAACTGCTCGACGCCCGCTCCTACATGGCCGAACGCAAAGATGTGAGCTGGCACGTGGTGTCGATGCTCTACGGGGTGGCGCTGGGGCCCGGCGAGGCCCGGGTGACCGAGGTCGACGGCGCGGCGGACGCCGTGCAATGGGTGCCGCTGGACCGGGTCCGCGAACTGCCCCTGTCACCCCCTGCCGAGGACGGCCTCCGGCTGATCGACACCGTCACCTGGTAACGGTTTCGTCGACCACCCGGAACGACATGCCCGCCTGCTCCAGACGCACCCGCAGCGCGTCACCCATCGCCACGGCAGTGGTCACCTGCCCGGCCGTGGGCGACAGCGGATCGTACGCCAGGCAGAGCGCGGACTCGGCCAGCATCTTCGCGGTCTCGCCGTAACCGGGATCTCCCCCCGCGACCTCGGTGACCACCCGCTGATCGCCGCTCTCGCCGATGAACCGCACCCGGAACCAGCCCTTCTCCCGCTGCTCGGGCGTCGGGCCGGCGCCGGCGGGGCGCATCCGCAGCAGCAGCTTCCGGGTGGGCGGCAGTTGCGCCAACGCGAACGCGCCGGCCACACCGGCGGTCAACGCGACCGCCGCGACCGGACTCTTCAGCGCCACGAAGTGGCTGTAGGAGAAGTCTGGTCCGTAGCGGTCGAGGGCCTGCGCCGAGCGGACCACGATCTGCGGGTCCACCGTCGGCAACGGCAGCACCCAGGTACCCGCGTCGCGGTCGTAGCCGGGGCGACCCGCGATCGCCCGCACCCGCCGCTCGCCGCCGCGCGGTTGCGCCCGCCGCCGCTCGCCGTGCACGGCGGCGGCCCGACGGAACCGCGCGAACGCGGTCAGCGCGGACTCGAACGTCCCGCCGGACACGACGCCGCCGGCTCTGACGTAGCCACGCAGCCGGATCGGCTGCTCCGCCGGCAACTGCCCGACGGTGAAGAGCGCGCCGAGGTCGTGCGGGATCGAGTCGAAGCCGCAGGCATGAACCAGGCGCGCGCCGGTGCGCTCGGCGGCGGGGTGGTGACGCAGGTACATGAGGTCGATGAACTCGGGTTCGCCGGTCAGGTCCACATAGTCGGTGCCGGCCGCCGCGCAGGCCGCCACGAGCGGTTCGCCGTACCGGATGTAGGGGCCGACCGTGGTCACCACGACCCGGGTCGCTTCCGCCAGGCGCCGCAGCGACCCCGCGTCCGTGACGTCGGCGTCGACGATGCCGACGCTCCCGGCCGCGCCGCCGAGCCGATCCCGTAGCGCCGTCAGCTTCTCCCGGTTACGCCCCGCGAGCGCCCATCGCATCCCGACCGGAGCATGGGCGGCGAGGTATTCGGCCGTGAGCCCGCCGGTGAAACCGGTGGCGCCGAAGACGACGATGTCGTAGTCGCGCGGCGGAGGATTCGTCACGCCGCTCACGCTAGTGCCCGGCCCGGTCGATGACGACCCACGCCCGGCTCGCGCCGTGCACATAAGCTCCGACACGATCAGCGGAGGCGGCACGCCGGGTAATGCCACAACGGATGCCTAACGTGAACTTTCAGCACACCGATGGTGACACCGATGACTATTCGATCGTCTGGAGTCGCCATGGAGTCCGCAGCCACAGTCGAGCCATCTGCTCGGGGTCGCCTGTTCAGTAACCTGCCCGTCGGCGCGAAGATCACCGCCACCGTGCTCGTCACGCTCGCGTTGTCGTCACTCGCCACCGTCGCGGCGCTGGTGCAGACCGGCAAGGTGCGCTCCGCCGGACAGTCGATCTCGACCGGCACGGTGGCTCCGATGACCGTGCTGTCCAACCTGCGGGACGCATTCCGCGTCCTGCGGATCGACACGCACGCGGTCGCGGTGCTCGAACCCGGCTCGGAAGCCATGGACTCGATGCTCAAGGACGTCGAGGACGGGTACACGGAGCTGGATGCACTGATCGCGACGTACCGCGGCCAGGCGGCGGATCCGAAGCTGGTCGACAAGTTCTCGGAGCAGTTCGCGGCCTACGCCACGCTGGTGAACGAGAAGATGATCCCGGCGGCGAAGCAGGGCGACGCGCGCGCTTTCGTAGCGATCAAGGAGGGCGAGGCGAAGGAGCCGTTCGAGAACTGCAAGGCGCTCATCAAGCAGATGCTCGCGGCGGAGCAGACCGAGGCGACCGCCACGGCGAAAGAGCTCGACAGCCAGTACCGCACGGCGTTGACCGTCTCCCTGACGGTGCTCGGAGTCGCCGTAGCGGCGGGCCTCCTGCTCGCCCTGTCCGTCGCGCGGGGCATCAGCCGGCCGCTGAGCCGCGTGGTCGCGGCCCTGGACGCCGTCGCCGACGGCGATCTGACGACCGAGGTGCCCGACGCCCACGGGCGGGACGAGGTGGGCACGATGTCGCGGGCGCTGCGCGGTTCGCTCGCGGCGATGCGCGGCAGCGTCGGCGAGGTGCTGACCCAGTCCCGACGGCTCACCACCGCCGCCGCCGATCTTTCCGAGGTGGCGTCCCGGATCGAGTCGGGGGCGAGCACCACCTCGACGCGGTCGCAGGCCGCGGCGTCGGCCGCGAACCAGGTGTCGGCCAGCGTCTCGACCGTCGCCGCCGCCAGCGAGGAGATGAACGCCGCGATCGCGGAGATCTCCCGTAGCGCCGGCAGCGCGGTGCAGGTCGCGCAGAAGGCGCTGACCGTCGCCGCGCAGACCAACACCTCCGTCGCCGCGCTCGGCTCGGCGAGCAGCGAGGTCGGCGACGTGATCAAGGTAATCAACAGCATCGCGGAGCAGACCAATCTGCTGGCGCTGAACGCCACCATTGAGGCCGCCCGCGCGGGCGAGGCGGGCAAGGGCTTCGCGGTGGTCGCCACCGAGGTCAAGGATCTGGCGCAGGAGACCGCGAAGGCGACCGAGGAGATCAGCCGCAAGATCCAGGCGATCCAGGGCAGCAGCGCCGACGCCGCGCAGGCGCTCGCCGAGATCACCCAGATCGTCGAGCAGATCAACGAGCACCAGACGACGGTCGCGTCGGCGGTCGAGCAGCAGACGGCGACGACCCAGGAGATCAGCCGCAGCGTCGGAGAGGCGGCCACCGGGATGAACCGCATCGCCGCCAGCGTGGCCGACGTGTCGGGCACCGCGGAGGAGTCCAACGCGGGCGCGGCGCAGGCCGCTGGCGCGGCCAAGGAGCTGTCGGCGCTGGCCACCAGTCTCAACGCGTCGGTCGCGCACTTCCGCGTCTGATCCCGGCGCCTTCGGTGGGTTGCGGCGCTCAGGCGCCGCAACCCACGCGGCGTTTCAGCGGCCCGTTCCGGATGCCGCGCACGGGCGGCGACGACTCGTTCGCCGTCATCTGTCCGCACCGAGCCACAACCCCTTGTACGGGTTGATGCGTGTCGCGCATCGTGATGCGGCAGCCGAATCGAACGCGTTCGTCTTCTCGCGTCGGCTGGCGTGACGGGTCCGGCCATCGACCGGTCGTGGCCAGCTGTGCGAGCCACGTTCCCGAGCCAGGCGTGCGGCCCAGGTGCGGGCCAGGTGTGGCCACGTGTGGGCCAGGTGTGGCCAGGTGTGCGGGCAAACACGTGCGGGCCGGTTCCATCCGGAACTGGCCCGCAACGGGTGGTCGGTGACGTCAGAGGCGGAACCGGTTCACGAGTCCACGCAGGTCGCTCGACATCTGCGCCAGTTGCCCCGCGGCACGGTTGGCCTCGCCGACGCCGACGGTCGTCACCTGCACCGAGCTGGCGACCTCCGTGATCGTCTCTGCGACCCGGGTGCCGGCGCTGGCCGCCTCGGTGACGCTGCGGCTCATCTCGTTGGTGGTGACGCTCTGCTCCTCCACGGCGGAGGCGATCGTGGTCTGGAAGTCGTTGATCTGCGCGATGATCCCGCTGATCTCCCCGATGGCGGCGGCCGCCCCCGTCGTGTCGGACTGGATCGCCGCGACCCGCGCGCTGATGTCGCCGGTCGCCCGGGCCGTCTCCTGGGCGAGCTCCTTGACCTCGTTGGCGACCACGGCGAAGCCCTTGCCGGCGTCCCCCGCCCGCGCCGCCTCGATCGTGGCATTGAGCGCCAGCAGGTTGGTCTGCTCCGCGATCGACGTGATCACCTTGATGACGCTGCCGATCTCGGCGGACGAGTCACCGAGCTTCGCCATGACCGCGTTGGTGCTCTCGGTCACCTCAACCGCCCGGGCCGCCACGTTCACGGCCTGGGTCGCGTTCTGCGAGATCTCGCGGATGGAGGCGCCCATCTCCTCGGCGCCCGCGGCAACCGTCTGGATGTTGCGGGACATGTCCGCGGCGGATTCCGCCACGTATCCGGCCTGCTGGGCCGCGATCTCGGTGCTGGACGCGCTCTGCTGGCTCGTCGCGGCGAGCCCTTGCGACGCCTCGGCGAGGCCGGTGGCGTGGGCGGTGAGGGACTGCACGGTCTCCCGCAGGGTCGCTGTCGCCCGCCGCAGCGACCCCGCCATCTGCCCCACCTCGTCGCGCTGGTCGACCTGAGCGTCCTGCGACAGGTCACCGTCCGCGACAGCGTCGAGCACGGTGGAGACCCGTCGCAGCGGCAGCACGATCAGCCGGCCGACGTAGACGGCCAGCACCACCGCGAGCAGAAGCGCGACGACCACCAGCCCGATCACACTCGCCCGGGTCTTGCTCACCGTGGCGTCGAAGCCGCGCCCCGCGACCAGCCCGGTCTCCGCGTGGCCGATCTCCTCGGCCAGCAACTCCTCGTAGGCCTTGCGCAGATCGCGGTTCGGGCCCATAGCCGCACTGATCGCCGCCGCCCGGTCCCCCTGGGCGTACAGCGCGAACTCCTTCTCCAGCGCGGCGAACCAGGCGTCCGTCGCCTCCTGGACCTCGCCCACGTGCGCCGGGTCGCCGACCGCGTCCGGGGCCGACCGGGCACGCGCCAGCGCCTCATCGACCTTCTGCTGACGGCCGAGCGCCTCGTCGCGGAACTTCACGTCCCCGGCGATGAGGTAACCGCGCTCGTCATTCGCCGCGGCTTTCGCGTGCAACGCCGCCGAATGCAGGCTCGCGATGTAGGGCATCCCCTGCCCGACCTCCTGGTCGCGGGTCTGCTTCAGGTCGCTGATCCCGCTCACGCTCAGCAGGCCCGTGGCGGCGGTGCCGACGATCGCGACGCCGGCGACGATCAAAATCTTGGTCAGAACACGCCGATTGCCGAACCACCGCCGTACCGCCCCGTCTGAGGATGGAGCAGACAGAGCCGCAACGTCCATGGCGCGTTTCGCATCGATCCCGGGCATACCAGCACATCCTTTCGTCGGTATCGCAAGATCGGCCCGCGCAAGACCGTGGTGAGGGAATCCACACCGGGCGTCAGCCCCGCCGCGGCCGTGGCGGCCGCGAATGACGGCGGATTAACCCTCGCGTCAGCGGGCACCCTCCCGGGCACGCGCTCCACCAGCCTCGGAGGTACGCCCCGTGCGCCTCACCCCGACCGAACGCGACCGGCTGCTGCTGTTCACCACGGCCGAACTGGCGCGGGCCCGCCGCGCCCGGGGACTGCGGCTGAACGTGCCCGAGGCCACCGCGATCGTCGCCGACACCTTGTGCGAAGCGGCCCGGGACGGGGCCAGGCTGGCCGACGCGATCGCCCGCGCCCGCGCCGTGCTGAGCGCCGAGGACGTGTTGCCGGGGGTCGCCGACATCGTCACCGAGATCGAGGTTGAGGCGGTCTTCGACGACGGCACGAGGCTCGCGGTGGTGCCCGATCCGATCGCCGCGCCACGTCGCCCGGACGCGCCGGGCGCGATCCTGCCCGCGCCGCATCCGGAACTCCACTTCCCCGACGCGCTGCCGGTGCAGGTCACGAACGTCGGGGACGTGCCGATCAGCATCACCTCGCACTTCCATTTCTTCGAGGTGAACCCGCGACTGCGGTTCGACCGGGCCGTCGCGTACGGCCGGCGCCTGGCCATCCCGGCCGGCACGACCGTCCGGTTCGATCCCGGCGTCACCCGGTCCGTCGCGCTGACCCCCATCGGCGGGCAGCGGGTGGCGATCGGCTTCTCCGGCCTCGTCGACGGGCCGCTGGACGCCCCGGGGGCCAAGGAGGCGGCGCTGCGCCGGGCCCGGGCGGCCGGCTACCTGGAGACGGCGGCCACGTGACCGTCGATCCGCGCGACTACCCGGCCGTGCACGGCCCGCGTGCGGGCGACCGGGTACTGCTCGGCGACACCGGCCTGGTCGTCGAGGTGACCCACGATTCGCAGCACCCCGGCGACGAGTTCCTGGTCGGCTTCGGCAAGACGGCGCGCGACGGCCAACACCTGAAGGCGGCCGCGGTCGCCGACACCTGCGACGTCGTGATCACGAATGCGCTCGTGGTCGACCCGCTGCTCGGCGTCCGCAAGGCCTCGATCGGGATCCGGGACGGACGGGTCAGCGCCGTGGGGCGCGCCGGCAACCCGGACACGGTCGACGGCGTGCAGGTCGTGGTCGGTACGGGCACCACGATGATCGCCGGGGAGGGACTGATCGCGACGCCGGGCGCCATCGACACCCACGTGCACCTTCTGTCGCCCCGGATCATGGAAGCCGCCCTGGCCTCCGGGGTCACCACGCTGATCGGGCAGAACTTCGGGCCGGTCTGGGGCACCGGGATCAACTCCCCCTGGGCGCTGCGCCACACCTTCAACGCGTTCGACGCCTGGCCGGTCAACATCGGTTTCCTCGCCCGCGGATCGTCCTCCGATCCCGCCCCGCTCGTCGAGGCGCTGGTCGACGGCGGGGCGTGCGGATTCAAGGTGCACGAGGACATGGGGGCGCACATCCGGGCCCTCGACACCGCCCTGCGCGTCGCCGAGGAGCACGACGTGCAGGTCGCGCTGCACAGCGACGGCCTCAACGAATGCCTCTGCGTGACGGACACCCTCGCCGTGCTGGAGGGACGCACGATCCACGCCTTCCACGTCGAGGGATGCGGTGGCGGCCACGTCCCCGACGTGCTGCGCCTCGCCGGAGTGCCCAACGTGATCGGCTCCTCCACCAACCCCACCCTGCCGTACGCCCGGGACGCGCTCGATGAGCACTACGCGATGATCGTCGCCGTCCACGGGCTGCGGCTGGATTCGCCGGGCGACGCCGCGCTGGCGCACGACCGGGTCCGCGCCGAGACGATGGGCGCCGAGGACGTGCTGCACGATCTCGGCGTCATCCCGATCACCTCGTCGGACTCGCAGGGCATGGGCCGCGCCGGCGAGACCGTACGCCGTACGTTCGCGCTCGCCGCGAAGATGAAGGCGGAACGGGGCGACGGTGGCGGTCGCGACGCCGGTGGTCATGACAACGACCGCGTCCTGCGTTATCTGGCGAAGTTGACCATCAATCCCGCCATCGCCCACGGCCTCGCGCACGAGATCGGCGCGATCACTCCCGGCCGGCTGGCCGACATCGTGCTGTGGCGGCCCGCCTACTTCGGCGCCAAGCCGCAACTCGTCCTGAAGGCCGGCTTTCCGGCCTACGGGGTGACCGGGGACCCCAACGCTGCCACCGAGGCGTGCGAGCCGCTCGTCGTGGGGCCCCAGTTCGGCGCGTACGGCGCCACCGCCGCCGACCTCTCCCTCGCCTTCGTCAGCGGCGCGGCGGCGCAGGCGGACGGCGATCGGATGCCGACCCGGCGTCGACGCGTCGCCGTACGGCACACCCGCGGCATCGGCCCCGCCGACATGGTCCGCAACGACCGGATCGGCGAGGTGCGGGTCGCGCCGGGCACCGGCCGGGTGACCTTCGACGGCGAGCCGATCCGGTCGGCCGCGGCCGACACCGTGTCGCTGAGCCGGCTTTACTTCCTCTGACCCGGCCGGAACGGCATGCTGTCCCGGTGACGATCGCGCAGTTCAAGGATCTCTGCATGGACGCCTCGGACGTGGCGGCCCAGGCACGCTTCTGGCAGCAGGCGCTCGGCGCGCCGCTGGTCGAACTCGACGGCGGCGACGCGAGGCTCGACCCCGCGGCGGGGCGCCCGGCCGGCGAGGCGATCTGGGTCAACGGCGTGCCCGAGCCGCGCACCGGCGACACCCGCGTCCATCTGAGCCTCCGGCTCGACGAGCCCGACCCCCGGGGACTGTTGCGGGCCGGCGCGCGCCTCGTCGCCGAACCCGGGGACCGCCCGTGGTGGGCGCTGGCCGATCCGGAGGGCAACGAGTTCCGGGCGTTCCCGCCGCTGACCGTCGAACCGGGGCCCGGCCCGGCGTTCGCACTCGTCACCGACTGCCGCGCCGCACCCGAGCTCGCCGGATGGTGGGCGGCGATCGTCGGCGGCACGGTGACGCGCGACGAGGAGACGGCGTCGATCACCGGCGCGCACGGTTTCCCCTGGGAGCGATGGCTCTTCAGCCCGGTCCCGACACCGAAGACGGTGAAGAACCGCCTGCACTGGGACGTCCAGTTGACCGGACCGGAGCCGGGCGCGCTGCTCGCCGCGGGCGCGACGATGCTGCGGGAACGGGACGAGCAGCTCGGCTGGTGGGTGCTGGCCGACCCGGAAGGCAACGAGTTCTGCGCCTTCCCACCGCGCTGACCTCCGTCGCGTGGACGCGTCCGCCTACTCCTCCTCGCGTGCGCGTTCGCGACGGCGCCGCCGCAACCGCCACATGACGAGCGCGGTCACGGCGATCAGCGCGACGATGCCGGCGGCGGCGTGGCCGGCGGTCTTGGCGATCGCGGCGTACGAGGTGCCGGCCAGATACCCGAGCAGGACGGTGGCGACGCTCCAGACGACGCCGCCGGTGGCGTTGTACGCCAGGAACCGCAGGTACGGCATGCGCGCGACCCCGGCGAGGAACGGCATCAGGGCGTGCAGGAAGGTCACGAAGCGACCGACGAAGACGGCCGCGCCGCCCCGGACGGCCAACTGCTGCTGGGCGCGTTCCAGCCGGGCGTGCTGCTTGCGCAGCAGTCGGGTGCGCAGCAGGCGGGGACCGAGCCAGCGCCCCACGCCGTAGCCGACGGAGTCACCCAGGATCGCCGCGACGCCGACCACCACGATCATCCACACCACCGAGACCCGGCGGAGGCTGGCGGCGACACCACCCAGGATCGCCGCCGTCTCACCCGGCACGAGAAAACCGATGAAGAGCGCGTCCTCGGCGAGGACCATCAGCCCGACCAGGACATAGATCAACGGCCCGTCGAGCCCCAGCAGCTGCTCCAGCCATTCAGTCACCGGCCGCGCTCCCCCTGTGACGACGTGGGCCGGCGGCGGCCTGGCGGTGTTCGAGGGCGGACCGAGTAGCACCCTAACCGGTCAGGACCACCGGGCACCCACCAATAGCTACGGTGAGGTGACCGGACGTGACTGTGAAGGGGGCGCATCGGCCCGTGGGAGGCTTCGGCGGCCAGTTGGCGCTCGTACTGGTGCTCGTGCTGGTCAACGCGGTCTTCGCCGGCAGCGAGATGGCGTTGATCTCGCTGCGGCAGGGCCAGCTCAAGCGCCTGGAGCGGTCATCACGCGGCGGACAGGTCCTGGCCCGGCTGGCCCGCGACCCCAACCGGTTCCTCGCCACCATCCAGATCGGCATCACGCTCGCCGGTTTCCTGGCCTCCGCGGCCGCCGCCGTCTCGCTCGCGCAGCCGGTCCGCGGTCTGCTCAGCTTCCTCGGCTCCGCCGCCGAGCCCCTGTCGATCGTGCTGGTCACCATCGTGCTGACCTTCGTCACGCTCGTCCTCGGGGAGCTCGCGCCGAAACGGATCGCCATGCAGCGCGCCGAACGGTGGGCACTCCTGGTGGCCCGCCCCCTCGACCTGCTCTCCACCTTCTCCCGGCCCGCGATCTGGCTGCTGAGCCACGCCACCAACCTCGTCGTCCGGTTCACCGGCGGGGACCCCAACGCCGGTCGCGAAGAGATCAGCACCGAGGAACTACGGGAGATGGTGATCGCCGAACGGAACTTCACGCCGCAGCAGCGCACGATCATCACGGGAGCCTTCGAGATCACCGATCGGATCCTGCGGGAGATCCTCGTCCCCCGCGGCAACGTCACGGCCCTCCCGGCCGAACTCCCCATCGAGGAGGCGCTGCGCCGGATGGCCGCCGCCGGCCACTCGCGGGCACCGGTCACCGGCCCGACCGGCCTCGACGACGTGGTCGGCATCGTGCACATCCGCGACCTGCTGCACCGCGAGGGAACGGTCGGCGCGCACGCCTTCCCGGCCACGTTCCTGCCCGAAACGCTCCAGGTCTCCGACGCGATGCGGCAACTCCGCCAGCAACGCCAGCAGTTCGCGCTCGTCGTCGACGAGTGGGGCGCCATCGACGGCATCGTCACGATGGAAGACCTGCTCGAAGAGGTGGTCGGGGAGATCTACGACGAGACCGACCGGGACGTGCAGGCCGTCGTGCGCGAACCCGACGGAGCGATGCTCGTACCCGGCGGGTTCCCCATCCACGACCTCCCCGACATCGGCGTCACCCTGAACCTGCCCGACGCCGGCGACTACACCACCGTCGCCGGACTGCTGCTCGCCCGGCTCGGACACATCCCGACCGAGCCGGGCGAGGCCGTTCAGCTGCCCGGACTGACCGCCGAGGTCGTCGAGGTCACCGGACATGCGATCTCCAAGATCCGACTGCGCGAGCGCGCCGAGCCGGCGCCGCCGGACGATCAGGGAAGATGACCCGTCGGGGGCGCGCGTGGCGTCGTGCTGCCCGGGTGGCGCCTGCATGTCTCAACCGGTTGAGCACGGCGGGGCGCGCGAGTCGGAGCGGCTCGGCGCGGGCTGGAGGTTTGACCGGCCGCGGCACGGAAACGGGAGGGAGACCCGATGGTGAGGAGCTTGACATGGTGGCGGTGGGATACACGCTGATGACCGAGCAGACCGGCCCCAAGGAGCTGGTCGACTACGCGGTGCGGGCCGAGAACGCCGGTTTCGATCTCGCGGTCATCTCCGACCACTACTACCCGTGGCTCGACTCCCAGGGGCACTCGCCGTACGCCTGGTCGGTGCTGGGCGCGGTCGCGCACGCCACCTCCCGCCTGGAGCTGATGTCCTTTGTGACCTGTCCGATCCGCCGCTATCACCCCGCGGTGGTGGCGCAGAAGGCGGCGACCGTCGGTCTCCTCGCCGACGGCCGGTTCACCCTGGGGCTCGGCGCGGGGGAAAACCTCAACGAGCACGTGGTGGGCGAATGGCCGCACGTGCAGCAGCGACACGACATGTTCGAAGAGGCGCTGCAGATCATCCGCCCGCTGCTCGACGGGGAGACGCTGACCTATTCGGGCAACCACTTCGAGGTGCCGGAGGCCTACCTGTGGGACCGGCCGGAGCAGGGGGTGCCGATCGCGATCGCGGTCTCCGGGCCGTCCTCCTGCGACCTCGCCGGCGAGTACGCCGACGGGGTCGTCGCGGTGGAGCCGAAGCCGGAGCTGCTGCAGCTCTTCGACGCGGCGGGCGGGACCGGGAAACCCCGCTACGGGCAGTTCGCCATCTGCTACGGACCGGACGAGGCCGAATGCCGCCGGATCGCGCACGACCAGTTTCGCTGGACGGGCCTGGGCTGGAAGGTCAACGCCGAACTGCCCGGGCCGGACTCGTTCGCCAGCGCGACGCAGTTCGTGCGCGAGGAGGACGTGGCGCAGACCGTGCCGTGCGGGCCGGACGTCGAGCGCCACGTCGCGGCGTTCAAGAAGTACGTCGACGCGGGCTTCACCCACGTCGCCGTCGTGCAGGTCGGCGGCGAGAGCCAGCCGATGTTCCTGGACTGGGCCCGCGAGCAGCTGCTTCCCCGGCTACGCGAGTTGTAGCCGTCGCACCGTGGCATG
Organism: Micromonospora sp. NPDC049679; assembly: GCF_040659735.1. Lineage (NCBI taxonomy): Bacteria > Bacillati > Actinomycetota > Actinomycetes > Micromonosporales > Micromonosporaceae > Micromonospora > Micromonospora sp. NPDC049679. The sequence continues at coordinate 21,639 of NZ_JBFANZ010000036.1, forward strand.
CGGGGGCATGGCGAGCGAGGCGATCGGGTACGTCGACGGCATGCGAATCGGCAATGTAGACGTGCGCCCGGCCGGTGGTGGCCTCGGCTGCCTGTTGATGATCCTGTTCTCGGTGGTCGGCTCGATCGTGTTGACCGTCCTGGTCAACCTCGCGCTCCGGTAGAAGGGCGCGGGTCACCGACGCTCCCGGATCACCGCCACGCCGGACTCTCCCGGCGCCTCCACCGGGCGCACGAAGCGCTCGACCTCGACGAAGCCGGCCTTCGTGGCGACGGACGCCGAGGTGGCGTTGGCCCCGTCGTGCCGGATGGCGACCCGATCGATGCCGGGCATGGTCAGCGCGAGGCTGGCCAGCGAGCGCGCGGCCGCGGTCGCGTAGCCGCGCCCGGTGTGCGCGCTGTGGATCCAGTACCCGATCTCGAGCACGTCCGGACCCATCCGGGTCATCATGCTCGCGGCGCCGACGAGTTCGCCGACCGCGGTGAAGATCGCGTAGTTGAACGCGACGCCACTCTCCCAGTCGTCCACGGTCAGCTTCAGGAAACCGCGCGCGTCCTCGACGTCGTAGCCCTCGTGTGCCCACGGCATGAAGCGCGTGAGCTCGGGGAGGGACGCGCGAACGGTCAGCGCGAGTTCGTCGGCCCAGGCCGGCTCCCAGCGCTTCAGCACCACGCCACCGGCATTGATCATCTCTGGCGGTTCCATCGCCCGATCTTCTCGCCCCGGTGCGTCTCGGGACAAATCCATTACCCGCCGTCGCCCAGCCAGCCCTCGATCAGAAAGCTCTCGATCGAGTCGCCGCGCAACGGCCAGCGCGCGAGCATCGTCCGGAGCTCGGGACGGGTGAACCACCGCGCCTCGATCAGCTCGTCCCGGTCGACGTCGATGGCGTCGGTGAGCGCGCGGGCCCGGAATCCGATCATGAGACCGGCCGGGAACGGCCACGCCTGTGATGCCTGATAGCTCACCGGACCCACCCGCACGCCGGCCTCCTCGGCAATCTCCCGGCGGACCGCGTCCTCCAGGCTCTCACCGATCTCGACGAACCCCGCGAGCGTGCCGTAGGAGCCCTCCGGCGCGCCCCTGTGCCGCCCGAGCAGGCAGCGGGACGGCTCGCCGTCGCTCTCGACGAGCACGATCACGGCGGGTTCGATGCGCGGGAAGAGCAGGTGGTCGCAGCCGCCGCAGGCGCGCACGCTGCCGCCCTGCCGACTCGTGGTCGGCCCCCCGCACGCACCGCAGAAGCGCTGGTTGCGGTGCCAGTGCAGGATCCCGCGGGCGTAGCCGAACGTCGCCGCCTGCGGCGGGGTGAGGGTGGCGACGAGCGCGCGGACGTCCCGTACCCCGGACGCGCCGGCCAGCGCGACGGCCGGCTCCTCGTCGAGGGCGGAGAGATCGGCGGCGAAGACCGGGGCGCCGCCGTCGAAGCCGAGGAAGACCGGCTCGTCGGCGGCGGCGAGTAGCCGCGACGCCTCGGCGGCGGACAGGACCACCGGCCGGTCGCCGGCGACGAGACAGCTGTCGCGCCAGAGCGGGACGATCTGCGCGTCGCCGCCCGCCAGCGCCGCCGCCACCCAGGCCGGATCGGCCCGGCGCCCGGCCGCGCGGTCGAGCCAACCCCCGAGTACGTCAGCACGTCATCGTCGCCTCATGTGTCTCCCGTGATCGCCGGATATGACGCGCGGTGAAGGGCGACAGCGATCATCGACGCGAGGCTAACATCCGGCGTCGGCGCGCGGGCCGCGCTCACCGGGGTTCGGTCCGTCAGGTTGCCAACGACAGGTCGAGGTCGGCGACGACCGGGTGGTGGTCCGAGGCCCACTCCGCCGCCCCGCCGTCGACCACCCGGCAACCGCGCGCCAACGCGGCGACGCGCGCGGTGGCCATGATGTAGTCGAGCCGCATGCCGGAGAACTCACGCCCCCCGCCCTGTTCGGTCGGGGCCGTATAGTCCTTCGATCCGGACGGCGCCTGCCGGAACAGGTCGACCAGGCCGGCCGCTTCGAGGGTCGCGACGGCCCGGGTGTCCACTGTGGCCGACGAGCCGGCCATCAGATGCCGGGACCGGTGCCGGGCGGCGAGGCGCTCGATCCGTTCGTCGTGCTCGCTCCACGGGTCCAACGAGTTGAGGTCCCCCATGAGCAGCGCCATCGGGTCGTGCCGCAGTCGAGCCGCGAGCCACCGTGCCTCCCGCAGCCGGCGCCGACCGGAGAACGGGTCCAGATGGGTGCCGACCACCGCGAGCGGCCCGCGATCGGTGTCGACGACCACCCGAGCCGCCGCGTGGTGGAACGGACGCCGGATCGGCGCCGCCGAGACCCGGCGTCCGGGCCGACGGATCAGGACGGCGACCGGTTGACCGATCAACGAGCCGGCGAGGAACGCGGTCATCCCGAGCGCCATCGCGCACCGGTCGACCAACCGGTCCCGGCGGAACCCGGGAAACCCGCCGAACCCCCGCAGTTCCTGCAGGGCCAGCACGTCCGGCCGCTGCTCGTCGATCACCGCGAGGACCTGGTCCAGCCGCCGTCGGTCGCCGCGGTCCTGGCCACCGGTCTTGATGTTGTACGTCATCACCCTCACCGGCGCGCCCCCGTCCCGCTGCCGCGGGTCGACCCGATCAGCGTGACCGCCCCGCTTCCACCGTCGCACGGTCAGCCGGGACGGCCTGCGCGGAGACCGCAGGGCCGGGCTCGGCGGGAGCGGTGCGCGCCGGTTGCGGTGCGTCGGGCGGGGGCAGCTCATCGGGGGCGCGGTCGGCGTTGGGCCGGACCACCCACCAGAGCAAACTGATCAACATCAGAGTGAGCAGGGCTGCGCCCGCCACGTCGCTCGGGTGGTGCATGCCCCGGTACATCCGGGAGAGCGCGACGCCGAGCGGCATGACGATCGCGGCCGCCACGGTCACCCAGCGCCACCACCGGTTGGTGCGCGGGAAGACGAGCACGGCGATCGCCACGTAGAGACACATGGTCGCCGCGATGTGGCCGGAGGGGAACGCGGCGGTCGGCAGCTTCCCGTCGAGGTGCTCGACCGGCGGGCGCGGACGGTCCACCGCGCGGGCGGTGGCCAGGAAGAGGCTCAGCTCCCCGAACATGGTCAGGACCAGGAACAGCACCGGCCGCCACCGCCGCCACATCGCCAGCATCAACGGACAGGCGATCAGCGCGACGAAGAGGATCGCGTGGGTGTCCCCCGCCTTGCTCCAGTACCAGCTCAGCTCGTTGAGGGCGGGCGTGCGGTGCCGGGCCATCCACTCCGGCACGGTGTCCAGCGTCGCCACGAAGGTGCCCTTGAGGTGGTAGCTCACCAGCATGCCGAAGCCGACGAGAGCGCCGAAGATCAGCGCCCAGCCGGTGAGCAGTTCCGCGGCGGCGACCCACGGATGCGGCAGAACGTGGTGCTCGTCGGGCGCCGGAACGACCTCCCGGCCCGCCTCCGGCTCCAGCCCTTCGGTGATCGGCGGCAACGGTCGGCCCGCCTCGCGCCGCCACAACCGGAAGGCGTACGCGGTCACGCCCAGCCACGCCACCCCCACCAGCCAACCGCCGAGCACGTCGGAGACGAAGTGCACGCCCAGGGCGATCCGGGTGAAGCCGACGGCGACGACCACCGTGGCGACGAGGGCCGCGGCGAAGCCGCGCGACCGGCGTCCCAGCGCCGGCAGGAAGACCAGTAACAGGGCGCCGTAGACCACCATCGAACCGAGCGCGTGTCCGCTCGGGAAGCTGTTGCCCGGCGCGTGCAGCACCGGCACCTCCACGATCGGCCGCAACCGCCCGACGAGGAGCTTCAGCGAGGGATCGAGGAGAAGCGCGCCGATGCCGGTGACGATCAGGTAGATCGCCAGCCGGGGCTGGCGACGGATGAAGAGCCCGACCACCGCCGCGCCGACCAGCCAGATCATGATCGGACGGCCACCGAGGCTGCTCACCGCCTGCAGCACGGTGACCAGCGGGTGATGCGGCGCGATCTGCTCGTTGAGCCACTCCGCGACACCCTGGTCGAAGGTGTACAGCGGAGTGAAGTGAAACCGGACGAGCATCAGCAGGACGCCGAAGCCGACCCCCGCCGCGCCCACCGCCGCCAGGCCGGCAAGGGTACGGCCGGTGAAGCTCTTCACCCGTTGAGGCGAAACCCCGCTGTCCGCACTGACCACGTCGCACCTCCGGTATCGGGCCTGGCGTGGCCGATACCCGGTGCGGCGGTCGCTTACACGTGACTCAGCCGGCCGGCAGCCGCACGTCCCCGCGCGCGTCGGTGTCCGCCGGCTCCCAGCGGTCCGGCTCGGCCGGCTCGGGGACGCCCACCCGCAACGCCTCCAGCTGAGCGGCGAAGGCCAGGCCGAAAAAGAGCGCCATCCCGGTGAGGTTGGCCCAGAGCAGCAGCGCCATGATCCCGGCCAGTGCGCCGTACGTCTGCCCGAACGCGTCGCTGAACCGCACGTACCCGGCGAGCGCCAGGGTGGCCAGCCACCAGAGCGCCATCGCGATGCCGGCCCCCAACAGCAGCCACGACAGCCCCGGCTGGCGGCGTCGGGGCGAGTGCCGGAACAGCACCGCGACGGCGAGCACGGTCAGGCTGAGGCTCAACGGCCAGCGCAGCACGTCCCAGACCAGGCCGGCGGCGGAGCCCCACGCGTAGTGCCGCTGCACCGAGTCGCCCAGCGGGTTTCCGGCGACCAGCACGAGGAATCCGGTCAGCGCCGGGACCCCGGCGCAGAGCGCGAGGATCGACGCGCGGATGTACTTCCACACGGCCGGGCGGTCGCGCTCCACGCCGTAGATGCGGTTGGCGCCGCGCTCGATCTGGGCCATCGCCGTGGTCAGCGCGACCAGCCCGGTGATCAGACCGAGCACGAGCGCCAGCTCACCGGCGCGCTCCGTGTGCTCGGTGTCGGTCAGCAGCTCGCGGACCATCTCGGCGCTGGCGCCGGGGGTGATGGCCAGGACGGTGTCGGCGACCACCCTGCCGCCCTCGTCGGCGCCGAGCTCGCTGATCAGGCCGGTCAGCGCGATCAGGAACGGCACCACGGCGAGGCAGAGCTGCAGCGCCAGCGCCCGCGAGTGGCTGAAGCCGTCGCCGTAGCGGAACCGGATGAAGGCGTCCCGCAGCAGGTGCCAGCCGCCGTGCCGGCGCAGGGTGTGCCACGCGTCGTCGGCCGCCAACTCCTGATCGGCCATCAACCGCGTCTCGGGGACGATCCGGGTGCTGCTCACGGCCGCTCCTCCACCCCGTCGATCAACTCCCGCCCGCGCTCCGCGGCCGCCCCGGCGTCCACGGCAAGGTCGGGCGCCCCGGCGGGCTGCGGGACGCAGAGCCAGAGTGCCCGCGGCCGGATGTCGACGCGCAGCGTCCGGCCGGGGTCGATGAGATCGCCGTCGAGCTCGCGGGGCTGCGGCCGGTTGCTGGTGATCTCCACCCGTCGTCCGCGGAACACCTCCAAGCGGGGCACGCGGCGACGCCGACGCAGCACGGCCCAGCCGAGCGACGCCCAGTGCCCGAGCGTCCGCGGCGTCAGCACGGCGACGTCGAGCCAGCCGTCGTCCGGCTCCGCGTCGGGGAGCAGCCGCACCCCGCCCTGCAGACGGCCCACGTTGGCGACCAGGACGGTACGCGCGCGGCGGTGCACCGGCGCCGCGTCGTCCACCCGGATGGAGACCCGCATCGGCCGGTCCCGCAGGTGACGCAGGGCGCCCATGACGTACGCCGGCCACCCGATCCGCGCCTTGGTCGTCTCGGAGGTGGCGGCGAGCATCTCCGCGTCGAAGCCCATCCCGGCCATCACGACGAAGTAGCGGCCGTCCACCACGCCGACGTCGAGCTGCCGATGACCGCGCTCGATCGCCACCTGGATGCCGGCGGCGAGGTCGTTGGAGAGTCCGAGGTTGGCGGCGAGGAGGTTGCCGGTGCCCTGCGGGAGAACCGCCATCGCGACGTCGGTGCCGACGAGTTCGCTCACGCACGACATGACCGTGCCGTCGCCGCCGCAGACGAAGACCACCTCGGCGCCCGCCTCGATGGCGCGCCGCGTCTGGCCGCCGCCCGGATCCGCCACCGTGGTCTCGAACCACATCGGCGCCGGCCACCCCGCCGCCGACAGCGCCTTTTCCACCGTGCGCCGCAGGCGGCCGATATCAGCGACCTTCGCCGGGTTTACCACGACCGCGGAGCGGGCCGGCCGCTCTACGTCGGAACTGGAGGGGCTGTTCACGGCGGAAAGTCTGCACCACACCGAGCGCGGCGGCGAGCCCAGCCACCCCGATGTGACGCTACGCGCGAAGACGTTTGTGCGGCGAACCGTCCGGCGAGCGGCGGCTGACTCTCCCGAATGCAGTCCGATGGCAGCTTCCCCGATCCGACGCGGAGCCCTGGCGGACAGTCCCCGTCCCGGCCGTGCACCCTTCGGTGAAAGGCACGGCCGGCACGGGGAGCGCCGGACCGTCAGAGCCCGATCACGGCCATTCGCCTCGCTCCACGCCGACACGCAGTAGCCGCCGCGACGAAGGCCGCATGGGCAGGTTCATCCAGCTGAACGTCGCTGATGTCGTAGCCACTTCCCATTGCCAGTGCTCAATCCCATACCGCTGTGAAGTCGGAGCCGCACGAGACGACCACCGAGCCGCAGGACATGCTCCTACTCGCCATTCCGCGACCGGGCACAGCCGGCACATGGCCAGTCACCGGCTCTTCAGCACGGCGAACGTGCCGTTCACAGACGCCCCTGAAGAGTTATCTCATTGGCTGACCCGTGCGCTTTTGATACTCAGTTCGAGCGAGATAAAGCAGCGCCTCAGCCGATTGGAGCCTGGGGGCCACAAAGTCACTGAAGCGCTCCGATTCCTCAAGCACCGCCCGAACTTCCTTCCGCCCAGCAAGCAAGCACGCGCACCGAGCGTAAAGGAAGTGATCGGCAGTTTGCTCCAGAACCAAACCTTCCGCTAATTCAACTTGGATGGACGCTAGAGAACTCAAGTCCAGCGCATCCAGATTCTGATCAAGCTGACCTTGAAAGCTAACCAGGTCCGGCAGGTCCAGCGCACGCAGTCGCCGCTCAACTTGCTCAACCGCCGCTTCGACGTCCGCCCGACTCGTAACAGCATTCGAACCGATCACTGACCAGAAATCAGCGACCATCATTGACCCCACTCCTCGGCGCCGGGAAGCATCGGCTGGTTACGCCTGTCAAGGATCGCCTTTCCGGGGGAATTAATATCATTCGACAGGGGGACGCCCTGTTTGCGCAACTGTTGAATCCTTAGGTGTTCAGCCACAAATACGTCGTCTTCACATCCGCACACATGCGTGATCTTGACGTCATCCATGCTCGCCAACCGACCACTACGGAGGTGATCCCCCAGACGATTCGTCAAGTTTATCGACTTGCCGACATAGGTCTTGCCAGGGTTGTGCATGTCCGGGAACTCATAGATTCCTTGGTCTTTCCCGCAGTTGTGTACGAGGACCGGTGTGGTGCCGGCCGCCACATAGTACGTGTGGGTGTCGTTGACGGAGAGGTTGTGGACGGTCGCCTGGCGGGTGTATCGCCCGATGGCCGTGACAGTGACCGGCCCGCCATCGCTGTCGCGGAGCTGGTCGCCGACCTCGAGCTGCGTGGCGGGGACCCAGCCACGCTCGGGTGAGTAGAACTTGTGGCCGTCGGTGGCGGTGACCTTCGCCGGTGGCCCGCCGCCTCCGGCACCGGCTCCCACCAGGGTCAGGTCCACCAGGTTCTTCTCCCCGGAGCCCTCGACGGTCGCGGTGACCTGCTCGGGCTCGGTGGCCCCCGTGTCCGGGTTGGTCGCCAGGACGCTGTCGCCGGCCTGTACCTGCTCGATGGGCTTGGCGCTGCCGTCGCCCATCCGGACCTCGGTGCCGGGCAGGAACGAGTTGGTCAGCTCCCGGCCCTTCGCGATCCGGCAGCTCTCGCCGCCCTCGTCGGCCTGCTTCTTCCGCTGTTGCTTCGCCCCCTCGGTGGCCTTCTTGGTGGTCTGTTTCGCCTCCGCGCCGGTCTTCTTCGCCCCGCCGGCCGAGGCCTCGACCGCCTTCGTGTACTTGGCGCTGTCCTCGGCCTCCTGCGCGGTCTTGCCGGCCTTCTTGACCCACCGCGGGATGTTGCTCAAGGCGCTCCGGGCAGACTTCAGCTTGCCGTACGCCTCGACCAGCCGACGGCCCACGCCGATGGCCTTGATCATGACCTTGGCGGCCTTGAAGAGCTTGCCCCACGGCACGGCCTGCAACGCCGTGGAGATGCACGCGACGATGTCGCCCTCGGTGACGCACTTCTTGGCATCGTTGAACCCGACAAGGTCGAGAATCAGGTTGACGATCTCGTCCGCGATCTGCTTGATGAACCCCTCAGCCTCGTCGACGAGCTTCTTCGCGCCGTCGTACTCGGGGTTCGACTCGCAGTCCAGCTGGCCGTCGGCGATGCACTGCTCGCCGCCGCCCGGGCCGGTCGTCGTGGTCGGGTCGGCCGGCGTCGAGTTCGGGATGGAGCTGCCGCCGTAGTCGTCCGGGATCGGGCGCATCCCGGTCGGGTCGGTCAGCACGCCGGGCCGGTTGTTGGCGTACGCGTACGACGAGATCGCCGGTTGGGTCGCCGGTTGGGCGGCCGGGTCCTGGGCGTCGAAGCGTCCGGTGCCGGGGTCGTAGTTGCGGGCCCGCAGCTGATAGCGGTCACCCTGGCTGGTGTCGTGGTAGCCGCCGGCGAACTGCATCGGGTTGGCCGGCGCGTCGTCGGTCAGCTTCTTTCCGCCGTCGGTCAGGCCTTCTCCGCGCGCCACCCCGAACGGGTCGTAGTCGTACGCCCACTCCTGGGTGCCGTTGGGCGCCACCACCGCGGCGACCCCGCCGAGCCAGTCGTGGGTGTACGAGTGCGCGGTCTGGCCGTCGCCGCTGGGGGTGAGCAGCGCCAGCGGGGTGCCCGCCGGGTCGTACAGGAAGGAGCGCCGCGCGGTCCCCGCCGAGCTGGTCTGCGAGTCGACCGCCAGCATCGGCATCCCGGCGTTGACGTCCCAGCTCCAGGTCTGGCGGACCTCGTCGGCCCCGGTGCCGGACACGCCGGCGATGCGGTTACCGATCGCGTCGTAGGTGTACTTCGTCGTGCGGCCGTCGACGGTGGCCGATGTCATCGTGTGGTCGAGGGCGTAGGTGTACCGGTCGGAGCCGGCGCGGGTCTGGTTGCCCTCGAGGTCGTAGTCGAACGTGCGCAGCGTCGAGCGGGAGCCGACCGTCAGTTCGGCGGTGAGCTGGTCCGCGCCGTCATACGTGTACGTGGTGAGGGTCTTCTCCCCCGGTGCCGTTTTGCGCTGCGTCCTCCGGTTGCCGACCGGGTCGTACGTGTAGTCGATCCGCTCGGCTGCGGCGCCATCGCAGGTCTGCGCGCCGAAGCACGCCGAGGTGAGCCGATTCGCCGCGTCGTAGCCGTAGGCGGTCGTCTCGGTGATGGTCGGCTGGCCGGCCTGGCCCCGCCGGGAGGTGACCTTCGTGGGGTTGCCGACCGGGTCGAGGGTCAGGTCGAACGCGGACACGACCTGTTCGCCCTGGGTGGAGGCGACGCTGGTGAGCCGCCCGGCCCGGTCGTAGTCGCGGTTCTGCACCAGTCCGGTGGACTGCGGGTAGGTGATCTTCTTGAGGTTGTCCGCGATGTCGTACTCGAAGCCGTACCGCGCGGAACTGCCACCCTTGCTCGCGGTCAGCGCCGTGACGCGGTCGCCGTCGTCGTAGTCGGCGTTGATCCGGGTGCCGTCCGGGTAGGTCCGGGCGGTGACCCGGTCGAGCGCGTCGTAGGTGTAGCCGAACTTCTCGTCGCCCCGTTTGACCTCCACCAGCCGGCCGGTCGCGTCATAGCCGCGTTCCTGCAGTCCGGACGGGTCGGCGGCGGAGACCAGCCGGTTCTTGGCGTCGTAGCCGTAGGTGTAGGTGGCGCCGCCCTGGCCGAGCTGCTTGCTGGTCAGTCGGCCGAGGTTGTCGTACCCGAAGAAGATCGTGCGCTTCGCACGGTTCGGGTCGGGCCACTCGGGACCGATCCGCGCGGTGACCTGCTCGACGAGGTTGGAGTCGGCATCGTAGACGAGCTCCCGCCGCCGGCCGATCGGATCTGTGGAGACGACCAGGCGGCCCGCCCTGTCGTACTCCATGCTCGTGGTGTGATTCAGCGGGTCGGTGACCTTGATGGGCTGCCCGTTGGCGTTGTAGTCGTACCGGGTCGCCTGCGAGGAATGGGTCGCGTCCGGACCGAGCACCGACTGGAGCCGGTCGGCCGCGTCGTAGCCGTACCGGGTCGTCTTGTTGTTCGCGTCGGACTGCGAGACCACCCGGTTGATCGCGTCATAGCTGGTCCTGGTGACGTTGCCGAGCGGATCGGTGACCGACTCCATGTTGCCGGCCGGGTCGTACGCGTAGCGGGTGGTGTAGTCGTCCGGGTTCCCGCCGGCGACGTTGCCGCGCGGCTCGGTGATGGCGACCGGGCGGCCGTCGTCGTCGTACTGCCAGGTGATCACGCCGCCGGTCGGGGTGGTCTGCTTGGTGGGGTTGCCGGCGTCGTCGTACTCGATCTTCGCCGGCACCCCCGCGCCACCGGAACCGGTGCGCCGGTTGGCCTCGTCGAACGAGTGGGTGAGCTTCTCCCCGTTCTCGTTGGTCATCTCGACGACGTTGCCGTTGTTGTCGTACCCCACCTTGGTCGCGACGTTGAACTGGTCACGCTGCTCGGTCGGCCGGTCGAGCGCGTCGAAGCCGGTGTCGACCTGCACCCGCTGCCCCTGTGTGCCGTACGGGCGGTCGGCCCGGATCATGTTGCCGTTGTGGTCGTAGTAGAAGATCGTCGTGTACCTGTCCCGGTTCGCCGGATCGGCGTTGCCGCGCGGCGACGTCTCGGTCTTCGACCGGCCCTGCTCGTCGTAGGTCCAGCTGATGGTGTTGCGCGCGCCGTCGGTGACCGACGCGTTGCGGCCGCCCGGGGTGTAGGTCTGCTTCGAGACGTTGCCGACCGGGTCCTTGACCTCGATGACCCGGCTGTTCTTGTCGTACGTGACCCGCGACGAGTTGGCCAGCGGGTCGGTGATCACCACCGGGTTACCGAGCTCGTCGTAGTGGGTGCGGCTCGGGGCGAACTTGCCCGGCTGCCACACCTGGACGATTCGGCTCTGCTCGTCGTAGACGAAGCGGGTGCGGTAGGCGTCCCTGTGCCCACCCGCGATGGTGCCGCGGGGGTCCACCACCGAGGTCATCCGGCCCGTGACGTCGTACGTCATCTCGGTACGCCGCCCGGTCGGCGAGATCTCCGCCGTACGGTCGCCGTGCTGGTCGTACTCGTAGCGCGTGACCTTGTCCCGGGGGTCGGTGCGGGTGACGACCTGACCCTTGTCGTCGTAGGTGTAGCGGTAACCCTTGCCCTTCGGCTGCTTCGGATTCCGCTGCGCGATCATCTCGTTGTACTCGTTGAACTCGTACACCCAGGCGTTGCCGCGCCCGTCCTTGTACGCCGTGAGGTTGTTGCGCTCGTCGAAGCTGCTCGCCGTGGTGAACGCGAACGGATCGGGGGCCTGCCGCTCGACCGGGTTACCGGCGTCGTCGTACTTGACCTCCTCCTGGTTGCCCTTCGGATCGACCACCAGATTGCGGCGCAAGCCCTTGTCGTACCGGTGGTTGACGACGTCCTGGTTCGCGTTGCGCGAGTACAGCAGCACGTTGTCGCGGTAGCCGTCGATGACCGTCACGTTGTCCGGATCGGTGGTGGTCGCCACCTGCTCGCCGGCGTCCCACCTGAACTTCGTGACCGCGCCCTCGGGGTCGGTCTGCTCGATCACCCGGCCGTCCGGGCCGTAGGCGTTACGGATCCCGAAGTTGCCGCGCGCGTCGACGATCTTCACCAACCGACCGGACGCGTCGTATGTGTAGCGGGTGGTGAAGCCACGCGGATCCTGCGTCTTCGCCAGGCGGCCGCCCGAGTAGTCGAACTGCACCGACCGGTGGTCCGGCAGCGTGATCTTGTAAATCAGCCGGAGGTCGGACCGCCACTCGACCTTGGCCACGCGCCCCGAGGCGTCCGTGACCGTGGACAGCAGGCCGCTGGTCCCGTACGCCAGCGCCACACCGTGTCCGCGGGCGTTCCTGATGCTCGACAGCCGGCCCTGGCCGTCGAAGCGCAGCGTCCGCTGATCCGGCGTCACCAACTGCCAGCCGCCGTCCACGGCGGACAGCTTCGACCGGATGCCGGCGGGCGCCCGGTACGAACCGTCCCCGTTACGGCTGAACACCGCTTCGGAGGCGTCCTCGGCGCGCACCCGCACCGCGCCGTCGTCGCCGGCCACCACCCGCGCGTCATAGGTCCAGGTCCAGCCCGGCCCGAACATCCCCGCCGTCGGGTTCCCGGACGAGTAGTAGCGCGAGGCGTTGAACGGGATGCCGTACGAGGCCATCACGAAATCGCGCTCCGTGCGGGAGTACGTCCCGGTGGCGGTGTTGACGCCCGCGCCCCGCATCGCCTGCCCGGACAGCGTCTGGCCCAGCACCGTGGCGCAGCCGCAGCCGATCGCCTGGCCGGCCGGCACCGACGGCGGCACCTCCGTGACCCGCGGCTTCGCCGGGTTCGACGGCGTCGAGACCACCTCCGCGCCGTCGGGCTGCACCACGGTCACCGTCACCGTGTACTGACGGGCCGGGTCCAGCACCCAGCCCTCGGCGGCGCCGAAGCTGCGGCACAACCGCCGGTCCTGCTGGAAACACTCAGCGACATCCCCATGGCCGAGGTCGACCGACCGCTGCTCCGTGCGCGCCTCCACGTCGGTGACCGTGGCGTACCAGCGCGCCCACGACTGCGGGTCGTCGCGCTCGAAGTCCCCGTCGAAGTAGGCGACCAGCGACGTGTCGCCCAGCATGAATCCGGACCGCAGCACCGGGTCCGACGCGGCGTTCGGGGTGTCCCCGCTGCTCACCGTCGTCCGCGCGGAGCGTTTCGCGGCGGCCTGCGGCTTGCCCCCCGCCTTCACCGACGGCGGCACCGCCGGGGCCGTCACCCCCGGCGGCAGACCGTGGCGGGGTTTCGCCGAATCCGGCAATGGCCGCTGCACCGGGCCCCGGCCCGGCGTGGCCACCGGCGGCGCCGCGTGCGCCGCGGTGCGCGGCAGCACCACCAGCACCATCGAGACGGTCATGAACAGCGCCAACGCATGGCACCACAGCCTGAAGCCCGGTAAGGCACGCACGATGTTCCCCCGTGTACGTGAGGTGACTTACGGTCCTGGCCACCATGTACGTATCGACGGTCGTCACGCAACGGGGAATCGATGAGCAATGATGCGGCAGGCGCTCCGATCATGTGTGACCAGCACGCAACCCACCGAACGGACAAAGAAAGAGGAACTTACAGCCGTCGATGTAACGGGGATTCCGTGCCCGCGGCTCGCTTGATGCCGAGGTCGGGCTTCCGGGGTGTCACCGCAGTGGTAGAGGCAACGTCAACAGATGCATCGCCGGCCCCCATGGCAGTACGGACCGCCCGCACTGCTGCCAGCCGGCCCGCTCGTACATCCCGCGTGCGTCGGACCGTGGATCTGAGGCCAGGACCGCCCACGGCTCGGTGCGGTCGGCAAGAAGCAGGCGGATCAGGCCTCGGCCGATCCCCTGCCCGCGGTATGCCGGATGCACGATCCATTCCATGACGGCCAGCTTCGCCGCCTCCTTGATCTCGGGTGGAGGATCGTGTTCGGCGCGGGAAAACCAGCGTCCAGCCGGCATCGTCCATCCATACGCGGCACCGACCAGCCGGTCAGCCTCGAGCGCACGGGTCAGCGTGAAGCCCGGGTTGTCCAGTTCCGCCGGCAGCTTGTCGGCAAAGCGCCGAACCTGCTCGGGGCCTTCCTGGTACGGCGGTTCGGCGTACACGTTGGCGTAGAGGTCGACCAGATCCGGGATCACGTCGCCGGCTTGCGGGCCGGACAGCTTCTCGTACCGCACATCGGCCATTCGTATGACTGCCTACACCGCCGGGCCATCGGCGAGGCGGGCGCTCATGTCGCGTACCTCGGGGCGCCGTTGCTCCGCAGCGGGGACGGCGGCGATGAGCTGCGTCGCCACCCGGCGCAGGTTGGTCGTGTGGTGCTCGCCGGGCAACTCGTCGAGCAGCTGCGCCGCTCGCCGCACTCCGTCACCGATCTCCCCGCGTTTGACGAGGCACGTCGCGTGATGCAACTGCACCTGGGTCCGCAGCCGCACCTGACAAGCGGGGTACAGCGCCAGCGCACGGTCCTGCGCGGCCATCGCCGCCTCCGTGTTGCCAGTGTGGGTATGGACGAAACTCTCCGTGTGCCGTAGGCGATGCTCCGGCCACCCGAACACCGATTCCTCATCGGCGACGACCCCGTTCGGCATCGCGTCGGTCACCCGCGCCACCTGCTGCACCGCCGTCTCGGCGTCGCCCGATCGCCCGACGAGAGCCAGCGCCTGGGCGCGGCCCGCGAGTACGCCGGCAACTGCCGCGTTGACCCGCGTGCCGGCCAGCGCAATCGTCTCGTCGGCGCGCACGATGACCCGGCTGAGTGGACGGCCAGCATAGATGGCGTTGACCATCTCCCAGGCACCGACAAGCACCTCGGTGTCTATGTCATGGGACTGGCGCGCGGCCAGTCGTGCGGACGCCCACCATCGCGCCGCCAGATGCGTGTCACCTGTCGCCGAGAGCGCCATCGCCAGCAGTACCGAGAGTTGACTTGACGCCCGGATCAGTCCTTCGCGACGGACACCCGACTCGACGGAGATCATCTGCTGCAGCACCGTGAGATCAGCGGTGATTTGCTCGGCCAACGTCGTTGGCGGGGTGGTGTAGTAGGCGCGTCCGTACTCGGCGACCACCGCCCGCCAACTGTCGTGATCCGCATCCAACGCCTGCCCGAGCCCTTGCCGCAACGCCTCCAGGGACACGAGCGGCGAGGTGCCAGCAGCGGCCATCCCTGCAAGAACCTGCAGGACAGTTCGCCGCCGCATGTCCCCCTCCCCTGCTGCTTGCTCGTGATAGGCGCCCACCAGTGCACCATCGGCGTCCAGCGCACGATCGCAGGCGGCGGCGACGGCCGCTGTGGGCGGCCTGTCGCCCCGCTCGATCTGCCCGAGATAGCCGTAGTCGTAGGCAACCTGCGCGGACAGAGCACGTAGAGACAGCCCGCGGCTCCGCCGGAGCTGGCGGAGAGCAGGTCCGAACGAATCCATCGCGGTCTCCCGGCCGTGTGGGCAGAAGCGTGGGCCCTGCGCTCACCACTATCGATCGCACTGCGTATGCAAGACGCTACCGCCATGGCCGTAACGGCGGTGACCCACGAAGCGGCAGACGTCCCTCTGATGTCATCCCGCGATCAGCGCTGGGAGGTGGCGCAGTGGCGTACGTAGCGCCCGTGATCGCGTTCGTGATCGGGTTCTTGGCCGGTCTGCTCGTGTTCAAGCGGTCCAACCGATGGTGCCCCGAGTGCGGGCACACGCTGTCCTGCGCCACCTGTTCGTACCGCTCCGGGGAACAGCCCAGTTGCACCGACGGTCGTAGATGACCGTGTGCACGGAGTACCGCGCCGCGCCGGGGACTGCATCTCACCTCGAAATGCGTACGGCCGCTAGTCGAAGGGTCCCCCTGCTCTCGACCGCAAACGCTGCCCGCGCTCACGGCTCAGTGAAGGGAGTATGAGGTGCACCGGCTAACAGCGTCGGCCCAGCGTCATCGCCGCGACTGGCGTCGGCTGTGGCGATACTGCACCTGCGGTGTCCGCTGGCCTTGTCTCGACAGCGGCAGCCAACCCCCGATCCGCCGGCTGCGCTTCCCGACAGACGACGACCTCGCCGATCGCGTAAGGCAGGCGCCCGCATGGAACGCCGCCACCGTCGCCACCCCTCGCCCCGGCGACCCCGGCAGACTCACGCCCGCCCAGCAGTTCCGCGCCAACGCTGGACGCCACTGGTGTTGACCTCCAGCGCCCGCGCACACCTCCCGCAACGCCCCTTATGGCTGTGCCGCACGTGCGCGCACCCATGGCCGTGCGGCCGTGCGAAACTCGCCCTGACCCGGTCGTACGCCCGCAACCCCGTCGGCCTCGCGGTATACCTGTGCGCACAGTTGCACGAGGCCGTGGCGGACCTGTACGCGATCAGCCCCCTCGAAACACCGGACTCGGGCACGCTCTTCACCCGATTCATCGGCTGGACCCGTCCCGGATCGAGGCGAATGCCGTAGGCCCGACGGTCACCGCGAAGACGCCCGCCGAAGTGGCCTGTTCCATGTCAAGGCGGGTATAGGACCCGTTCCGCGCCCGCCCGATGTCCATCGCTCCGTCTGGTGCAACTCACGAGACATCCGGGTAACACGGCTGGCGTTGCCTTCGCAGACTTCTCGCTGACACCGACGTAGCAATGGCCGTCGAAGACCCTGGGACCGGTGCCCGCTACGCCTGCTGCATGGTGCGGCGGCCTGTCACCAGCATCAGGATCGTCGTTACCGAGCCCGCCAGGCCGGCCAGCGTGATCAGCCATAGCCCAAATCCGACCTTCATCTGGACGGCCTTACTCATCGACTCACCGATGCCGAAGACGTCGTCTTTCGAGGCCCTGGCCATTTCTTCCCGCACGTTTTCCTCAGCCGATGACAGGTCAGCAACCGTCCATACGCCGAGACCAAGCAGGGCAACAGAAGCAAGGACAGCGAGGATCGGCACGGCGCTTGGTACGCGCTGCCCGCGCAGGATCATGGTGCTGTACCCGGTCAGGATCAGTCCGAGTGCTGCCGTGATTCAGCCATCGGAGCCGTCCACACCCGATTTGCTGATCGTGCCCACGAACGGGGCGGTGACGCTGGCCCAGGGCAGAAACGAGCCGACCATGGCAGCCGCGCCGGCACCCAGAATGATCCATGGCTGAATCGGTCGCTGGGGTGCAACTCCCGGTGAGGCGGCGGCGCCCGGTGGCGGCTGCTCGTCGGCTGGCGGTCCGTCGTTCGCCGGCGGTACAGGCGGGATAGAAGGCTCCATTGTTTCCGTCTCTCTGGGTTGGGACGCCTTCACGCTCCGTTTGCTAAAGGCATCGCGGGCGACTGTAGAGCAACTCGAAGTACGGGACTAGCGGCCACACGGACGAGCGCAAATAGTCAGTACGCCGCCAAGAACCGCAGTGCCCCAGCCGCCGGGGCTCCCCTCGTCGCGCCTCATTGCTGTCACCGTGGCTGTCGACAACCCCTGCTCGATCTCGTCAGACCGGTTCACCAGCCCATCTCCCGGCTGGCATCTGCCTTCGCCACGTCGATCTCCTCCTGTGTCGCCTCCTCACTCACGTCGGTCTCCTCCAAACGTGTCAGGAGATCCATCGGCGCCTGCTTTTGAGCCTGATCGCTGATCGGCACCGCGTTCAGGTCGACTTCCTGAAAGTTCCGCAGCCCTGCCGGGCCGAGTCAGCGGCCGCCCGCGCGGAAGCTTGCCCTGCCAGAGCAGCGTCTCACTTACACCCGCCGATTTACGCGCCGCCCAACCCGTCGGAACGCCAACGCGCCCACCACGTCAGACCAGTTCGCATCAGCGCAGTGCAGCACGACAACGAGTAGGGACGACAGCACCAGTTGCGGTCGGCCGCCAGTGCCAACGGCTCGGCGACTTCCGACTGTCAGGGCAGTTTCATCGGTTTTGGTGACGCGAGGAAGGCTTAACGTGGCACAACGATCGTCGATTCACCCAGCGAGCGCTGGGACCTGCGCAGCGGTTTTCGGCCTGGGCGGCGGCCGTAATGACGTGGCCTCAGGGTAGAGCAATCGACGGAAGGCTCATGTCAGCAGCCCTTAGCTGCGGAAACTGCAGCACTGGAGGCCGCGCCGCCGCTGCACCGCTTTGACGACGGGTAACTGCTGTTGTCGGCCCGTGCACAGTGGTCGCAGCCTGACCTTTCCCCAAACCGCACCTTCGCCGCATCCTGCCTCGATGTCGGCCAGGCTCGCTGCCGGTGGCAAGCGATAACGTTGCCAACGTGATCGCTGAGCTCTACCCGCAGGCGTCGGCACACCTGGAGGCTGCGCGCCAGGCGAAGTCCGAACTGGCCTCCATTTGGCATGGCCTTCTTGATGCCGATCTCGCCGACGTCAGGGTGATCACCGACCCCAACGCCACGGGTCGCATCGTTGTCTACGCTGACTGGCCAGCGGGCGCTCGAGAGCAGCTCACCGCTGTATTCGCATCATGCGTGAAAGAGCTGTGGTCTTGCTTGGATTCCCTTGTAGTGGAGTCGGTGGAGATGTTCAGTATCCTCAGGCGACCACGAAATGCTGATCTACCTCGCTTTTTCCCGATGGCGGACTCCCTGGAGAACTTCCATGGCCTGTTGGCAGAGTCTTGCATTGACGGGATACTGCAGCTCCAGTATGAGATGATTCGGGATTGTCAGCCCTTTCAACGCGTGCCAGTGGATGAACGTATCGAACGATTTCGGTCTGGACTGAGTCAGCTCCTCGACTGGACAAACCGACTCGAGGAAGGATCGAGAGTAGGTGCGTGGGTAACGCCGATCGAACCACGGCTCCACGTGGAAGAACCGACTCAAGTGGACTGCCTCGAGGCCCAGGAGCCCGGCGAGCTTGACGACGAACGAGTGGTGGCGCAATACAAGCTGACAGCCTATAGGCCGGGCCTATCAGTTGACGGCCATGCGGGAAGCTACGTAGATCTCGCATTCCCCGATGGATTCATTTCGCGCGAGGTGGGGGACACATTCGATGAACGCCTGAACTCGGTCATAGACATCGTTACACGATTTGCCGTCTCCTTTTGGTGGCTCGCCCACAAGGCCCCGGGGGCAAGACGGATCCCTGAGGCCGGTACCGACCCACGCGAGACATGGATCCAGGCAAGCCGGTCAGACCGGCGATGGACCGAGGAGGAACTGACCGGCCTTGCAGCGTCTGATCTCGGACTGGGCATTGTTGCAGGAGCTGACGATCTTACCCTGATCGTTGCCACCCCGGACGGCGTCTATGAACGTGTCATTCCTGACGCAACTCCTCTGCGACACCACATCAAGCGTGGCCCTGCGGCGGAACGGGCAACTCAAGAGGCTGCAGCAACCTGGGGCCTTCCCGACTTCGTCATGCGCCCACATGTCGAACGAAAGGGGTCCGGTGTCCGCGAAATCAGCGACGGACTCATCATCGTCGGTAACCTTGGAGCGATTATTCAGGTAAAAAGCCGTGACGCCGATCCGGATGACCCCTCCCAGGAAGCCCGATGGGTCAGTAAGCAAATCAAAAAGGCAACCGGACAAGTCAGCGGCACGGCTCGACGGCTATCGGCGAAGATGACCGAGATGGAGAACGGCCGAGGCCGCAATATCTCGATCAACGGAGGCGCTATCCGTTGGATTGGCGTAGTCATTATTGACCACCCTAGCCCACCGCATGACTATCGCATCCCGGACCTTGAGAGTCGCACACCGTCCGTAGTGTTGCTTCGTCGCGACTGGGAATTTCTCTTCAGCCAGCTTCGCTCTTCACACGCTGTGATCGACTACTTGCATAGGATCAAAACCTCCGCTGAGTTCCTCGGCGGCGAGCCGCAGCGATACTACGAGTTGGCCTCAGCCGATGCTGCAGCTCCGTCCAACGTTGATCCAGCCCTACGGGGACTAGGGGAGTTACATTCGGTGCCGTTCCTACCGAGTGCGCCAGCCGGAAGCGACGACGATGAAGCACACGGCATGGTCCGGATCATGTGTGAGGACATAGCGACCACGCGCCTCGACGAACGCTCCGAAGAGGACAGGCTCCGCGTTCTAGCGGCCATTGATGGATTGCCTGTTGGCTACCGGACGGAACTCGGGCGGTTGCTGCTCGACGGATTGAGTTCTGCTAGGCGGACTGAGCCAGGGAGCACATCATGGCGATTCAGAACCTTTCGGGCCAGCGGGAATGGAGCTCAACTGGGCTTTGGTGTTTGTTCCACCCTGTCGGACGTTACCCAGGCGGCTTTCAAATCGTGGCTGCTGCTTCGACACCACGAACGAGGCGATCTTGGGTCGGTGTCCGAAACAACATCGATTGGAGTCCTTCTGACTCCGCGCCACGATGGCTACCGGGAGTGGGACACAACGATGATCGCGGTGGAAGGCGACCTGAACCTGACCGAGGACGAACTGAACCAAAGCCGCGCCCTCTGGAACACGGAACGCTGACCGCCTACCGGAGAAACTGTGGACAACATCGCCGCCGGACACCGCCGGCAGCCGACCGGGTACGCCTTTCACCTGCGGTGAGACTGAAGATTCAAACCTCTACCTCCTGCGTACGACCGATGGGGCCGGCATGCGCCGGCCCCATCGGTGTTACGCGTGGATCAGGAGGTGGTGAGGCTCAGCCCGTACGCGCTGAGGATCTCGCCCACCGGCTGGAAGTAGGTGGTGCCGCCGGAGGAGCAGTTCCCCGAGCCGCCGGAGGTGACGCCCTGGGCCTGGTTGCCCGAGATCCACGAGCCGCCCGAGTCGCCCGGCTCGGCGCAGGCGTTGGTCCGGGTCATACCGCTGACGGTGCCCTCTGCGTACTGGATGGACTGGTTCTTTGACTGGATGGTGCCGCAGCGCCACCCGGTGGTGGAGCCGGAGCGGCAGACCGAGGCGCCGACCGCCGCCGCCGAGGAGCCCTTCACCGCGACCGCGTAGCCGTTGTACTGGTTGACCGAGCCCTTTCCGACCCAGCTGGAGTTGGTGCGCACCCAGGAGTAGTCGTTGCCGGGGAAGGACGAGCCGGCGAAGCTGCCCATGGCGACCTGGTTGCTGCCGCTGACGGCCTGGCCGGTCCTGCCGCAGTGGCCGGCGCTGACGAAGCCGCCGGAGACCGCGAAGCCGACGGAGCAGCGCCCGCCGCCGATGTAGTAGGCGTCGCCGCCGTAGAAGTTGTAGAGGGTCTTCGGGGCCTCGTTGACCACGGTGACCCGGACCGCGTCGCTGCTGCCCGCGAACGCCTTGGCCGCGGCCTCGCCGCCCTTGACGGTCTCGACGACCACGGTGTTGCTGGCGACGTCGACGTACCAGCCGGTCACCGACTTCGGCGCCGTGCGGGCGTCCAGGGTGTCCTTGAGGGCGTTGAGGCTGGCCTCGCTGCGGCTCACCACCGTCGGGGTCGCGCCGGCGGCACGGACCTTGGCGGCCTGCGACGCGTCGGTGATCGCGACGGCGAGCGCGCCGTCGGGGCGCACCCAGGCGCCGCCGAAGCGGTTGCCGAGGCTGCCGCGCATCGTCTGCTCGGTGCGGGCGGCCTTGGCGTCGCTGCGCAGCCGGGCCTTGGCCTGGTCGACGTTGAGGCCCAGGTCGCGCTGCATGGCGGTGAAGACCTCGGCCGAGACGCCGGCGGCCGGGTCCTCGGTCGGGGCGGCGGCGGTGGCCGGCTGGTGGAACGCGGCGACGATGCCTGCTGCGAACAGCGTGGCTGCCGCGGCGGACGCGAGTCTGCGCATTGACGGTCCCTTCATAGGGGGGTAAGGAACGGTGCGCGCGCATTAACCCCGGTTAACCGGCTAATGTGGCAACGCCGTCAGGTTCGTAACGCTAATCCGCATGTATGCATGGCAGTACATCACTTTCATGTCATATCAAGACGTGCACCATCTGCATTAACCAGCGGATCGGACATCACCCGGCCCCGCGTTCCCCTCCCGCCGGGCACCCGTTCGGGTGAGGACAGCGCCGGCATCCCGGGATGGAATGCCGGCGCTGGAAAGTCATGCTGCGGGCGGTGCGGAACCAGCGGGACGGTCTCGGGCCCACCGGACCCCGGGGTTCAGGCGCCCGGAGGATCAGGCCGCCGCGCGGAGGGCGTCGAGAACGCGGCGACGAAGGTCGGCCAGGTCGACACCGGCCTCGGTGAGAACGAGCGCCGCGAGCCCCTCGCCCTCGCGCACCAGCCCGAGCAGGATGTGCTCGGTACCGATGTAGTTGTGCTTGAGGTGCAGCGCCTCACGCAACGACAACTCCAGCACCTTCTTCGCGCGGGGCGAGAAGCGACCACCGCGGCGCCAGCGCCGCAACCCCCACCGCGGAGGGTCGGCCGGCGGCCGGAGGGCCCCGGCGCCGAAGGTCGCCTCGATCTTCGCCCGTACCGCGTCGAGATCGATACCGATCTCGCGTAGCGCGGCGGCGTCGGCGTCGCCGAGCACGCGCGGCCCCCGCCCGACATGTCGCTCGATCCGCGCGCGCAGGTCATCGGCGTCGACCCCGGCATCTCGCAGGACCGTCACGCCGAGACCGGCGTCGTCGCCGAGCAGGGCGAGCAGAAGGTGCTCGGTGCCGACCAGGTCGTGTTCGAGGCGTTCGGCCTCGGTGACCGCGCGCGTGACGACCTCGCGGGCACGATTGGTGAACCGTTCGAACATCATGCCTCCCGAGAGGTGCGCGCCGGCGCGCGGCCGGCGTGCTTCTTATGGACTCCCTGCCTGCTGACCTCGAGCGCGTCGGCGATCTCCTGCCAGGACCACCCCTGGCGCCGGGCGTTGTCGACCTGCACGATCTCCAGGCTCTCCAACAGACGGCGCAGGGCGAGCACGGCACGCAGCCCGATCCGGGGATCGGTGCTCGCGGCCGCCGCGGCCAGTTCCGTTGCGTGACTCATAGTGTCAACCTAGGTTGACAGGCGAACTTTGTCAACCCTGGTTGACAATAGAAGGCAGCGCCGGCGGCCTACGTCAGCGCGCGGTCCGGTCGGAAGCGAGGCCGGCGACGGCCTCGGGCGTCAGCTCGTCCAGCGTCGTGATGACCAGGTCCGCCGAGGCGAGCGCGTCGGGCGCCGGCGGGTACGTGGGATGGGGCAACGCGATCACCGCCAACCCGGCCGCCGCCGCGGAGCGAAGCCCGTTGCTCGAATCCTCCACCGCGGCGCACCGCTCCGGGGCGATCCCGAGACCCGCCGCCGCCGCGAGATAGACGTCCGGCGACGGCTTCCCCGCCGCCACCTCCTCGGTCGAGACCGTCACGGCGAAGTCGTCGGTGAGCCCGGCCGCCTGCAGCACCCGATCGATCAGAAGCCGCGGCGACGAGCTGGCCAGCGCGAGCGGATAACGGGCGGCGAGCCGCCGGACCGCCCCGGCGGCACCCGGCACCAACGGCAGACGCTCCTGGTAGCGCTCCGCCATCCGCCCGATCACCTCGACCGCGACGCGCTCCGGATCGCGGCCGACGCCGAGATCGCCGCTCAGGTAACAGGACCACTCACCCGTGCTCATCCCCATCAACCGTCGCTGCGTCTCCGCTAACCACGATCCGCCCGTCTCGGCGACGTACGCCCGCCGCACCTCTTCCCACACCGGCTCGGAATCGACGAGCACACCGTCGAGGTCGAAGACAACCGCAGCGATCATGGCTCCATCCTGCCCTGGCTCACCGTTTCGCGGCGCCGTACCTCCCCCGGCCGATACCCTCGGCCTGGCGGTACGGGCACCACGGCGGCAGGGCCGGCAGCGCCGGAGTGGAAGGCGCGCCCAAGCTAGGGGGCATGATGCCAACTCAGCATCCACAGCGAGCGGAAAGCCGGATCGCGGTCGGCGTGGACGATTCGGCATCCAGTCTCAGCGCGGTCCGACTGGCCGCGCGTGAGGCGGCCCTGCAGCGCCGTCCGCTCCGACTGGTGCACGCGCTCAACTGGATCCCCGACGGGTCGGCGCCGCCGGACGGCGAGCTGCGGCCGGCGGCGGAGGCGCTGGTCGGCCGCGCGACCGCGGTCGCCGCCGAGGTCGCTCCCCGGATCGACACCTCGGTCGAGATCGGCGAGGGCACCCTGACCGCCACGCTGCTGCGCGAGTCGCACCTCGCCGGGCTCATCGTGATGGGCGACGGGGACCTTTCGCACCACACCTGCCTGCCGATGGACGCCCCGGCGGTACAGCTCGCGGCGCGGGCCAACTGCACCGTGATGCTCGCGCGCGGGGAGCAGCGCTGCGGTCTCGGGCCGGTCGTGGTGGGCGTGGACCGCTCGGCCGGAGGCGAGCGCGCGCTCGAATTCGCGTTCGAGGCCGCCTCGCACCGCCATGCCGAACTCGTGGTCGTCCGGGTCACCGACGGCGACTCACCCGACGCGGATGACGTCACCGCGGCGCAGCTCGCCGAGGCGGTGGGACCGTGGCAGGAGAAGCACCCGGGCGTCTCCACCCGCCGGCAGGTCCTGCCCGGCGAACCCGCCGCCGTCATGGTCGCGCAGTCGCAGTCCGCGGGACTGCTGGTGGTCGGCGCGCGGGGCGAGCACCCCCTGCGCGGACCGCTCGGGCCGGTCGCCCAGGCCGTGCTGCACCACTCCCCCTGCCCGGTGGTGATCGTGCGGGACATCCCCGCCATCGTCTAGCGCGGTTCACCAGCTGAGGCTGATGTCCATCGTGGAACGCGTCCGCCCTCCGTCGCGACCGCGCCGACGCCGCGCAGGTCGACATCCGCTCTGGTCATCCACTGTGGAAGCGCTTCGACCGCACCGATCGCCGATCTCCGGCGTTTGACCCGAGATCTGGCCCCCCGCAACGGTGGTCCACACCATCGAGTGCCAGCGATGATTGGGGAGGCCGGTGGATCCGGTGCTCAAGCGCACCCGGAGGTGATCGTGGTGGACAGCGGAGAGAGACTCCCCGTCGTGGTCGGGGTCAAAGCGACGAAAGCCCAATTTCCCGCCGTACGGCTCGCGCGGAGGGAGGCCCTGTTGCGCAAGCGCCGGCTGCACGTCGTACACGCATTCGTCTGGCCACCGTTCGCACCACCCGACGCTCCCGGTGGCGACTACGGATCGCCACGTCAGGACGCCGAGCGGATCGTCGCGGACGCGGTCGCCGAGGCCCGCGCCGACCGACCCGCGCTGCCCGTGTCGGGCGAGGTCGTCGACGCCGCGCCGCTCCCCACGCTGCTGAATCTCTCCGCGCGGGCCGCGCTGCTGGTGCTCGGCAACGAGACCCTCCGGGCGTCCGTCAGCATGCCGGTCGACTCGGTGGCGGTGCAGGTCTCCGCCCGGGCCGGATGCCCCGTCATCGTCACCGACGGTTCGGAGCGGCCCCGTGCGCCCGTCGTCGTCGGGGTGGACGGCTCGCCCTGGATGGCGCCCACGCTCGACCTGGCCTTCGAGGAGGCGGCGCTGCGGCGCGCGCCGTTGATCGTGGTGCACGCCGGCGCGAGCGGAGCACCGACCGACGGCGACCCACTGCTCGACGGCGCGCTCGCGCCCTGGCTCACGCGCCACCCCGACGTGCCGGTCGAGCGACGCCCGGTCGCCGGCCGCGCGGACGTGGCCCTCGGCGAACTGTCCCGCGAGGCGCAACTGCTGGTCGTCGGGGCCCGCGGCTGGCAGGCGCGGCTGCTCGGCTCGGTGACCCAGGCCATGCTGCACCATGCAGCCTGCCCGGTGGCCGTCGCCCGCTGACCGCCGGTCACCCACCGTCCGCCCCCGCACCCGTCAAGCCCGCGAACTGGGCAAACCGCAGCTCGCTCACGGCTATGGTGAGACGGTGACCGACGGGGTCGCCGGCCTCAGCTCTGCACCCGGTCGGCGGAGGTGGGATCGATGAGTACCGAGACCGGTGCGCCCGTCGTCGTCGGTGTGGACGGTTCGCCGTCCGCACTCGCCGCGGTCCGGTTGGCCGCACGCGAGGCCGCCCTGCGGCGCCGCCCGCTGCGAGTGGTGCACGCGTTCATCTGGCCGCAGCTGAAGGTGCCGCTCGGTCCCGCTCCGGCCGGACCACCCGATGGCGGCCTACGTAACCAGGCCGAGCACATCCTCGCCGAAGCGGTCGGCGAGGCCACCCGCGCGGCGCCGGACCGGGTGGTGATCCACGCAATCGTCGACGGCTCCCCCGCGCCGGTGCTGCTCCGCGAGTCGCGGCGGGCCGCCCTGCTCGTCCTCGGCTACCAGGGGCTCGGTGCCATCGCCGGCGCGCTGATCGGCTCGGTCGCCACCCAGGTCGCCGCGCACGCCGCGTGTCCCGTGATGGTCGCGCGCGGCGACGACCGCGCCGACGGTCCCGTCGTCGTCGGGGTCGACGGCTCACCCCTGTCGGAACTGGCCGTCGGATTCGCCGTCGAGGAGGCCGCGCTGCGCGGGGCCGCCGTCGTGGTGCTGCACGCCCGGACCCAGTCACTGCCCGCCGCGTTCGGTCAACCGCAGGCGCCGGTCTCCGACATCGACGCGCTCGACGCCGACGAGAACGTGGCGCTCGCCGCGACGGTGGCGGGGTGGCGCGAACGCTATCCGCAGGTGCCGATCACCCACCGGCTCGTCCAGGGGCGGGCGACCAAGGTCTTCGTGACGGAGTCGGGAGGCGCGCAACTGCTCGTGGTCGGCGCCCGCGGCCGCGGCGGCTTTCCCGGGCTGCGGCTCGGCGCGGTGAGCCATGCGGTGCTGCACCACGGTTGCTGTCCGCTCACCATCGTCCAGCAGCCACAGCCGTGACCTACCGGTCCTGACCGCGCGCGCACGGCGAGACGGAGGAGCCATGAGCCAACCGGTCATCGCCGGGGTCGACGGGTCGCCGGCGAGTCTCGTCGCGGCGGACCACGCGGCCTACGCGGCGACCACCCGGTCCCGCCCGCTGCATCTGGTGCACGGTTTCCTGCACGCGTCCGATTACGGCCTGCCGACCAACCCGTACGACGGCGAAACGCCCACCCCGAGCGAGCCCGCGCAGCGGATGCTGACCGACACGGCCGCGCAGCTGCGCCGGAGTTGGCCGGGGCTCACCGTGGAGACGCGGCAGGTGCCCGGTGGCGGGGCGGCGACGCTGGTCGAGGAGTCACGTCACGCCGACCTGGTGGTCGTCGGCAACCGCGGCCGGGGCGGCTTCGCCGAACTGCTGCTCGGATCCGTCGGCGCGCAGGTGACCAGCCACGCGCACTGCCCGGTGCTGGTGGTGCGCCCCCCGGACCGGCCGGTCGACCACTCCGGACCGGTGATGGTCGGCGTCGACGGGTCGCCGACGAGCGCCGCCGCGCTCACGCACGCGGCGGACGAGGCGGTGCGCCGGTCACGGCTGCTGGTGGTGGCGCATGTCTGGTGGGGAGAGACGGTCCGCGAGGTGCGTGAGACGCATGCCGGCATCGAGGCGACGGCGGTGGCGGATGCCGCGGAACTGGTCGCCGCGGCGGTGGCGAGCGTGCAGGCGCGGTGTCCCGGGATCCTCGTGGAGGAGAGCCTGCTGCGTGGCCCTGATCCCGCGCACGCGCTGGTGGAGGCGAGCCGGGGCGCGGGGCTGATGGTGGTGGGGTCACGTGGACACGGTGGCTTCGCCGGGCTGCTGCTCGGCTCGGTCAGCCAACGGCTCGTGCAGCACGCGGAGTGCCCGGTCCTGGTGGCCGGCTCGTAGTCCAGGAGCAGGGTCCGGCGGAGCCGCACAGGTCGGGGCCGCGCCGTGGTGATCGTGCTGCTGGAGCCACGGATCGCCCGCCGCCTCGCCGGACACCACGCGTCATCCGTGATCGGCGCCGGTTATCTCCTGGTCGGCCTGGGCTGGCTGGTGCTCGGCGCCGTGCCGGGCGTCATCATCGCGTTCGTGGCGGTGCTCGTCGGGACCGCCGGCGAGATGCTCTACAAGCCCACCGCCACCGCCCGCGCGGCCGATCTGGCACCGCCGGGCGCGGTGGGGCGCTACCAGAGTCTGTACGCGGCCGCGTCGATCGGCGGCATGCTCCTGTCTCCGCTGCTCGGCACGACGCTGTACGGCGCGGCGCCCGGCCTGCTCTGGCCGGTCGCCGGGTTGGTCGCGCTCGCCGCCGCGGCCGTTCTCATCCGCCCTGCCGAGCGGGCCACGGTCCCGGGCTGACACCCCCGGACGCCCACAAAGGGGGTCGCGTCGACGAGGCGGCTGCGGCACAGTAGGGCGTGTGGTGGTCCCGGTCCATGACATCAATCCGGTACGCCGTACGCCCTGGATCACCTGGCTGCTGATCGGCGTCAACATTGTCGTGTTCCTGCTGACACCCGCGGCGGCGAGCACGGGCGTCACCCGCGACAGTCTCGGCGAGCTCTGCCGCCAGGAGGCGTTCTACGAGCGGTACGGCGCGGTTCCTCGCGAGCTGGTCGACAACCGGCCGCTGCCCACGGTCGCCACCGGCGAGGTGGGCGTCGGACCCGGCGGCCCCGGTTGCGTCATCGAACGACGGTGGTACGACAAGATCCCCGCCCTGTCGGTGCTGTTCTCGATGTTCCTGCACGGCGGCTGGCTGCACCTGCTCGGCAACATGCTCTTCCTCTGGGTCTTCGGCAACAACGTCGAGGACCGTTTCGGACGGCTGCGGTTCCTGCTGTTCTACCTCTTCTGCGGATACGCCGCGGCGTACGGCTTCGCGCTGGCCAACGCGACGCAGACGCAGCCGCTGGTCGGGGCGTCCGGTGCGGTTTCCGGCGTGCTCGGCGCCTACCTGATGCTCTTTCCGCGGGCCCGGGTGTGGAGCCTGGTGCCGATTCTGCTGTTCATCCCGCTCCGCCTGCCGGCCTGGTTCGTGCTCGGGCTGTGGTTCGCACTGCAGTGGCTCTACTCGTCCGGGTACGCGGTCTCCAACGCCGGTTCCGTGGCGTACCTGGCCCACCTGGTCGGGTTCGTCGTCGGCATGATGATCGCGCTGCCGCTGCGTGAGCGGCGTCCGCCGGGCACGACGCGAAGGAGCGGTCGGGTCCGGGCGTGACCAGGAGCCGTGGACGTGTCGCGCGCGACGCGCGCGGCCGGACGTAGCCGCTGCCGGAAAGCGTCGTTGACCGAGCCGGAGGCAATCCGGGAACGCATGCGACGGGGGCATCCGGTGACGGGGATCGGGAAGCTGCCACTTGGGCAGCGATGTGTGCCACGACGGCAGCGGGGCGCACCCGGCCCGACCGTGCCACCGCTGTCGTGCCGCGATGGGCGGGGGCGCGGGTGATGCGCGGGTGGCTCATTCTGCTGGGTGCCGGGCTCGGGGCCGGAGTGCTGGCCTGGCTGTTCGTCCTGGTGGTGCTCAAGGCGTTGAAGGGGCGCCGCTACGAGGCGCACCTCGCGGAGGCGAAGCAGAACTATCAACGGTCGTTGGCCGCCCTGTTCGCGATCATCGCGATGTACGTCGCGCTGCCCCTCACCGGCCTGCCCCGCAAACAGTTGGGCCCGCTGCGGCACCTGCTGCTGATTCTGCTGATCGTCGCGGTCGCCTGGTCCTTGATGAAGCTGTTGCGGGTGGTGGAGGAGGCACTGATCCACCGCTACCCGGTGCAGGAGTTGGCGAAGAATCCGCGCGCCCGGCGGCTCCGGACACAGATCCAGATCATCCGCCGGCTGGTCGCCTCGCTCCTCGCTGTGCTGGCGCTCGCCTTCGTGTTGATGACCTTCGCCCCGGTCCGGGTGGTCGGGCAGTCCCTGCTCGCCTCGGCCGGCCTGGCCAGCATCGTTTTCGGCATCGCCGCGCAGGGCACCCTCTCGCATGTGCTGGCGGGCATCCAGATCGCCTTCACCGACGCCCTGCGCGTCGACGACGTCGTCGTGCTGGAAGGCGAGTGGGGGCATGTCGAGAACGTGCAGCTCACCCACGTGATCGTGCGGAGCTGGGACGAACGTCGGTTGGTCCTGCCGACGACCTACTTCACCACCAAGCCGTACCAGAACTGGACCCGCTACGAATCCCGCGTGATCGGCACCATCGAACTCCAGCTCGACTACACGGCCGACATCGACAACGTGCGTGCGGAGACCGGGCGGCTGCTCGAAACGAACGAGAACTGGGACCACCAGTACTGGGTGCTTGAGACGACGGAGACCACCCCGCAGGGGGTCACGATCCGGATCGCGGTGTCCGCGCCGGACGGCGCCCGTGTCTGGTGGCTCCGTTGCCAATTGCGCGAGGCGCTCATCAAATACCTCCGCGATCAGCATCCCCAGTGGCTGCCGCGCACCCGCAGCGCCTACCAACCCTGACACGGGCCCTTTCGGCCTCCAGCAGAACCCCACGGCTTCATCCGCGCCGTGCGCCGCGCGGGACGGTCGACGGCGAGATCGGTCACGCCCGCCCTTAACGTCGGCGTTGATCATGCCGATAGGTAGCTCGGAGTTTCTCCCTCTGAGACGAAGGGCCTGCCGGGTGAGCATCGCGGATCGGGAAACGGATCCGTCCGACCGGCGGCTTCCCGCGGGCCGCGACGGCGATGGACCGTCCCGTCGCGACGACCGCTGTCGTGACGAGCCCGTCATACTCAGGATCAGCGCCGACGGGCTCGCGCCCGCCGGCCACGCCGATCCGGGGTCACCGCCGTGGATCTCACCGGCGGAGGCGTCGTGCCTGCTGGCCACGAACGGACCGACCGGGAGACAGGCACGCCCGGACCGGATCGTGGTGGCCGCCGCCGAGCTGTCCGCCGCGGCCGCGGCGCTGGCCCAGCTGGAGACCGCCGGCTTCGATGGACCGGTGAGCGTGCTGCTCGCCGGGACCGGCGTCGTGCAGACCGCGCGGACGCTTCAGCAGTTGCAGACCGCGATCGACAACATTCCGGCGCCCATCTTCAGCAAGGCCGCCGACGGCGTGTACGGCGCCTGCAACCGGGCCTTCGAGGAGTACGTCGGCGTGCCGCGCGATCAGATCATCGGGCGTACGGTCCACGAGATCTGGTCGAGCGAACTGGCCGCGGTGTACGCCGAAGCCGATCGGGCGCTGATCGAGGCGGGCGGCAGCCAGATCTACGAAGCGCAGGTGCGGTACGCGGACGGATCGGTGCATGACGTCACGTTCTACAAGGGCGTCATCACCGACGAGCGGGGCACTGTGCAGGGACTCTCCGGGGCGCTCCTCGACATCACCGACCGGCGGGCGCTGGAGGCGAAGCTGCAACTGCTCGCCGACCGGGACCCGCTGACCGGAGCGGCGAACCGCGGGTTGTTCTCCCGCGAGCTCGACGCGGCGGCCGCCGGCGACCACGGTGACCGCCCGCCGGCCGTGCTGCTCATCGATCTCGACGACTTCAAGATGGTCAACGACACGCTGGGGCACGACGTCGGCGATCAGCTTCTGGTCACCGCGACGGAGCTGTTGTCCCGACACGTACGCGGGGTCGACACGGTGGCGCGTCTGGGCGGGGACGAGTTCGCCGTACTCGTGCATGGCCTGCGGGAGGCGGAGGTCGAGCGGCTGGTGCGGCGGGTCCTCGCGGCGCTCACCCAGCCGGTGGTGGCGGCCGGCCATCACCTGGCCGTGCGGGCCAGCATCGGTGTGGCCCACGGCCGCCCCGGGGACCGCGGCGCCGACCTGCTGCGCAACGCGGACATCGCGCTGTACGTGGCGAAGGACGGGGGCAAGTGCCGGGCCGCCTACTACCGCCCCGGGATGAAGGCCCGCGTCGTGGAACAGGCGGCGTTGCTCGACGGGCTGCGGCAGGCCCTCACCGAGGGGCAGCTGCACCTGGAATATCAGCCGATCGTCCAGCTCACCGACGGCGCCGTGGTCGGTGTGGAGGCGCTGGCGCGGTGGCGGCATCCTACCCGCGGGCCGGTGTCACCGGCGGACTTCGTCCCGGTCGCCGAGCGCACCGGTCTGATCATTCCACTGGG
Source organism: Micromonospora sp. NPDC049679 (assembly GCF_040659735.1). Classification (NCBI taxonomy): domain Bacteria; kingdom Bacillati; phylum Actinomycetota; class Actinomycetes; order Micromonosporales; family Micromonosporaceae; genus Micromonospora; species Micromonospora sp. NPDC049679. The sequence continues at coordinate 53,159 of NZ_JBFANZ010000036.1, forward strand.
CCGGTGGGTGCTCGAGCAGGCCTGCCGGCAGGCGAGCCGGTGGCAGCGCGCGGCGCCGCGTGTCACGGCGTTCGCCACGCACGTCAACGTCTCGGCCCATCAGCTCCGGGAACCGCAGTTCGCGGTCGAACTGCAGAAGGTGCTCGCCGAAACCGGACTCGATCCCGCCGGCCTGGTCATCGAGCTCACCGAGACCGCCATGGCCGACGACGGCGCCGTGTTGGCGACCTTGCACGCTGTACGCGAACTGGGCGTCCGTGTCGCGCTGGACGACTTCGGCACCGGACAGTCGTCGCTGGGGATCCTCGCGAACTGTCCCGTCGACATCATCAAGATCGACAAATCCTTCGTTGACGATGTCACCGTCGATGGCCGCAAGGCCGCGGTCGCCAGCGCCGTCGTCCAACTGGCGGAGAGCCTCGCAATCGAGGTGATCGCCGAGGGCGTGGAGGCCGCGGCGCAGGCGGAACGACTGCGCGACATGGGCTATCGGCAGGCCCAGGGTTTCCACTTCGCCCGACCACTCGCTCCGGAGGCCGTCGACCGGCTCCTCGCTCGCGGTTGATCAACGGCTGTCGCGCCTGCGCTGTGCGCGTCCAGCCGGCACGGTCAGATCAGTCGAGCGACGCCCCTGTCGCGCAGCATCCGCGCGGCGTCCTCCGGACGTACGTCGTTGACGAAGACCCCCATCGCCGCCTCCGAACCGGCAAGATACTTCAGCTTGCCCGGCGCCCGCCGCGGACTGAACAACTGCAGATGCAGATAACCCAACTCCCG
>NZ_JBFANZ010000037.1:0-53138 GCF_040659735.1 Micromonospora sp. NPDC049679
GGCCAAGCGCCTCGGCATCAAGTTCCGCGCCCAGAGCGACGCGGACATCGCCAACAACACACAGTGGGCGCTTCCCCGACCGGGGAAGCGCCCACTGGCGTATCCGCATCCGGAACGGCGGGCAGGTCCACCGCCGTGACGGCAGGCGGAAATCCGGCGGCGACTCTTCGTTGACGGCCGTATCGTCCCGGCTCATGACGTTGATCGTGCGCGAGTTCCAGCCGGGCGATGCCGGCGCGGCAGCCGATATCCTGCGGGCGGCCATGCCGTACTTCGTCATGACGCCGGAGACCGTGGCCTGGCAGGTCGCCAGCGGGCCCGCCGCACAGCACTACCGGCTGCTCATCGCGGAGGCCGACGGTGAGCTGCTCGGCATCTCCCGCACCGGCATCATGTTCGACACCAGCGTCCCCGGCCAGGCCTTCGCGAACATCAGCGTGCATCCCGCGCGGCGCGGCAGGGGAGCCGGCACCGCGCTACTGGCCGCCGCCGAGGAGTACGTCACCGGGCTCGGCGCGTCCGCCATCTACGCCTGGACCGCCGACGACGAGCAATCGCTCGCCTTCGCCGCGCGGCACGGCTACCGGCGCGGACGCTCCGCGCACTTCCAACGGCTGGACCTCGTGCAGGGGCTGCCTCCGGTGCCGCCCCTGCCGGAGGGTGTCGAGCTGCGGACGGCCGCCGACTTCATCGGCGACCCGGCCCCGATCTACGCCGCGGACGCGGAGAGCGCGCTGGACGAGCCGTCCGACGTCGCGGTCGACGCCATCACGTACGAGGACTGGCTCACCTATTTCTGGCATCGCCCCGACCTGGACCGCGATCTCACGTCGGTGGCGGTGGTCGACGGGGTCGTCGCCTCGGTGACGCTCGCCCAGACGGACGGCGGGAGCCGGTACTGGACCGGCATGACGGGGACTCGGCGCGCCTACCGTGGCAGGGGACTGGCGAAGCTCGTCAAGACCCATTCGCTGCATCGTGCCCGGGCCGTCGGCTACACCGAGGCCTTCACCAACAACGACGCCGGCAACGTTGCGATGCTCGCGGTCAACCGGTGGCTCGGCTACCGCCCGAGCGCCACGGAGTGGCGGTACATCCGCGAGCTGCCGGGTCCATCCACGTTCGCCGGATAGCGGCTGACGGGCGAGACGCCGGGCGTATCGTTGACTGCGTCGAGACCGCCGGCTCGCGTCCGTACGAGGCATCGAGCGCTGTGCGGGTCCGGACCGGCTGACCGAGGCGCGATCCAAGCTCACCGTCCTTGGTTGCGGGACGGGACGTGGAAGGCCGGCAACATGGATCTCTACGGGCAATGCTGAGAATCAGGCGGGTTCCTCGGCAATCACCTGACCCGGCAGACGACGGCGCCGTGGACGACGGCGACCGTGCCGCGGGGTCGACCAAGAGTCTTCGCTGGCGCACCGTGACGGGCGCGCTCGCCGCGATGGCGATCCTGGACGGGCGACGGGTTGACTGGCCACAACCGGGCACGGCGGGAAGCGATGCCGACACGACCCCGCAGCGATCCGCCACCACGGTTGCCCGGCGTCGGCTCGGCGCCGCGGTCCTCGCGTCGATCGTCATCACGATCGCGGCCATAGCGACGGCCTCGCAGCTCAGATCTCCGGCCCAGAAGGCAGCGGAGACCGCGCCGCCGCCGCGATCCGTGCTCACCGCGGCCGTGGAGAAGCGGGTCCTGACCGCCACGGTTGTGGTGCGCGGTCAGGTCGGCGCTGAGCAGACCGTCGATGTCGGCGGCCGGGACGGGACCGAAACGGCGCGGATCGTGACGGCGGTCAAGGTCAAATACGGTGACCGGGTGAACCCCGGTCAGGTCCTGATGGAGCTCTCCGGGCGCCCCGTTCTCGCGTTGCCCGGCGGCGTTCCGTCCTACCGCGACCTGCGTCCCGGCGCCACCGGCAGTGACGTCGCCCAGTTGCAGGCCGCGCTGGCGTCGCTCGGTTTCGTCAGCGACGACCGGGCGGGCACGTACGGCACGGGCACCAAGCATGCGGTGCTCGGGTTCTACCGGTCGAAGGGGTACGAGCCGCTACCGGCCAGCGAGGAGGACGACACGCTGCTGTCGCGGGCGCAGCAAGCGGTCACCGTCGCCGAGCGGAGACTGCGCGACGCGCGGATCGCCCTGGAACGCGCGCAGGGGGCGGGGGAGGCACGGATCGCGGCGGCCCGGCTCGCCGTCGCCGACCGTACGCAGGATCTGACCCAGGCCACGAACGAGCGCGACACGGTGGAGCGACGCACCGGTCCGATCGTGCCCGCCGCGGAGGTCGTATTTCTGCGGGGATTCCCGGGCCGGGTCGACGCGGTCGTCGCCTCCGTCGGCGCGCGGGCCAAGGAGAAGTCGTTGACGGTATCCGCCGGCCGGCTCGTGATCAGGGGAGAGCTCACGTCCTACCAGCGGGGCCTGGTGCGCAAGGGGCTGCCGGTGCGGGTTCTCGCCGACACTTCCGGGACGACCGCCGACGCGACGGTGCAGAGTGTGGCCGACACGCCGCGCCAACCCGAGGCGGCGACCGATGGCGCGGAGAACCGGCATGCCCAAACCGTCGGTGTCACCTACGAACTGCTGGCCGTGCCGCGCGGCACATTCGATCCGCGCCTCGCCGGGCAGGACGTTCGGCTGGCCGTGGTCGCCGCGTCCAGCAAAGAACCTGTCCTTGTCGTCCCCGTCGCCGCGGTCTCCGGCGGCCCGGACGGCAGGACATCCGTCACGGTGGTGACGGATGCCGAGCGCCGTCGCGTCGACGTGACCGCCGGCCTCGTCGGTGACGGATACGTGCAGGTGACGCCGCTTCATGGGCACGATCTCACCGCCACCGACCAGGTGCTGGTGGGCACGTGACCGCCCCCGGGCCGACCGATGCTGCCGCAGGTGACGCCAGGGCCCCCGACCGGGATCTCGTGTCGCCGCCGGTCATCCGCTTCGAGGGGGTCGCGCTGACCTATCCCGGCCCGCCGCCCGTCCACGCGCTGCGGCCCTGTGACCTCACGGTGCACCGCGGAGAGTTCGTCACCGTGGTCGGTCCCTCGGGCTCCGGGAAGTCAACCCTGCTCAACGTCGCGGGGCTGCTCGACCGGCCGTCGCAGGGGCGTTACGAGTTGGACGGGATCGACACGCGGCGACTCCGCGACCGGGAGCGGGCGGCCTTACGCGGGCAGCGGATCGGCTTCATTTTCCAGTCGTTCCATCTGCTGACGAACCGGACGGCCGAAGAGAACGTCGCACTCTCGATGCTCTACAACCCCGTGCCGAGGGCCGAGCGGCGCGCGCGTGCGCGCGACGCGCTGCGCCGGGTGGGGCTCGAACATCGGATGGAGGCGCTGCCCCGGACCATGTCCGGCGGCGAGCGGCAGCGCGTCGCGGTGGCCCGCGCTCTGGTCAACCGGCCGAGCCTGCTGCTCTGTGACGAACCCACCGGCGCGCTGGACACCGCCACGGCCGACGGCGTGCTCGAGACGCTGGACCAACTCCACGCAGGGGGAATCACCGTCGTCGTGATCACACACAACGTCGCGGTGGCCGGACGCGGAGGACGCACGATCGCGATGAGCGATGGCGTGCTGCGCGAGGAGTCGGTCGCGACGGTGACCCGATGAGACCGGGTAACCGACCAGAGACCGAGATCCGGCCGGGTCGTGTCGGCGCCCGGGACCTCGTCGCGGAGGCGCTCGCCGGAATCCTGCAGCGACCCGGCCGCTCGCTGCTGACGTCGCTCGGCACCGTGCTCGGCATCGCCGCGTTCGTCGTCGTGCTCGGCGTCACCGCGACCGCCTCCATCCAGATCAACAGCCGCTTCAACACCGTGACCGCGACCGAGGTCATGGTGGAGGCCGCCGGCAGTCCGGACGCGGACGTGCTGCGCGACCCCTTCCCGATCGACGCTGAGGCGCGTCTGGCCCGGGTCAACGGGGTGACCGGCGGCGGCGTGTACTGGACGGTGCCGCAGCGCGGGCAGGCCGTACCCGCGGCGTCGGTGGACGCCAACGCGGCCGGTGAGCAGATCCCCATCGTCGCCGCGTCGCCGGGGCTCGTGGCGGCCGTCAATCCGCACCTCGCGTCGGGCCGGGTCTTCGACGACTTCCACAACCGCACCGGGGCGCGGGTCGCCGTCGTCGGTTCAGCGATCGCCACCCGCCTCGGCGTCGGGTCGCTCGACTCGCATCCCGCGGTCTTCATCAACGGCATCGCCTACCCGGTCATCGGTGTGCTCGACCGCGTCGAACGCCTGCCCGACCTGATGCTGTCGGTCACCATCCCGGTCGGTTCCGTGCGCGCGATCGCCCCGACCCCTACCGGCGATGAACGGCCGAAGATGCTGGTCACGACGCGGGTAGGGGCGGCCCGACAGGTCGCGGACGAATTGCCGGTGGCGCTGCGCCCGGACGCACCCGACGCGCTGCGGGCCGTCCCACCACCGGACCCCGGCAGCCTCCGTGGGCCGGTCAGCACGGATCTCGCCGCGCTCTTCCTCCTGCTCGCCGGAGTCTGTCTGATCATCGGGGCGGTGAGCATCGCCAACACCACGCTGGTCGCGGTGCTGGAACGGGTGCCCGAGATCGGACTGCGTCGGGTGGTCGGGGCGCGCGGGCTGCACATCACCAGCCAGTTCCTTACGGAGTCGGCCGTTCTCGGGGCGCTCGGTGGACTCTTCGGATGCAGCCTTGGTGTGGTCACCGTCGTCGCCGTCGCGGCGTGGCGCGACTGGACGCCCGTGATCGAGCCGTGGACCGTTGTGGTGGCGCCGGTCATCGGGATCGCCGCCGGGTTGGCCGGGGGCGCCTACCCGGCGATCCGCGCCGGTCGGATCGAACCGGTCGAAGCGCTCCGCCGGTAGCCGCACGAGACGGTAGCCGCACGAGACGGTCGTCGGACGCGCCAACGCCGGGAGCGCCGGCTGGCGTATCCGGGGCGCGGGCTCACCTGATCAGGGAGGATGGCCGCATGCGCGCAGTGGTGGTGGAGCGGCACGGCGGGCCGGAGGTGCTGGCTGTGGCCGAGCGTGCGGATCCGAAGGCGGGCCCCGGTCAACTCCTCGTCGACGTGGTCGCCGCCGGAGTGAACTTCATGGACATCTACCAGCGCGAGGGACGGCCGCCCTATGCCAGCGGCGTGCCCTACGTGCCGGGGGCTGAGGGCGCCGGCTCGGTCGTGGCAGTCGGCGCGGAGGTCACCGAGTTCGCTCTCGGTGACCGGGTGGCGTGGACCGGGGTGCCCGGCAGCTACGCGGAGCAGGTCGTGGTGCCCGCCGACCGGGCGGTGCCCGTACCCGATGGGGTTGAGCTGGAGGCCGCGGCGGCCGTCATGTTGCAGGGGATGACTGCCCACTACCTGTGCCACAGCACCTACCCCGTCGCGGCGGGCGATGCGGTCGTGGTGCACGCCGCGGCGGGCGGAGTGGGGCTGCTGCTCACGCAGATGGTCAAGATCCGCGGAGGCGTCGTCGTCGGCACCACGTCGACGGCCGAGAAGGCGGGGCTCGCCCGGCAGGCCGGCGCCGATCATGTCGCGGGCTACGGGGACTTCGGGCGGGTGGTGCGGGACGTGACGGACGGCGCGGGCGCCGCGGTGGTCTACGACGGCGTGGGGCGCGCGACGTTCGACGACAGCCTGGACTCGCTGCGGCCGCGCGGTTACCTCGTGCTCTACGGGGCGGCCAGTGGACCCGTGCCGCCGCTGGAACTGCAGCGTCTCGCCGCGGCCGGATCGTTGTTCGTCACCCGCCCCACGCTCGGGCATTACATCGCCCGCCGCGACGAACTGCTGGGCCGCGCCCGGGCGCTCTTCACGTGGATCGGGCGCGGCGACGTGAATGTCCACATCGGCGGGACGTACCCGCTGGCGGATGCCGCACGGGCCCACGACGATCTGGGCGCGCGGCGGACGACCGGAAAGCTGCTTCTGCTGCCGCGCTGATCAGGCCAGTGCGGCGGCTCGGCTCCGGTCGGCGAGCAGCCGTACGGCGAGCGCCCCGAGCACGGACGCCATGAGCCAGCGCTGAAGGCGGAGCCATCCGGGCCGGTCCGCGAGCCACCGCGCGATGCGACCGGCGGCGAGCACGATCAGAGCGTTGACCGTCACCGCGATGGCGATCTGGACCACGCCCAGGATCAGCCCCTGGGTCGCCACGTGGGTGCGGGTGGGATCGATGAACTGGGGGAGGAGCGACACGTACAGCACGGCGATCTTCGGGTTGAGCAGGTTCGTGACGAGCCCCATCGTGAAGAGCCGGCGCGGCGAATCCGGTGCCAGTGGTTGGGCGACGAAGAGGGATCCCCTGCCGCGCAGGCTCTGCCACGCCAGCCAGAGCAGGTATCCGGCGCCGAGCAGTTTGACGGTCTCGTAGAGGAAGGGCACCACCGCGAAGAGCGCGGTCAGGCCGAGCGCGGAGCCGAGCAGGTAGATGAAGAATCCGACGGCCACCCCCAGCAGTGAGACGAGGCCGGCGCTCCGGCCCTGGGCGAGGGTGCGCGACACGAGGTAGATCATGTTCGGGCCGGGGGTGAGCACCAGCCCGAGTGCCACCAACGCGATGCCGAGTACGCCTGCCGGATCGACCACGGGTGCCCTCCACCGTCGGAAGCGTCCAGCGTCGCGGATCGGCACGGGGCCAGCGAGAGCCAATTCCGAGGTGGCGGTCCCGGCGTTACCCCGTACCCTGTACGTATAAATCGACGAAGGGATCCACGTGACCGCGACGCCGTTCGACGCCGGGGCAGAGTTCGACCGTCAGGTCCGTACCTTGCTCGACAAGGGATACCCGGAGTTGTGCGGGCTCGCGGAGGAGGCGCTCGTCGAGCTCGTCGCCCCGCTGCGGCAGACCGCCGTCACCCGCGCCGCGTCGCTGGCTCCGCCGACCGAGGCGCGCGTGCCGTTCGTGCTGGTGATCACGAAGCAGTTGGCGCCCGCCGGCCGCGCGATGCCGCTGACCGCGCTGAAGGGCAAACCGGGGTACGTGGACTTCGAGCCGGAGGACATCGGCCGCTTCGACGCCATCAAGGAGTTGGAGATCCCGGACGGCCCGGCGTACCTCGTCTTCGACATCGACCGCGGCGCGGAGACCCGCAACGTGACGCCCGACGCGGCGATGGTGACCATCACCGCGCAGGGCCGCACGCCGCTCACCGTCGACGAGGGGATCGCGTTCATCACGCACCATCCCGGGTCGTTGCAGAAGAACAACTGCTTCTCCCTGGTCGGCTCGCGCTGCGGCGACCGACGGGTCCCCGCGCTCTGGATCAGCAAGGGCGCCCCGAAGCTGGGCTGGTGCTGGGCGGGGAATCCGCACACCTGGCTCGGATCCGCGTCCTGCGACGCCCGTGCCGGGTCGTCGGCGGTGCCCGTGTCGGCGTAGGGGACGATGACCGGATGCCGCAACTGGGACTGGTCGCCCTTCTCGTCCGCGACTACGACGAGGCCATCGCCTTCTACGTCGACGCCGTCGGCTTCGAGCTCATCGAGGAAACGCCCCGCGATGACGGGTCGCGATGGGTCGTGGTCGCACCGCGCGGAGCGGGCGGGACCGCGATCCTGCTCGCCCGGGCGAGCACGCCGCGGCAGGCCGAGCGGGTGGGGGACCAGACGGGTGGGCGTGTCGGCATGTTCCTGCACACCGACGACTTCGATGCCGACTTCGCGCGGATGACCGCGGCCGGGGTGCGGTTCGAAGAGCCGCCGCGCCGGGAGGCGTACGGCAGCGTCGCTGTCTTCCAGGATCTCTACGGAAACCGGTGGGATCTCATCCAGCCCGCGTGACGGCACGGTCGAGGACGAAATCGCGGATCAGTCGCGCGACTGTCGCCGGCTCGTCGAGCTGCACCATGTGACCCGCGTCGGGTAGGCGGAGCGCCCGCACCCGGCCACCCTCGGCGACGAGCGCGTCGATCTGCGCGGTGATGCCGGCGACGAGCGCCGCGGTGAGTTCGCGCAGGTCCTCGGGGAGATGGTCGAGCGGGGGCGTACGTCCGCCCTGCACCACAAGGGCGTCGCAGGTCAGGTGCCGCAGGCGGCCGAAGGCGTCCCAGCCGGTGAGCGGCGCCATCATCGCGCCGACTGCGGCGGGACGGGGCCGGCGGGCATAGCGGCCGTCGGGCAGCGGCACGAGGCCGCGCCGGGCCGCCGCCTCCTCGTCGTTCGGGTCCCAACCGACCATGGTGGCGACGGCACGCGCCTGGGCGATGATCCGGTTGGCCTCGGGCGCGTCGACGCTCTCCGGGGTGGCCATCGCGACGTACCGGTCGATCTGCGCCCGGCGCCGTCGGGTGAACTCCTCGGGCGTGATGCCGGGGTAGAGCTCGGGCACCCCGCCGCCGAAGCCGTCGAGGTCGATCACGCCGGCGCAGTCGGCGTGCGTCGCCGCGTACTCGATCGCGATCATGCCGCCGAATGAGTGTCCGACCAGGTACGGGCGGTGGAGCCCGAGCTGCGCGATCACCGCGCGGACATCGGCGAGCAGCCCGGCCCAGGCGTAGTCGTCCCCGGCGGGCGGGTCGGACCGACCATGGCCGCGCAGGTCGAGAGCGACCAGGCGGAGCCCGGTGAGGCGCCGCCGCACCGGCTCCCAATCGACGAGGTTGCGATGGGCACCATGCAGAAGGAGCAGGTCCGGACCGTCGCCGCCGTGGTCGACGACGGCCAGTCGGCCGGCGTCGCCGGCCACGAACATCTCCCTCATGCCTCAGCCCCCCGCTGCGATGCGTCCGTCGTCGGGACGCACGCTAGCGCACGGCCTGCCGATAACGGCTTGTGCGGCTGGTTAGGTTGCGGGGGTGAGCGCTGATCACGACAAGGTCCTGCGGACCTTCCTCAAGGACGACCGGCTCGTCTCGATTCCGGCCAAGGCCGGCAAACGTCGGGTGCTGCTGGAGCACATCGTCCGCGCCTTCGAGCCGGGCGTCCGGCTGAGCGAGCGGGAGGTCGACGCCGTGCTGCGCGCCTTCTACGAGCCGGACTGGGTGTCGCTGCGCCGCTACCTGATCGACGAGGGGCTGATGGCGCGCGAGAGCGGCTGGTACTGGCGTACCGGCGGCTTCGTCGAGGTCTGATCGGCGCCGGCACGCCCGGGTCGACGACCGCTCCGAGGTCGCCGACCCATCCCCGTTGGCGGCACCGGACTCTCCGATCACAGCGGGGAGGGTAGGCGGACGCCTGTGAAGATTCTGCGAAGAAGTGATGCGGACGCTGCGCGCACGAACGTCACGCCCCCCGTCATACCTTCGCGTCCGATATGTTGTCCGTCGTGGACACTCCCGTACGGGAACCGACGTTCCTCATCCTGACCGCGCTCGCCCGCGAGCCGTTGCATGGCTACGGACTGATCACCGAGGTCGCCGCGCTCTCGGCCGGCCGGATCACGCTGCGGCCCGGCACCCTCTACGGCGCGCTCGACCGGCTCGCCGACGACGGACTGGTCACGATGGACCGCGAAGAGGTGGTGGACGGGCGGCTGCGCCGCTATTACCGGCTCACCGAGGACGGCGACGCGACGCTGCGCGCCGAGACCGAGCGGATGCGCCACAACGTCGAGGCGGCCACTGCCCGGTTGCGGGCGCGCGAGGAGGCCCGACAACCGGGAGTACGGCCGGCCGGTGCACGCCGCCGCGCCGCCACCGCCCGACCGGCGGGAGGCGTCGCGTGATCGCGCATCGCGACGAACTCGCCCGGCGCTACCGTCGGCTGCTCGGGTTCTACCCCGCGGACTACCGCTCTCAGCGCGGCGACGAGATCGTCGAGACGTACCTGGAACTCGCCGGCGCGGGACGGCGGTGGCCGAGCCCGGCCGACGCGGCGGATCTGTTCCGGGGCGGTCTGCGGCAGCGACTGCGGGCCAACCGTGCGCTCGGCCTCCTCGCTGGTCTGCCCATCGCCGCGATGCTGGCGCTCACCACCGCGACCACGCTCGCGGCGGTCTGGCTGCTCTGGGCCGAGATCGCTCCGACGACCCAGGGTTTCCTCCTCGATCCACTCGGTCCGTTCGGGTCGCTCGGCGCGCTGGTGTGGCTCGGGTGGCTCGCGGCCGGGGTCGCCGCCGTCGTGCTGCCCGCCCGGATCGCGCGCCGGGCGCTTTTCGCGGCACTGCTCCTCACCGTGGCGGTGATTCCCGCTTCCGCGCTCACGCCCTACGCCCGGCCGCCACTGTTCGTGTTGCTGCCCCAGTTCGCCCTCGGCGCGCTGTCGCTCGCGCTGCCACCGCGGCAACGGTGGTCCACCCGGCTGGCGCCCGTGTTCGCCCCGCTGATCGGCGCCGTCCTGGCCATCGGGGTACTCGAGTCGCGAGCACCCGGGTCCTACCGCTGGTACGCGGACGAGGTGTTGGCGGAGCCGCCGTCGTTCTTCTCCTCGCGGCGCTCGTCGTCGCGTCCGGGTTCGCGCTCGGGACCGACGGCCGCGGTCTCTGGGCACTGCTCGTGCTGCTCACGCCGATCGGGCTGCTGTCCGTGGGACCGCTTGCGATTGCGGTGCAGAATGTCGGCGCGCCCACGGCGGAGTGGGTGACCCTCGCCGGCACGGCCGTGGCCTCGGGCGCGCTGTCGGTCTCCGCCGTGCCACTGGGAATCGCGCTACGCGCCCGGTACGCACGCAGCCGCCCCGATCCCTGCCCGACCTGTGGTCACCGCCGTCGTTGACGCTCACCGGCACGCCCGGACAGGCGGTGGCGGACGTTCTCAAGCCGGGGCCGCGGCCGTCAGCTGGGCGGTGACACCGTCCGATAAGGAGAGTTGGCGGACGGCGAACCCCGCGAGCGCCTCACGGTGGGGCACCCGTGCCAGGTCCAGGTCGGCGAGGCCGAGCCGCCCGTACGCGGCGTGCAGCGCGGCCACGACGGCGCCGAGCGCGCCGGAGAGGTCGCCGAGTTCGGCGCGGTGGACGCTGGGGGCGGCGGGGAGGATGTCGCGCAGTCGGCGGGGGAGCCGATCGGGTCGCCGCATGGCGCGGGAGACGCAGGAACCGGTGGACAACCTGGACGTACGCATCCCGAGCGCCAAGGCGACCATCCGGGAGCTCTCCGGGGGGCAGCGGCAGGCGACCGCGATCTGCCGGGCCACGCACTGGGCGAGCAGCCTGGTGCTGATGGACGAGCCGACGGCCGCGCTCGGTGTGGCGGAGACGGCGAAGGTCGAGGAGCTGATCATGCGGCTGCGGCTGCGGGAGCGCGGCGCCGCCGTGCTGGTCGTCAGCCACAACCTCGACCAGGTCTTCCGGATCGCCGACCGGGTGGCCGTGCTCCGACGCGGCACGCAGATCGGAGTGCGCACCATCGCCGAGACAACCCGCAACGAGATCGTCTCGATGATCACCGGCGCCTAAGCCCCAACCCCGTCAACGCTCAACCCCGTCGATCAAGGACGTATGCGCACGGTTGGATCTCTATCCGTGTGAATACGTCCTTGATCGGCGGGGTTTTCCTTGATCGGCGAGAGTGTGACGCTCGTTCCGGCGCCGGTACGTCGCGGCGCTGACGCGGGCGGCCCGAGAGCCGTTGCCGCGCCATGGTGGATGACCGCCGAGATATCGAAATGTGTAACCGTATGGTCACAGGTTTTGTGTGATTCCGCGCGTACGGTCAGCGACATTGCCTGACGGGTGCGGTCGCCATCCCCTTGCGCGGCTGTCGCACCCCCACCCGCGGATCGGAGACGTGACATGGCGTCGCGCTGTCCGCGGTCGGTGACCGGAGTACGCGACGGCGCCGCCCGCATCAGCCATCACCGGGACGTACGCCGGCACGGACATGTGCCGGACGGCCCGCCCGAAGCCGCCGAGCCCGGGCCCCGACGGGGAAGCGCCGTCGCGTCGCTGCGTCAGAAGAACCGCCGTGCGCCTGGCTGACAGCTTCTACCTCGCCGCCCACCATGACGTGACCGGAAAACCCCGGTTGCACCACCGGGCGATCGCGTACGGCCTGGCTGCCGCCATTCTCGCCGAGTTGCTCTACGCCCACCGCATCCTGATCGACCGGGCCAGCGTGACCGTCGTCGACCGCACCCCACCCCCTGATCCGCTCGCCCGCACCGTGCTCGATCTGCTCATCGCCGAGCCCCAGCACACGAGGGTCCGGGTCTGGCTCGACTTCCTGTCGCAGGACTCCCGCGAGCAGGTGGGACAGCGGCTGTGCCGGGACGGCACGCTCCGCCGGGAGGAGTCGCGCCGGATGTGGCGCAGCGCCGTCGTCTACGTCCCCGTCGACATGAACGTCGCGGCCTGGTCCTCGATACGCCTCTCCACAAAGATCACGCGAGGCGAGGAGCTCACCGCCGGCGACGTCGCGCTCGCCGGGCTGATCGCGCAGACCGGCCTGGACACCCATGTGCTCGCCGGGGCGCCGCGCGCCGCCCGTGACTACCTGTGCCAGCTCACCGACCACGCCTGGCCGCCGCTGCGCGAGCTGCTGGTGCAGACCGGCATCGCCATCGGTGGCGGTGTGCTCAGCAACCGAACCTGACCCTCCATCCCCCTCGTCCCTTGTGGAGGAACACCCATGTCCGTCAGTGAGCAGACCCCCCGTGCCAGTGCCGTCTCCGCAGTGCTGGCGACCAGCCGGCTCGGCATCCCCAGCGTCGTGTTCTTCGTCATGGCCGCCGCGGCGCCCCTCACGGTGGTCGCCGGTGGCGCCACCACCGGGTACGCGGTGACCGGCATCGTCGGCATTCCCGTGTCGTACCTGGTTGTCGCGGTGATCCTCGCGCTATTCGCCGTCGGGTACGTCGCGATGTCCCGGCACATCGTCAACGCCGGCGCCTTCTACACCTACGTCAGCCGCGGTCTGGGCAGACCGGCCGGCGTGAGTGCCGCGTTCGTCGCCGTGCTGGCGTACAACGCCATGCAGATCGGCCTGTACGGCGGGTTCGGCGCGGTGCTCGCCGACTTCCTGGACGGACGGTTCGGCTGGTCGGTGCCCTGGTGGGGGTGCGCGCTGGTCGGATGGGCCCTGGTCGGGGCGCTCGGCGTGCTGCGGGTCGACCTCAACGGCCGGCTGTTGGCCGTGATGCTGATCCTGGAGATCGCGATCGCCGTGGTCTTCGATCTGGTCATGGTGACCCACCCGGCCGGGGGAGTGGTCGACTTCGCGACCCTGTCGCCGTCGCACATCTTCGCCGCCGGCATCGGCGCAGCACTGGTCACCGCGATCACCGGATTCGTGGGCTTCGAGGCGACGGTGGTGTTCTCGGAGGAGACCAAGGACCCGAAGCGGACGATCGCCCGCGCCACCTACATCTCGGTCGCGGTCACCGGCCTGCTGTACGGACTGTCCGCCTGGGCCATGTCCGTGGCCACCGGGCCCGACCGGATCGTGGCGGCCGCGCGTGCCGACGGCACCGGTCTGATGTTCAACCTGGTCGCGCCGCACGTCGGTCGGACCCTCGTCAACGTGGGGCATCTGCTCTTCATCACCAGCCTGTTCGCCGCGCTGTTGGCGTTCCACAACACCGTCGCCCGCTATCTGTTCGCGCTCGGCCGCGAGCGGGTCCTGCCGGCCGCGCTGGGCCGGACGAGTCCCCGCACGGGCGCCCCGACGCGCGGTTCCCTCACCCAGACGGTGCTCGCGCTGCTCGTGCTGGTCACGTACGCGGTTGTGGGCCTCGACCCGATCCTGCATCTCTTCTTCTGGGTCACCGTGACGGGCGGGCTCGGCGTGCTGATCCTCATGGCCGCCACCTCGGCGGCGGTGGTGGGTTTCTTCGCTCGTGACCGGCGCGGGGAGCCGCTGTGGCGCCGCCTGCTGGCGCCGGCGCTCGCCACGATCGCCCTGGTCACGGTCCTCGTCGTGACGATCGAGCAGTTTGCCACCCTGCTCGGAGTCGAGGCGACCTCGTCGCTGCGGTGGCTCTTCCCGGCCGCCTACGCCGTCGCGGCGCTCCTCGGCGTGGGGTGGGCGCTGCTGTTGCGCGTCGCCCGGCCGCGGATCTACGCCGTGATCGGACTCGGCGCGGCCAGCGCCACCGTCGCGGCTACGCCCCGGCCGGTGGTCCCGTCCGCCGCGCGCCCGGCCAGCCACGTCCGCGTCTGACGCAGGAAAGGAGCTTCCCGATGCGAAACCACCAGTCCCTCGCGATCCGCACCGGCACCACCGGCGACACCGACGTGATTACCGCGCTGCTCGCCGAAGCGTTCCTGACCGGGCCGGTCGCCGATTGGCTCGTTCCGGATCCCGGGGTCCGTCGCGGGATCTACCTCGCCTTCTTCCGACTCGAGGTCGAGCGGGCACTGCAGGCCGGATACGTGCACCTCGCGGTCGATCAGACCGCGGTCGCGCTCTGGCACCTGCGCATGCGCCCGCCGGCCGCGTCAGCCGATCAGCAGGGGCGGCTGGCCGAGACGTGCGGCCCGTTCGCCGACCGGTTCGCCGCGCTGGGCGCGATGTTCGCCGACCACCATCCGGCGGTGCCGCACCACTATCTCGCGTACCTGGCGGTCGCGCCCCCGCGACAGAACAGCGGCCTGGGCACGGCGCTCCTCAACCATCAGCACGCCGCGCTCGACAGGGCGCGCCTCGCCGGCTATCTCGAAGCCAGTCACGCCAACAACCGCCGCCTCTACCTGCGTCATGGCTACCGGTCGGCGGCGCCGTTCTTCCTGCCCTTCGACGGCCCACCTCTGTGGCCGATGTGGCGCGACCCTCGATCATGCTGAACCCGGACCCGACCGGTTGGTCGTCACCGACGTCTACCCAGTCGCCGTCCACCCGCGTGACCGGCAGCCCGAGCAGCTCGGAGTAGAACGGGCAGGAGCGGCGGATCGGGACAGTCGAACAGGACAGAGGACAACGGGCCGATCATTGCGCTCTCGCTTCGGATAACGCCGCCGTCAATGATGCGTCCGGGCTACGACTTCTGCGAAGAGTCGAGCACGCCTGATTAGATCGGCGCCGGACGCGTCTCGACCTCGATGGCGCCGTTGTCGTGCGCTGGAGCGAATGTCCTGTTACAGCCTGCGTGCGAGGTTGGCATGGCAGGCCCGTCGCCGAGTGTCGCCGGCGTCCGGGTTGCCGCAGAGGCGATCGCAGCTTAGCGCGGTTTTCTTGCGTGGGCCTGCGGGTTGTGGAATGGCTCGTGGTGAGTGGCGGTTATACCCTGCGTAAGCCTGAGCGGTCAGTGCGCGGGCTGTTTTCTTTCGGCCGCGATGTTGTGATTCGCGGCTGGTTTCTCCCCCGGTCGTTTTCTTTCCCGGGGCGCTGTTCTCGCGGCGGTTGTGCCGCGGAACGTCTTTTTTCTGAGGTGCGTGTGCTGATTGTTGCCGCGTGCCCCCGTACTAGAAAGGCACCCCTCGTGAACACGACTTTTACTCGTTGGATTTTTCAGAGCTCTGCTCGTAAGGCTGCTCTTGGTGTTGCTGGTCTGGCGTTGGCGGGTGGCGCGATCGCGGGTCCGGCGGTGAGTGATGCGCAGGCCTCGACGGTGAAGCCGGCGGCAGACGCGGCGCAGTCGGCGCACGGCGCGCAGGGCGGTGCGCACGCGTCGCAGGCGAAGCCGGTGAAGGTTGCCAAGCCGCTGGATGACATCGCCTCGAAGCCGGTGACGAAGTCGCTCAACCATGACTTCCAGTTGCAGCCCAACTTCTACTACTGTGGCCCGGCCGCGACGCGGATCGCGTTGAGCGCCAACGGTCACAACCTGAGCCAGGACGAGATCGCCCAGAAGTTGGGCACGACCGAGGCGGGCACGAACTCGGCCGTGGAGATCACCAAGGGGCTCAACGGTGTCCTCGGTGGCGACAAGTACAAGACGACGTCGATGGGCGATGACGTGACGCCGGAGAAGATGGACAAGCTTCAGGCCGACGTCGTGCACGCGCTCAACGATGGTCGTCCGGTGGTGGCCAACATCGCCGGGACCGCGTTCGACACCGACGGTGGCGTCCACTCCTACCCGGGTGGCCACTACCTGACCGTGGTGGGTTACACCGACCAGGGCAGGACGGTCGAGATCGCCGACCCGGCCAACCCCAACGGCACCATCACCTACAAGATGACCACGATCGAGCTGGCCAAGTGGATGGCCACCCGCGGTTACTCCGCCTGATCGGAGCAACCCGGACAACCACAGATCACCACGCGAAGGGCCAGCTCACCCGAGCTGGCCCTTCGCCGTATCTCTGATGACCGCACAGTCTGAGCGGCTGCGAACGGTGAGCTGCAGTTCGCGGACCGCCAGCGTGGCGAGGTGCGCGATCTGCGACTCCTCGATCACCGCGCCCCGCAGACTCGTCAGCCCGCGCCCGACCTGCCGCAGGTCGTTGTCGCGCAGGTCCGCGCCCGTGGTGTCGCAGTCGTCCACCTCCACCCCGGTCAGCCGGCACGACCGGGCGACCAGGCCGAAGAACCGACTCTGCACGAGAAGGGAATGGCTGAGGTCGCAACCCGTCACCGCCGCGGGGCCGGTGGTCCGTACATGGAGGAGGGTGGCGTGGTCCAGCCGGCAGTCCTCGAGGATGACGTTCTTCAGGGTGGTGTCGGCCAGTTGGAGGGCGGTGAGGCGACAGTCGACGAGATGACAACGCTCCATCATGACGCCGGTCAGCTTCGCTCCCGACAGGTTGACCCGATCCAGCCGACACCCGTACAGCGCGACGTCCCGCCAGTGCGTTTCGGTCAGGTCGACGCGTTCGACGTGACTCCGGCTCAGGCTGACACCACTGAAATGCGCTTTCGCCCAGGACTGGTCAGCGACGTACGCCTCTGCCAGGTCGCTCTCGGGCGTGTGGCCGACCGGATCGAGGCCCCCCGGGTCGAGGTTGGGGGTCAGGATCTCCTGGTCACCGATTCTTCTGGTCTTCATCGACTCACCATGGGGGGTTTGGGCGGACAAGGTGGGGATGATGCCGGCACCAATAATCTAACGACACTGATGTCGAAGCGTGTCGATTTCTGTGTGCCAAATTTGACGGCGAGTAACGACATGCTTGCACGGCGTACGCTCCCTGTCTTTCGTTGCAACGGTTTTCATCTGCTCCGGTCGCTTGCGCTCTGGGATCTCTCCATCGACAGTCGTAAACTTCATGAACGAAACTCCCCGTCGCGTGTGGCGCACGCAGTCGTTCCATCTGGCCGTCGGACCTTCCCGCGGAAAGACCGAGGAGCACGCCATGGTCTCCACCGACACCCCTTCCACCCCTGTGGCCAAGACCGATGTCGACGAGGCGCTGCTGGGCGGCGCCACCTACCGCAGCCTCGGGGAGCAACGCCTCTCCCCGGCGGAGGAGCGGTTCGAGAAGGGGCGGCGGACCATCGGGCTGGCGCTCGCCCCCCTGGTCTCGATCGTCTTCCTGGCCCTGCCGCTGGACATGAGGCCGAGCCAGCAGACCCTCGCGGGGGTGCTGCTCGGCGTCATCGTCCTGTGGGTCACCGAACCAGTGCCCATTCCGATCGGCGGGCTCATCGGCGTCGGCGCGATCGTCGTACTGGGGGTGGCGCCCGCCGCCGACGTGCTCGGGCCCTTCGGTTCATCGACGGTGTTCACGTTCATCGGCGCGTTCATCCTGGCCCAGGCGATGCTCAAGCACGGGCTGGCGCGGCGGTTCGCTTTCCGTGTCCTGTCACTGCCAGGGGTGGGCAGGACGACGGGGCGCGTCATCGTCGCCTTCGGCGTCATCACCTGCGCGTTGTCGGCCTTCGTCTCCAACACCGCGACCGTCGCGATGCTGCTGCCGACGGCGCTCGGCATTCTCGCCGTCATCGCGAAGCTGATGCAGGACCGCGGCATCGCCAAGGCCGACTTCGACCCGACGCGGCTGCGCGTCGGGGTGGCGCTGATGCTGATGCTCGCGTACGGCGCCAGCGTCGGCGGGCTGCTCACCCCGGTGGGCACGCCACCGAACCTGATCGGCCGCGCGCTGATCGAGGAGGCCACCGGCGAGCGCATCTCCTTCGCCCAGTGGATGGCCACCGCGTTCCCCATCTGCCTGCTCATGTTCATCGTTCTCGCCGCCGTCCTACTGCTGCTCAACAAGCCGGAGATCCGGCGCATCGACGGGGTGGCCGATTACGTCGCCGCCGAACGGGCCAGACTCGGTCCGCTCTCCCGCGCCGAGAAGAACACCCTGATCGCCTTCCTCGTCACCGTGACACTGTGGATCGTGCCGGGCATCGTGGCGCTGGTCGCCGGCAGCGACTCGGCCATCTACGACACCGTCAGCGGGCGGCTCAACGAGGGGATCGTCGCCGTGCTCGGCGCCTCCCTGCTCTTCCTGCTGCCGACGGACTGGAGCAAGCGCGAGTACACCCTGCGCTGGAGCGACGCCGCCCGCATCGACTGGGGGACCGTGGTGCTCTTCGGCACCGGCGTGATCTTCGGAGCGCTGTTGCAGAGCAGCGGGCTCGCCAAGACCATCGGCGAGGGCAGCGCCAACGTGCTCGGTCTGACCAGCGTCTTCGCGATCACCGCCTTCGCGGTGCTGCTCGCCGTCCTCGTTTCCGAGACGACCAGCAACACGGCGTCCGCCGCGGTGGTCGTACCCATCGTCATTCCGATCGCGGCCGCGGCGGGCGTCGATCCGCTCGTGCCCGCGCTGGCCGCGACGTTCGCGGCGTCGTTCGGCTTCATGCTGCCGGTCTCCACCCCGCAGAACGCGGTCGTATACGGTTCGGGGGTGGTGCCGATCACCAAGATGATCCGGTCCGGCGTCTCGTTCGACGTGCTGGGCGCGATCCTCATCCTGCTCCTTCTCCCGCTGATGGTCGCGGTCGTGGGTCTCGGTCGCTGATGGCCGCGCAACGCATCGCGGTCATCCCCGGGGACGGCATCGGCGTCGAGGTCACCGCCGCCGCGCGGCGGGTGCTCGACGCCGTGGCCGCGCGGCACGGCCTTGCGTTCAGCTACGACGAGTACGACTGGTCGTGCCAGCGCTACGCCCGCGAGGGCACGATGATGCCGGCCGACGGTCTCGACCGGCTCCGCGGCGCCGACGCGATCCTGCTCGGCGCCGTGGGCTGGCCGGGCGTGCCCGACCACGTGTCGCTCTGGGGCCTGCTGATCCCGATCCGCCGGGCCTTCCGGCAGTACGTCAACCTGCGGCCGATCCGCGTCTTCGAAGGCGTTGCCAGCCCCGTCCGCGGCGCGGTCCCCGGCAGGGTCGACTTCGTGGTGGTCCGGGAGAACGTCGAGGGGGAGTACAGCGAGATCGGTGGGCGGCTCAACCGCGGCCTGCCCGACGAGGTCGCCATGCAGGAGGCCGTCTTCACGCGCGCCGGGGTGACCCGGATCGTCGACTACGCCTTCACGCTCGCCCGCACCCGCCGCTCCTACGTCACCTCCGCCACCAAGTCCAACGGCATCGTCCACACCATGCCGTTCTGGGACGAGATCGTCGCCGAGCGCGCCGCCGAGCACCCCGAGGTGCGATCGGACTCGGAGCACATCGACGCCCTGGCGGCGAAGCTCGTGCTGCAGCCCGAACGCTTCGACGTCATCGTCGCGTCCAACCTCTTCGGCGACATCCTCAGCGACCTCGCGGCCGCGGTCGCCGGCAGCATCGGAATCGCGCCATCGGGCAACATCGACCCCACCCGCACGTACCCGTCGATGTTCGAGCCCGTACACGGCTCCGCGCCGGACATCGCCGGTCAGGGCGTCGCGAACCCGCTCGGCGCGGTGTGGTCGGCCGCCATGATGCTCGACCACCTGGGCCACCCGCAGGCAGCCGCCGACGTGATGGCGGCGGTCGAGGCCTGCCTGCTCGAACCGGGTACGCGGACCCGCGACGTCGGCGGGACGGCCAGCACCGACGAGGTCGTCGACGCGCTGCTGCGTCACCTGTAGCGCGTCGGCTGGACGAGCGTGTCCTGCTCGCCGTCGACGCGCATGCGGCGCGTCATGTCCGCCCTGCCATCGACACAGGGCCTCCTTGATGCGCGCGTTCTCGTCGAGGAGCGTCCGGGTATGGACGTTCTGGTCCGCGATCTGCTGGGCGGGGCGGAGAGCCGGTAGACGGCCCCCGGTTCGAGGCCGCGTTTCCGCCAGCCAACGACGTACGGGAGTTCGTGTTCGCGGACCACGGTCATCGTGGTGCCAGGGGCGTGAACGGCCGGGCGTTCGGGCAAGATCGAGGGGAAGCACGGCCGGGACGCGCGTGGTCGGCGGGCATGATGCCCGACCACCCGGACCAGCCGCAGGCAGCGCCGATCTGATGGCGGTCGAGCCTGCCTGGCGGGACCGGGTACTGCGGGCCGGCTGGTCACCTGCATGATCTCGCCATGGATTTTGCTCCCCTCGTCCGACCCGAGGAACTTCGGCCGCGCCGTGCCTGGTTCATCGTCGCGGCGCTCATCGGTGTCGGTGGCGTGCTCGCCGCGGCGGGGGTGATGCGGTTCGTCCTCGGCGCGGGAGGTGATCTGGGGCAGCGCGTCACACCAGGGCAGCCGGTCACGGTGCGCCTGTCGGCGTCGGACGGGAGAATCGTGTGGGTCAAGGAGACCGGCCAAGGACCCCCGGACGTCAGATGTGAGGCGTCATCCGTGGATGGCCGGGCGATGACCGAGTTGAGCAACGTCTTTCTGACGGGGGAGCGCGTCGAACTCGAGGTCGACAACGAACGGTGGCGCGGGCTCCTCACCGTGTACGCCGAGCCGGCCGGAAGGTACGAGCTCACCTGCGTGTCATCCGCGGCCGGTCCGGCACCGACCCTGTCGGTCGGTGATCATCCGCGGTTCTATGGTCCGCGCGACACGGCTCTCGGGACGCTGGCGGCGTTCGCGCTCGGCGGCCTCAGTGTGATCGCCGGCGGGGTGCTGGCGGTTGTCATCGCCCTCCGACGCGCTTCGCATCGGGCTCGGCTCGGGCAGCGGCGTATGGATACGCACAATGAATGACACCCCTGCGACGTGGTGAGGCTCTTCGTCTCCTGGCCATAGAGACACCAAACAGGCGCGGCAATCCGACCGCCCGTCGGGCGAACGTGGTGAGGCTCCACGGCATAGCTGACGCGTCAGATACTGTTAGGTCAGAGAAGCGAGGTGCAGGTGATGACGGAGCGGCGGCGGCCGGACCCGCAGCGGCTGGCCGCGTGGCGGGACTTCCTGCAGGGGCACAGCCGGGTGATGGCCGAGTTGGAGCGGGAGTTGCGCGCCGGAACGGGGCTCTCGCTCGCCCAGTACGACGTACTCCTGCGCCTCAGTGAGGCCCCCGATCAGCAGCTGCGGATGAGCGAGCTCTCCGCCGCCGTCCTCTACACCACCGGCGGCGTCACCCGGCTGATCGACCGGATGGTCGCCGCCGGTCTGGTCGCCCGCGAGCCGTCGCCAACCGACCGGCGCAGCGTGCTCGCCACGCTCACCCCGGCCGGCCGAGACCTGTTGACCCGCGCCGGGCGGCGCCACCTCGCCGGCATTCAGCGGCACTTCGCCGCGTTTCTGCCCGACGACGAACTGCCTCCGGTCGCGCGCTTCCTCGCCCGGCTCGCACGCGCGGAAACCGGCGAGCACCACGAGGACGCGCCGGGCGAGCGCGACGAGAGCACGACGTGACCCCGTACCCAGACCGAGGGTCCCGCACCGGGATCCGCCACGCACCAGGGCACCGAACCGTCACGGACGCCCGAGCTGCAGAGGAGACGTGAGCAGATGACCGACACGGACCAGACCGACGAGTACGTCCGGTCGCCGAACGCGTTCACCGACCGCATCACCGCGGACGGCTCCTCCGGCTGGCCGGTCGAGCCCGGTCGCTACCGACTCGTCGTCAGCCGCGCCTGCCCGTGGGCCAGCCGGGCGCTCGTCGTACGCCGGCTTCTCGGTCTTGAGTCCGCGTTGTCGCTCGCGGTCACCGACCCGATCCAGGACGAGCGGAGCTGGCGTTTCACCCTCGACCCCGACGACCGCGACCCGGTCCTCGGCATCCGGTTCGTCTCCGAGGCGTATCTGGCGCGCGACCCCGACTACGACGGCGGGGTGAGTGTGCCGGTGATCGTGGACGTGCCGAGCGGCAAGCTGGTCACCAACGACTACCCGGAGATCACGCTCAACCTGGAGACGGAGTGGACGGCGCTGCACCGGCCGGGCGCGCCGGACCTCTACCCCGCGCAGCTGCGCGCGGAGATCGACGCGGTCAACGAGGACGTCTTCCGCGACGTCAACAACGGCGTCTACCGGGCCGGGTTCGCCGAGTCGCAGGCTGCGTACGAGCGGGCCGTGATCCCGCTCTTCGAGCGGCTCGACGACCTCGAACGGCGCCTGGAAGGCCGCCGCTACCTGGTCGGCGACACGATCACCGAGGCGGATATCCGGCTTTTCACCACACTGGTCCGCTTTGACGCCGTCTACCACGGACACTTCAAGTGC
This sequence comes from Micromonospora sp. NPDC049679, assembly GCF_040659735.1. Lineage (NCBI taxonomy): Bacteria > Bacillati > Actinomycetota > Actinomycetes > Micromonosporales > Micromonosporaceae > Micromonospora > Micromonospora sp. NPDC049679. Next base: position 22,290 of record NZ_JBFANZ010000037.1, read on the forward strand.
AACCTGCGCAAGCTGACCGAGATGCCGGTGCTGTGGGCGTACGCCCGGGATCTTTTCCAGACCCCCGGCTTCGGCGACACGGTCGACTTCGACCACATCACGCGCCACTACTACCAGGTCCACCGCAACATCAACCCAACCGGCATCGTGCCGGTCGGCCCGGCCCTCTCGCAGTGGCTGATCCCGCACGGGCGTGAGGCGCTCGGCGGGCGCCCCTTCGGCGACGGGACCCCGCCCGGACCGCCGCCGGCCGACGAAACCCTCGCGCCGATCAACTGAACGGAAGTCGACCCACATGCCTGACCATGGTCATCCGCTGCAGTTCGGGGCCTTCGTCGTTCCCGACGCGGGCAACCCGGCCCGGACCGTCTCGCTCGCCCGCACCGCCGACACGCTCGGACTCGACGTCCTCGGCGTGCAGGACCACCCGTACCAGGCGGGGTTCTTCGACACCTGGACGTTCCTGTCGACGCTCGCCGCGCAGACCGAGCGCCTGATCCTCTTTCCCGACGTGATCAGCGTGCCGCTGCGCCAGCCGGCGGTGCTGGCCCGCAGCGCGGCCACCCTCGATCTGCTCAGCGCCGGGCGGGTCGAGATGGGGCTCGGTGTGGGGGCGTTCCCGAAGGGGATCGCGGCGATGGGCGGACCGGAACGCACGCCCGGCGAGTCGATCGAGGCGCTCGACGAGGCGATCACGATCATGCGGGCGCTGTGGACCCCCGGTGGGGGGCCGGTGCGGCTCAGCGGACGCTACTACTCCGTGGACGGCGCCGAGCCCGGCCCGCCGCCGGCGCACCCGATCGGCATCTGGATCGGCTCCTACAAGCCGCGTCTGCTCGCGCTGACCGGCCGCGTCGCCGACGGCTGGATCCCCAGCTCCATGTACGCCTCGCCGGAAGAGATCCGGGAGATGGCGAAGATCATCGACGCGGCGGCGCGCGACGCCGGACGCGACCCGGCGGAGATCCGCCGCTGGTACAACGTCGCCGGCAGCTTCACCAGCCGCGAAGGCGGGTTCCTGCAGGGGCCGTCGAAGCTTTGGGTCTCGCAGCTCACCGAGTTGGCGCTCACCCAGGGGATCAGCGCGTTCATCCTCGCGCCGGGGCAGGCCCCCGAATCGGACCTGCGCCGCTTCGCCGAGGAGGTGGCGCCCGCCGTCCGTGAGGCCGTGGCGGCGGCGCGCGGCACGACCGTGCCGGCCCGTGACGACCAGTCGGACCTGGCCCCCGCGGAGCGTACGACCGGCCACGCGATCGACCTCGACGAGTCGACCCGGCCGCGGCTCCCCAGGCACCCCGCCGTACGGCAGACCGGGCCGGGGCAGTCCGGCGCGGACGCACTGGTCTACTTCCACAACAACCTGCGCTCCGAGCTGGAGCAGATCGCCGGGGTGATCGAGCAGGTCGCCGCCGGACATACCAACCCGGCCGCCGCCCGATCGTTGATCAACCGGATGTCGATGCGGCAGAACTACTGGTCGCTCGGGGCGTTCTGCGCGTCGTACTGCCGCGTGGTCACGCTCCACCACACGATCGAGGACCAGCGGATGTTCGTCGACCTGCGGGACGCCGACGCCGAGCTGGGGCCGGTGCTCGACCGGCTGGGGGAGGAGCACGAGGTGATCGCCGCGGTGCTGACCCGCCTCGATGAGGCGCTCGTCAAGATGATCACCGATCCCGACGAGTTGTCCGTGGTGCGGAGCGAATTCGACCGACTCGCCGAGATGCTGCTGTCGCATCTCGACTACGAGGAGGAGGAGCTTCTCGGCCCCATCGCCCGACTGGGGATCGTGGTCTAGTCACGCCCGCGCTGAGGCGGCACGCGCCGTGACGCCCGCGGCGGGGAGCGTCACGTGTCGGTCGGACGAAAAGTTCAACGCGGGCCGCGGAGACTCAGGCGGCTCGGCGTCCCTCGGGCGTGGACCGTCAGCGATACGGGTCGAGGAGCCGCAACACCGCGTCGGGATCCTCGACGTGGGCATTGTGGCCGAGGCCGGGCAGGGTGCGGGTGGGCGCGGCCAACTCGGCGAGCTGATCGTCGGTGACCATCGGGTCGTGCTCGCCACGCGCCAGCAGCACCGGCGCCCCGACCGACCGCAGCAGGGCCGGCATGTCGGGGGCGCCGACGCCGAACGCCGCAGGGTCGAGGCTCAGTCGCCACGTCCCGTCCTCCTCGCGCAGCCCGGCGTCGACGGTGGGATCGTCGGGACCGAGCAGGCCCGCCAGACCGGACATCCGCAGGTACCGGCCGGCCGCCTCGTCGCGGGACGCGAACCACGTCACCGGCCGCCCGGCCAGCGCCTGCGCCTTCGCCAACTCCCGGTCGCTCCACGCGACCTTGATGCCGAGGCCGATGACCGCCTCGACCGTCAGCGCCCGCGTGCCGCCGGCCAGCGCCAACCCCACCACCCCGCCGAAGGAGTGTCCGAGCACGACCAGCCGGTCGTCGGGGTTGAGCAATGCCGCGATGGTGGCCGCCACGGAGTCGAAGGAGTAGTGCGCGAGCGGCGCCGACCCGCCGTGTCCCGGCAGATCGGGCGCCAGCCAGCGTCCCGGCCAGTGCCGAGCCAGCAGCGGGCGCCAACCGGCCCACACGTCACCGGTCGCGCCCATTCCGTGCAGCAGCAGGAGAACGCGCTGCCCGCTTCCCGCACCCTGTACGCGTACGGCGGCGACCATCTCCGAAGTCTGCCATCGATGGCTTCAGCCGGCGGCCGTCGCCCGCACGAGCCGGCGTCGCACGAGCCACGAGGTGCCCAGGCCGACGCAGGGCAGGGCGCTGGCCGCCACCATCAACCCCTGCTCGTGATCGAACCAGGTCTGCGCGGCGGCGATGCCGGTGAACATCACCGCGATGCAGAGGAACTCGCCGGCCATCAGTCGGGGAAACTCGATCGGCCGGCCGCGCCAGAGGACGGGCCCGGGGCGGCGGCCGCGGGCGAACAGCAGCGTGGCGATGCCGGCGTACGCCGCGGCACTGAATGCCGGTGCCAGGAGCGAGAACACGTCGCGCCAGTCCATGGCGGGGAGCGTACGACACGTCGGGTGGAGGAATGCTGTCCCATTTCCGACGGTCCGCCCCGGTCATAGACGGCGGTACGGGGTGGCAGCGTGGGCCCGCGCGGCGCGGTGCGGCACTATCGCGTCATGGCTCACATCGTGCTGTTCCATTCCGTGTACGGACGCCGGCCGGCCGTGATCGCCGCCGCGGAGCGTCTGCGGGCGGCGGGACACCACATCCGCGTGCCCGACCTGTATGCCGGTGAGACGGCCGACCGCATCGACGAGGCGTTCGTGTTGCGTGACCGGGTGGGCGAGGAGTTGATCGTGCGGCGGGCGCGGGAGGCGCTGCGCGACCTTCCTGCCGACGCCGTGCTCGCCGGCTTTTCCATGGGCGCGGGCATCGCCCAGCGACTGCTGCTCGAACGCCCGGACGCCGCGGCTCTGCTCCTGTTGCACGGCACCGCCGAGGCGCCGGCCCTGCTGCCGGACGGTCTGCCCGTGCAGCTGCACGTCGCGGAGGACGACGAGTTCGAACCCGCCGGTGACCTCGCCGTGTGGCAGAAGGGCATGGTGGCCGCGGGGGCGGACGTGGAGCTCTTCATCTATCCCGACGCCGGGCACCTGTACACCGACCCGCAGCTGCCCGACCACGAGCCGGCCGCCGCCGCGCTCACCTGGCGTCGCGCCCTGGACTTCCTCGCGTCGGTCTGATCCCGGCCGGCCGCGCCTGCCGAGGTGCCGGTAGTCGGCTCCTCGACCCCCGTTTTCGCGCGGTCGGTCGGATCGGTTGGTTCGCGGACGTCGTCACGTTCCCGGCGTTGCCCCGTCGTGCACAATCAACGTTTGACGATGCGTTGCTGTACGGGGGCGGAACGCGGTGTGCGTGCGGGTCTCTCTTGTCCGTGCGGGTGCACGCCGGCTGCCGCTCTCGCTCCTCTTCGAGAGGGTGGTGCTGATCCGTGTCCCCAGCGTCGCTGCCGACTGTCAATGCCGTGTCAAAGAGTTGTTGAGGGCGTCGAAGGTGGTCGCGAAACCGGAGGTCGGTGCGGAGTTCGAGCTGCTCGGATCGGTGCGGATCCGGGCGGCCGGGCAGAGCGTCACGGTCGGGTCGCCCAAGCAGTGCGTGGTGCTGGCGGCGCTCGCGATCGACGCCGACCAGCTGGTGCCGGTGGACGCGCTGATCGACCGGGTCTGGGGGCCCGCGCCGCCGGACGGGGCGCGCCGGAGTCTGCACACCTACATCGCGCGCATCCGCCGTCTCCTCGAACAGGTGGACGGGGCGCCGGCGCCGTTGCTGCGCCAGTCGGACGGGTATCTGTTGCGGGTGGAGCGCGACCGGGTGGACCTGCACCGGTTCCGGCGCCTGGTCGACGAGGCCCGCCGCGCCGCCAGCCCGGATCCGGAGCGGGCCCGGTTGTTGCGCGAGGCGCTGAGGCTGTGGCGGGGGGAACCGCTCGCGGGGCTGCCGGGGGAGTGGGTGCAGCGGGTCCGTCAGGGATGGCAGGGGCAGCGCCTGGAAGCGGTGGTCGCGTGGGCGCAGTCCGAGTTGCGGCTGGGTAGCCCCTCAGTGGTGATCGCACCCCTGACGGAACTGGTGGCCCAGCATCCGCTCGCCGAGCCGCTCACCGCGGAGCTGATGCGCGCTCTGCACGCCAGCGGGCGCTCCGCCGAGGCGCTGGACCGCTTCGCCGCCACGCGGCGACGCCTCGTCGACGAGCTGGGCACCGAACCCGGTGCGCAGTTGCAGGGCGTCCACCGGTCGATTCTGCGCAGTGGGGTGGAGACGTCACCGCCGGCGGCGTCGACCCTGACCGCGTCCGCCCCGACCCTGGCGGCGTCGAACCCGGTACCTCCGACCCCGGTGGCTCCGGCCACGACGGTGCTGACCCCGCTGACCGCGCCGCCGGCGCAGCTGCCCCTGGACATCAACGGGTTCACCGGGCGTCGCGAGGACCTGGACCGGCTCGACGGGGTGTTGGCGGCCGCCAGCGAGCAGCCCACCGCCGTGGTCATCTCCGCGCTGTCCGGCACGGCCGGGGTCGGTAAGACCGCCCTCGCCGTGCACTGGGCGCATCGGGTGGCGGACCGGTTTCCCGACGGGCAGCTCTATCTCAACCTGCGTGGCTTCGACCCCGGCGGTGCCGCGATGAGTCCGGAGGGCGCGCTGCGTCGGCTGCTGCAGGCGTTGGGCGCGCCGCCGGAGCGGATCCCGGAGGCGGTCGACGCCCAGGCGGCGTTCTACCGCACCCTCCTCGCCGGTCGGCGGATCCTGGTGCTCCTGGACAACGCTCGCGACGCCGAACAGGTCCGCCCGCTGCTGCCCGGTGCGCCGGGATGCCTCGCGCTGGTCACCAGCCGCGCTCAGCTGGCCAGCCTGGTAGCGGCCGAAGGCGCCCAACCCCTCGTACTCGACTTGCTGCCAGCGGCTGACGCACGCCGGTTGCTCGCCCGCCGTCTCGGCCCCGATCGGGTGGCCGCCGAGCCGGACGCGGTCGAGGAGATCATCACCTTGTGCGCGCGACTCCCGCTGGCCCTGTCCATCGTGACCGCCCGCGCCGTCACCCATCCCCGCTATCCGCTCACCGTCCTCGCCGAGGAGCTGCGCCGGGCGCGCGGGGATCTCGACGTGTTCAGCGGCGAAGATCCGACAACCGACGTACGCAGCGTCTTCTCCTGGTCCTACCGCACCCTCAGCCCCGCGACCGCACGCCTGTTCCGCCTGCTCGGCGTGCATACCGGGCCCGACGTGACCGCCGAGGCCGCGGCCAGCCTCGGCGGCGTGTCGGTCAAGCAGGCTCGTCCCCTGTTGGTCGGGCTGACCCGCGCGCACCTCGTCACCGAGCATCGCCCCGGGCGGTACCTCCTGCACGACCTGTTGCGCGCCTACGCCGCCGAGCTGGCCCGGCGCGTCGACCCCGAGCCCGACCGCCGAGCAGCGCTGCGCCGGCTTCTGGACCATTACCTGCACACCGCGCACACGGCCGCCCGCCTGATGGAGCCGCACCGCGAGCGGATTCCGCTCCAACCGCTGCCCAGCGCGGTCGCCACGACCGGACTCGCCGACGCCGGGCAGGCGATGGCCTGGTTCACCACCGAGCATCCCAACCTGCTGCCCGCCGTCGGGCAGGCGGCGGCGAGCGGGCTCGGGACGCACGCGTGGCAGTTGGCGTGGGTGCTGACCACGTACTTCCAGCGCGGCGGACACTGGCACGACCAGACGGCGGTGCAGCGGATCGCGGTCGAGGCGGCGGCCGGACAGGGTGACCTGAGCGGCGAAGCACACGCCCACCGGGGGCTGGCGCGCGCGCATTTCCGGCTGGGTCACTACGAGGCGGCCGAGTGCGAGCTGCGCCGCGCGCTGCGACTGGCCCGCCGTCTCGGCGACCGGACGGGTGAGGCGCGCGCTTACCAGAGCCTGGGGTACGTCTGCGGGCGCCGGGGCTGGCACGGCCAGGCGCTGCACCACGTGGAGCGGGCGCTTGCGCTCTTCCGGTCGGCGAACCATCGCAGTGGCGAGGCGGAGAGCCTGAACGGGGTGGCGTGGTGCCTCGGTCAGCTCGGTGACTATCCGCGGGCGGTCACCGTCGCCGAGCAGGCACTCGCTCTGGTCGCGACGATCGGAGACCCGTTCACCGAAGCCTCGACCTGGGACAGTCTCGGCTACGCGCGGGCCCATCTGGGGCGCCACCAGCAGGCGATCACGGACTACGAGCGCGCGCTGGCGCGTTTCCGGGAGCTCGGTGACCGCTATTCGGAGGCGGACGTGCTCGCCCACCTCGGCGACGCCCACCACATGGTCGACGATCCCCACCGCGCGCACGAGGCCTGGCGGCGGTCACTCGCGATCCTTGAGCAGCTGGGGCATCCCGACGCCGCCGAGGTGCGGACCCGGCTGCGGTCGGTGGGTGACCCGGTGCGGTGAGTGTCGGCACAGTCGTTGAAGGCTCAACAAATTGCGGGTACCGTTCGCGCTGTGCCTGATCGATCAAGCATCCGGTCCCGAGGAGCCGCCATGCCCGCCGCCACCGCAACCGTGCGCACCGATCGTCCGGCGCGCTACATCAAGCAGCTGGTCAGCCACATGGGGCGCAAGGTCCCGGGGGAGATCACCGCTGACGGGACGGGCGTGCTCACGCTGCCGGCCGGCGCGCGGGTCACCCTCACCCCGACGGACGGGGCACTGATCCTGCACGCAGACGCGACCGATCCCGACCTGCTCGCCGCCGTCGAGCAGGCCGTCGGATCCCACCTGGTCCGCTTCGCCACGCAGGAAGAGCTCACCGTCACCTGGCAACCGGTCGCCTGACCGCTCCGATCACCGAGGATCCACCATGACCACGTACGCGTACCCGCTCGACAAGCACCTTGCGACCGCGCTGCCGGCGACCCGCGGGCAGCGGGCCTGGACTCCCGAGGACGGCGCCCTGCCCGCGCTCTACCTCAGCCACGGCGCTCCGCCGCTGCTCGAGGAGACGGGGTGGATGACGCAGCTCTTCGACTGGGCGCAGGCCCTGCCCAAGCCGAAGGCGATCCTCATCGTCAGCGCCCACTGGGAGTCCGCGCCGCTGAGCCTGTCCGGCACGGCGGCCGGCACGCCGCTCGTCTACGACTTCGGCGGCTTCGCCCGCCGCTACTTCGAGATGACCTACCGCACGCCGGACGCGACCGCGCTCGCCCAGCGGGTCGCCGCGGCCATGCCCGACGGGGAGCCGGTGCACGAGCACCGCAGTCGGGGGCTCGATCACGGCGCCTGGGTGCCACTCAAGGTCATGTACCCGGCCGGGGACGTCCCCGTGCTGCAGATGAGCCTGCCCACCCACAATCCGGACAGGCTGCTCGACCTCGGTCGGCGGCTGCGCCCGCTGCGCGACGAGGGTGTCCTCGTCATCGGCTCCGGGTTCATGACCCACGGCCTGCCGTTCCTGCGCCGCGAGGACATCCGGGGCACCGCCAAGGCGCCGGGCTGGTCGCAGGACTTCGACAGCTGGGCCGCCGACGCGCTCGCCCGGGGCGACGTCGACACGCTGGCCGACTTCGCCCATGCCGCGCCGGGCATGCCCTACGCGCACCCGACGGTGGAGCACTACACGCCGCTCTTCGTCACGCTCGGCGCCGCCGATCAGCCCGACAAGCCGGTGACCACGACGATCGAGGGCTACTTCATGGGCCTCTCCAAGCGCTCCTTCCAGGCCGCCTGACCCGCGCACCACGCCCGCACGATGGACGGCTGGGACTTGGCCGGCCCGCCGGGGCGGAAACCGAAAACCGGCTGACGCGTTGGGTTGTATGCGGGTACACGTGGTGGACAGGCTCGACGACTGAGGGGGCTGGGCATGATCGAAAAGAAGGTCGAGGTCCGCGGGAAGATCGAGGTCCTGATCGACGGTCGGGTCACCGACGACTTCACCGCGGACGTGGACGACGCGGGCAGGATGCTCACGCTGCGTTGCCATGATCGCCGGGTGGTGGGCGCCTACGCGCTCGCCGACGGCAACCGTGCGCCGCAGAGCTACCAGCAGCCCGAGACCGACTGACGCCCACCGCGCCCCGGCCGCGGAGCCCTCACCGTCAGCGTCGAGTCGCCGCGCGTCGGCGTCGAGCGCGGCTGCGTGGGGTCGGAAGGGACGCCGCGCCTCGCCGGCTGCGGCGTCCCTTCCCGGTCAGTTCGACAGCCCGAAGACCCGCAGCGGAATCGAATTGCCCAACACCCGATCGCCCGCCGCGTTGGGGTGATAACAGTCGTTGCGCCACGGCGCGTAGATGACCGTCGGATCGGCCGGGTCCCTCAGCGCCGCGTCGAAGTCGACGACCGCGTCGAAGGTGCGCGACGTGCGGATCCACTCGTTGACCGCCAGTCGGGTCCGCTCCTGCGCGCTGCCCGCGGCGTTGCACATCGGCAGGATGGTCGCGCCGACGATCTTCTTCCCGGCGGCGTGCACCCGCCCGGCGATCTTCCGCATCGCCTCGATCACCTGGCTGGCGGAGGCGGAGGGGGCGTACGCGCCACCCCCGATGTCGTTGGTCCCCTCCAGCAGCACCACGTATTCGACGCCCGGCAGGGAGAGCACGTCCCGCTCCAGGCGCAACGGAGCCGGCGGCCCGCAGCACTGGTTCGTCGGGTCGTACGGGTTGGGCTGAACGCTCACCGTGTTGCCGCTGATCCCCGCGTTGGCGACGGAGAGCTGCCGCCACGGCGGGAGTTCGTTGATCCGCTCGGCGAGCACGTCGGTCCAGCGCGGGCCGCCACCGACCGCGCCGTACCCGTCGGTGATCGAGTCGCCGAGGGCGACGATGGTGCCCCGGGCCGGCGAGGTCGCCGCGATGGCGTCGACCCACCACAGCGTGCCGGGCCGGAACTCCCCGTACGCGGCACCGCTCTGGTCCGCGGTCGCGTCGCCCGGCCCTGCCGACAGGAACGAGCCGGGGGTCTTCGTCTCCGGCGGCGGGAAGGTGTGGTCGTTGACCGGCGCGCCCGGCGCGTACACGCTCACCGCCACGGGGTCGCCGGCCCGGACGACGAGCCGCACCGGGTCGCTCCAGACGCTCGTGCCCGGCGCGATCGTGACGTGGCGCGCGCCGCGGAAGGTGGCCACGCGTGCCGGGCCCGGCGCGAGCCCGGGCTGGCCGGCGCTCCGCTGGCGCCCCACGGAGACCGCCCGGACGGCCAGCGCCGTCGCGCCGAAGGGATTCGAGAGGCGTACGCGGAGGTTCTGCCCGGCGGCCGTCACGGTCAACACGTTGCGCACGGTGGCGTCGGGTGACGTGCCGTGAACGCCCTGCAGCGCCGATTCGGTGAGCGTGACCTCGCTTCGCCAGCCGCCGTGCGCACCGCTACCGGCCGCATGCGCGGTGCCGGGCGCGGCGAGAGCGACGACCAGCAGCGACGCGGCCGCGAACAGGCGCCCCGTGGCCCCACGGCGGTTGATGACCCCGCGTCCGCGTCTCGCCGCGCCCGGTCTTCTGATGTCTGTCATCTCGTCTCCCAGCTCGCGCCTTCGTCGCCGACGTCATCGATCATCAGGCGCTGGGGGGCGGGGCGGAGCTGTCGTGCGCCGGCGAGCGCCCAGCGCACGTTGATGAGCGTCGATCGGCAGGTTTCCGGCGTCGAGCGGGGGCCGCCGCCTTTCGCGGAGCCGCGCCGGGCGGTGACGTCGTACCCCAGTGGGCGCCCCGCCGCGCCGCGCACCGCCGAACTCCTCACGGACGGGGCCCGGCCGCCGATCATGACACCTGTGATGGCGATACGCGGCAGGGCAGGATTCCTTGTGCGACTCCTGCTCATCGCCGTGCTGCCCGTGTCCGGCCTCGGGGCCGTCCTCGGCCACCAGTTGCGCGACATCGTGCGCGAGGGCGCGATCGACGACGGCAAGCGGGTCGGCGAGCTGGTGTCGCGTCTCGGGCTGCAACCGCAACTGAAGCCCGCCGACTTCGCGCACGGGCTGGACCCGACGCGGTACGCCCGACTGGACGGCGCCATCCGGGCCAGCGGTGTCCTCGGCCGGGAGGTCGCCCGGATCAAGATCTGGAATGCCGACGGCATGGTCGTCTACTCCGATCACGGGTCGCTGGCCAACCGACGGTTTCCGAAGTCGCCGGGGCTGACCAGGGCGCTCGCCGGCGAGATGAACTCCGAGGTGCTGTCGAGCCTGGACGAGACCGAGCAGGCCAGCGAACGCGACTACGGCGAGGTCGTCGAGGTCTACATCCCGATGCGCTTCGCCGGCGACGCGGTGCCGCGCGGGGCGTTCGAGCTCTATCTGCCGTACGCGCCGATCGAGGAGAAGGTCAACGAGGAGATCCGCCGGCTGAACGTGTTCCTCGGCGCCGGCCTGATCCTGCTCGCCGCTCTGCTGGCCGGCGTGGCGGTGATGACCGAGCGGCTGCGCCGCCAGGCTGCGATCAACCGCCACCTCGCGCTGCACGATGCGCTGACCGGGCTGCCGAACCGGACGGTGCTCTACGACCGGCTCAACCAGGCGCTCCTGGCCGGCGACCGCAGGGGGAGCCCGGTCGCGCTGATCGCCGTCGACCTCGACGGCTTCAAGGAAGTCAACGACACGCTGGGCCATCAGGCGGGCGACCAGGTCCTGGTGGAGCTCGCCGAGCGGCTGCGCGGTCACGCGCGCGGGGCGGACACGGTGGCCCGCCTCGGCGGCGATGAGTTCGCGCTGCTGCTCCCGGAGAGCGACATCGCGGGGGCCCGGGAGGTGGCCGAGCGCATCCAGCACCGTCTGGAGGAGCCGTTGGTGGTGGCGGGGGAGCGGGTCCGTATCCGGGCCAGCATGGGGATCGCGGTGTATCCGCTGCACGCGATGCAGCCGCACACCCTGCTCGGTCGGGCCGACCTGGCGATGTACGCCGCGAAGCACGCGGCGCTCGGGGTGGTCGTATGGAACAACGATGTCGACCGGATGACCGGGGCGGCGGCGTGACCTGACCGGCCACCGCGGGTCGCCGCGCGGCCGTCGCGGTGGCTCGGGGCGACGGGCGTCGATCGGTCAACGGGTCATGGACAGCTCCCCTTGCGCGCGGCGCGCCACGGCCGCTCAGCCAGTCTGCCCGCTTCGGTCAGTTCTCCCTCAATCAGCGAACAGGGAGCCTGCCCGAGCGTGTGGCGCGGAGTCTGTGCGGGCTGGCGGCAGAGCCAGGCCAGCCGGTCCACGATCTTCTCCGGATCGTCGTACGGATCCAGCGCCCGGACCTCCGCCGGATCCAACGACGGCACCGGCACGTGCGAGATGAGCGGGTGCAGGGGTCGTACGTCCTTCTCGCCCTCACCCAGCAGGTCTTCGTGCAGCTTCTCGCCCGGTCGCAGTCCCGTGTAGACGATCCGGGTGGGGCGGGGCGCCTGCGCGGCCATCTGGCGGGCGACATCGTCGATCCGTACCGGCTTGCCCATGTCGAGCACCAGCGCCTCGCCGTCGCGTCCGATCGCGGCCGCCTGCAGCACAAGGTGCACGGCCTCCTGCACGGTCATGAAATAGCGGGTCACGTCGGGATGGGTGACGGTGATCGGAACCCCGGCCTCGATCTGGGCCCGAAACGCGGTGACGACCGACCCGCGGCTGCTGAGCACGTTGCCGAAGCGGACGCTCAGCAGGGTGCCATCGGACAGGGCTGCGGCGTGCGCGGTCAGGCGTTCCGTGATCCGCTTCGAGTAGCCCAGCACGCTCGCGGGGTTGGCTGCCTTGTCTGTCGAGATGTTCACGAACTTCGCGACGTCGCGGCACGCGTTGAGCACGGAAAGAGTTCCCCAGACGTTGGTCTTCACCGCCTCGCCGGGGTGCCGCTGCAACAGCGTGAGGTGTTTGAGCGCGGCAGCGTGAAAGACGATCTCGGGTCGACGTTCGGCGACGATCCGGGCGATCCCCTCCGCGTCGCACAGGTCGGCGAGGATCAGTTCCGGCCCGTCCAGCAGCGCGCGACCGGAGAGGGACAGCTGCAGGCTGCGCAGGGCGGACCCGTCCCGGTCGAGCATCATCAGCTCGCCGGGGCTGGCGCGCATGATCTGCCGGCACAGTTCGGAGCCGATCGAACCGCCGGCGCCGGTGACCAGGATCCGGCGGCCGGCCAGCGCGGTTTCGCTGGTGACCAGGTCGGCGACGACGTGCCGGCGGCCCAACAGGTCGGTGATCTCCACGTCGCGGACGTCGGCGACACTGATCCGGTGGTCGACCAACTCGCGCACGGGTGGCAGCACCTTGAACGTCGCGCCGGCGCGCACGGTCGCGTCGCGGACCTCGCGGACCAGCTCGGCGTCCGCGTTGGTGACGGAGAAGATCACCGTGGTCGCGTTGGTCTGAGCGATGGCGGTGGGGATCTCGCGCCGACCGCCGAGCATCCGTACGCCCTCGATCCGCAGGTGCCGCTTTTCCGGATCGTCGTCCAGCAGCCCGACGGGCAGGTGTCCGCCCTGCGGGTCGCTCACCATGGCCCGCAGCAGTCCCTGTCCGGCGGCCCCCATGCCGAAGAGCAGAACGGGTTTCGCCGAACGGGTGTCGGGGCGCAGGGACCGCTCGTGACGGTGCCGGTGTCTGGCGCGGGCGGAGAGCATCACGATCAGCGCGAGCGCGGCACCGACCACCGGCGTGCTCGCGGGCACCGGTCGAATGGTCATCGGCAGGATGGCGAGGAGCACGAGCGCCCCGGTGCAGGCGGCCGTGCCCGCGAGGGCGCGGACCTCCTCGAAACTGCCGAGGGGGTGCCGTCCGAGATAGGAACGGCGGAGTACGTCGACGGCGTTGTGGAGGATCGCGGCGATCAGGCCGACACCAATGATCTTCGCTATATGGCTACCGGTGAATCCGAATTCGAATCGTGTCCACGCTGCTACCACGAAACCGCCGATCCACGCTGCGGCGTCGTTTGCCAGAAGTGCTGCCGTACGCCGTCGGGTCTCTTTTCGGCGGTGTTCGCGTGTCGCGGCGGCGGGCGGGGTGAGCGGCATAAACGGGCCTCCATGGCGCGGTCGGTGTCGTCTGCGCCTGGCGTCGGCGGCGGCCCTTCCGTCAGGTAGTAAAGGCCTATCCTGTGGAATTCGACGCTGCGCTGTTTTTCACGTTTTCCATGTGCCGATCTGTCGGCGTGATCCGACCATCGTTGTGTCGTCGACTGAATTGCCGTATCGGTTCGTCATGCCGTTTGCGCCTGCGGCGTCCTCCTATCCGCCCCGCATCGGTGTTGCGACGGGCCGGAAAGGGCCGGCGTGCGCCGGGGAGTCGCGCGACGCCCCGTCGTTCGCGATCCGTCCCGTGCGCGCGGAGAGCGGGACGCGGGTCAGCGCCGCGCAGAGCACGATCGCGGCGGGCACCACCTGTTTGAGCGTGAACCATGCGACATTGTCGAGATCGCTTCCCAGAAACAGCAGCAGGCCCACGCAGAGCCCCGGTGCCAGCAGCTTCCTCGGCAGATGCGGGCTCCGGCGGGCGCGCTCGTAGTGGCGTCGCGCGAAACGCACAACGAGGCCGAGGAAGAGGAACGAGACCACGCCACCGAGCGGACCAAAGTTGAGGATGGCCTCGCCGGCGAGCCCGAAGACCCGCGACGATCGGCGGCCGTTGTCGAACGCGCCGGTCCCGTACAACATGTCGGTGCCGACCGCGGTCTTGTTCCGGGGACGTTCCGGAAGCATCGCCCGGGGTACGAGGAACGACAGGTCGCCGACATAGGTGATCCCGTACCCGGGCTCGGCCTGGCCCTGTCTCTGCCGGTAGAGCACGAGCGCCTGGACGTCGGCGCGTCCCAGATCGCCGAGCAGCAGGTTCGGTACGTCGCGGCCGGTCTGCGTCGACACCTGTCCCACGTCGCGCGCGCCCCGGGCGATGTCGATGACCTCCGTGCCGACGGCCTTGTAGAGGCCGCCCAGATACATGAAGACGCCGGCAACCAGTCCGCAGACCAGCAGGGCCCGTCGGGAAACGGTGAAGACGAGCAGGTGGACCAGGATCAACCCGAGGAGCACGGGCCACACCGTGTCGCTGCGGGAACCGCGGAGGCCGCCCGCGGCGAACTGCATGACGATCAGCCCGAGCAGCAGCAGGTACACGGCGGCGGGTTGTGCAGCCAACCGTTCCCGCCAACGGACGACGACAACGGTGAACAGCAACAGCGGAAAGGACTCGGCGATCACAATCAGCCAGCCGAGCCCCGCGAGCTGGGAGCGGTCCTGCGTGACGACCATGAGGTACTCCGCCGGACCGTCGAGCAGCATGACCAGCGCGCCGAAGGCGCAGACCGCTACGGCGCTGAGCCAGAGCCCGAACCTGACGAAGATCCGCGTGTTGACGGTCAGGGCGGGCCCCCGCGGGACCCGCGGAGCGGTCCGGGAGAGCAGCAGCAGGCGGTAGATGCACAGCCCGACCGCGTTGACGCAGGCCATCGCCCCCAACGCCTCCTGCCAGTCCGGCGGCGGCGCGACGTCGCGCGCCCAGTACTGCAGCATCACGTGCAGGACGGGCGCCAGATAGAAGAAGTGGAAGCCGAACAGGGCCAGCAGCGCCTGCGGATCGAAGATGTCGTACCGGCGCCGGACCCACCCGATCACGTCGACGCCCATCAGCACGCCGCAGATCGTGACGGGGACGATGGACCAGTGCCGCAGCCGCGGATCGATCAGCGCGAGCACGGCGCTCGCCGCGATCACCAGGTAACCGGAGAGGAACCAGGCCAGCGCATCTGGGCCGCGGGTATCCCCAGCCCCGCTCTTCACCGGTCGTTCCGTCTCACGTGTGCCCATGCGGGCGTCCTTCCGGTTGACACGCCCCGGTCACCGACCCAGGCTCGCCGCCGGCACCTTGCCGGCGGTGGATTGCCGTCGTTGGCGGAGCAGCGTCCAGGAGAGCAGGGGCAGTCCTCCGGAGGGCACGATGCAGGCCAGCGCGCCGCCGTGACCGCCCCAGACCGGGACGGTGGCGAGGAAGAGCCCGCCGCCCACAACGCCACCGCCGATGCCGAGCTGCTGGCAATATCTCCACATGCACGGATATCGGTAGCCTGAGCGTTCTACCGGACGCCGGTAGGTCGCGACGCAGTTCGCGCGGAGGCGCCGCCAATGTGCCGAATGGGTTGACGGAGGGCATTGACCGGCTGCTTGTGAGGGCGACGGTGGTGGATGTGACGCGCCATTCCCGACATCCGCTCATCGCGTGGGCACCGCGCTCGCGGTTCGTTCGATGATGTCCGCCACGCGAATGGCCGCGACGCGGTCGTCGAAGAGCCGCACCGCCCGCCGCCGTGCCTGATCGCCGCGGATGGCCAGCCGATCGCTCTCGAACTCCTCGTACGCAACGTCGAGCGCCGTTGCCAGGGCGACGGCGTCACCGCGCGGAACGACCCAGCCGTCGGCCTCGTCCAACGCCTCCGGCAACCCGTCCGCGTCGCTGACGATGCTCGGCACGCTCATCGCGCTCGCCTCACGGACGGCTCCGCTGCTTCCCGCGCCGCGCGCCGGACTGACATTCACGTCGGCGGCGCGGTAGTACGGGCGTACGTCCGGCAGGGAATCGAGCCAGGTGACGCTCGGGTTGCCGACCACGGCGAAACGCTCGACCAGTTCTGCCCGGTGCGCCTCGCCCGCCTCGCCCACTCCGCCGCCGACGATCAGCAGGTGCGATCGGGGATGCCGGGCGTGGAACGTCGACCACGCCTCGAGCAGTACGTCGTGCCCCTTGATGCAACGTCCCCTGTAGACCGACCGCCGCGGCGGGTAGACGTAGCAGATCAGGACGACGAGGAAGACGTGCTCGTCAACCCCGATCTCCGCGCGCGCCTTGGCCCGCGCCTCCGCGCGGGCGGGCGAGCCCGCGTAGCGGTCGCGCGGGGCCCAGGAGGGCCGGAAGCGCGCGAGATTGGTGCCGGCGTACGCGACGGGGCGCCGATCGGCCGGGCATCCGAGCTTCCCGTAGCGGGCGGAAACGTGCTCGGTGCAGCAGATCGTCGCGTGGTCCATGCGCCACAGCAGACGCTCGAGCCGTCGGCTGGCCGGGGAATCCAGGTGCAGCGCCCCGTCAACCCGGTGCACCCGGCGCACCCGCATCCCGAGCGTCGCGAGGCGGATGGCGAGCGCGACCGCGTAGGGGTGGTAGTAGACCACGTCGACCCCGAGCCCACGGATGGTCTGACGCAACCGCCACAGCCGTACCGGTCGCAGCCGGTCGGGCAGCGGCGCGGCGATCACCGGGAAGCGCCGTCCGGTCAGCGCGTTCGTCAGCTCGCCCGGCGCGGGGGGCGGGGGCAGTACCACCGTGACCTCGTGTCCGCGCCGGCGCAGCTCCTCGGCCAGCGGCGGTATCCACATGCCGCCGCGGTTGGGCTGCGCGATGACGGCGATACGCAACCCGGCCATGCTATCGGTCGCCCCGGCGTGCGCCAGCGGCGTCGGTTGGCGCGATGGGCGCGGAGGGGCGCCCCGCCTGCGCGGTGGCCGCCATGGTGTCGACCACCCGCGGCGTGTCGCCCCCGCGCGCGCCGTTGCGACGTCCTGTCATCGGCGCGCCGTCCCGGGCGTGGGCAGCCGCGGACGCCGGCCGCCCTCCGGCGCAGCAGGAACAGTGCGAAAGAGTCATGGGTAAGGGCTCCAGACGCGCGGAAATCAGTAGACGAATGGGTTCTATCGGATGAGTTCAAGGGCAAGGCGGCCATTCTGATACCGCCGCGCGGCCGACAAACGCGCCTCCGTCGTCGTCGCGCCGGTGCTACCGCGGCGTGGCGGGCAGCAGGTCCGCTTGATGGCCCGCGACGTAGTCGGCCATGGTGTCCATCCGGAGCGCCTGCCACAGCGCGGCCGTGCGTTCGTCGTCCAGATGCATCACGCTCTGGTCCCCTTCCCAGCCCGGGCCCTTCACGGGAGCGGTGATGAACCAGAGGCGTTGCGGCTTCAGCTTCGCCGCCTCCATCGCCAGTTCCCGCAACTCGTCGGTCTGGTATGAGTCGTCGACCGTCACGGCGCGGGTCGTCGCGTCGAGCAACCGGTAGACCTGCATGGGATTCTTCGCGGGGTCCGTTTTCGCGATGCCGGTGAAGACGGCGCGCAGGAAGTTCTGTTGCCGCCGGATCCGGTCGAGGTCACCATCGGGCAGGCCCGCGCGTTCGCGGACGTACGCGAGTGCCCCATTGCCGTCGAGGTGGTTGATGCCCTTGTGGAACGCCACGCCGCCCACGCCGGTGCTGGCGGCGGCGATATCGACCTCAACGCCGCCGAGGGCGTCGACGACCGAGCGGAACCCGGCGAAGTCGATGATCATGAAGTGATCGACCCGAACCCGGGTCAGCTGCTCGACGGTTCGGATCAGCAGTGGGAAACCGCCCAGCGGATACGCAGCGTTGATCTTATTCATCCCGTGATCGGGGATCTTGACCCAGGAGTCGCGCGGAATGGAGACCACGGAGGTCGAGCCGTGCACGCGGTCGAAGCGGATAAGCATGATGACATCGGTCCGTTGGTCGCCCGCGGTCGACTCGCGGTCGGTCGCGTCGAGCCCCGTGCTCTGACCCGTGGAGCGCAGGTCCGAACCGACCGCGAGGATCGTCTCCCCCTTGGCTGCCGCCGGGTCGGTCGTCGGACGGGTCGCCGGGTCAAGACCGTCGAAGGCGCCGTTGATGCGACTGATGCCGTTACTCAGGCGGGCGCCGACGAGATACACCGTGGCCACCGCCCCAACCCCGGCCAGGAGTATCAGCACGAGCCCCACCAGGCCAAAGCGGCGCAGCGCCCGCCCGATCCGGCCGCCCGGTCGTCGGTCGCGGACAGTGCTCCTCCCCGGACCAGGGATGATCCGCGTGGTCGAGACGTTGGTGTTCTGACTGCTCACCGCTGCGCTCCTTCTTTAACTAGCGATCGGGCGGGCGGTACGACATGGCGTTCGGCAATGCGAGGTAGGCGCGGTGGCGGCGGGGGTGCCGGCTTTTGCAGAAGCAGGATGATCAAGGTCAGGCCGACCAGCAGCGCGCCGATCACCGTGCTCACGGCGGGGAGAACGCCACCGGCGACGAGCACCGCGAGCAGGCCGGAGCCGGCCGTGGTGAGCAGCAGGAGGACCAGCAGCACATTGGGCCCGAGGCCGAAACCGACGTTCAGCTGGGACAAGCTCTCCTCCGCCCAGGCCCAGCCGTGCCGCGCGACGGTGACAACGACGGCGTCGAC
The DNA here is from genome assembly GCF_040659735.1 of Micromonospora sp. NPDC049679. Classification (NCBI taxonomy): domain Bacteria; kingdom Bacillati; phylum Actinomycetota; class Actinomycetes; order Micromonosporales; family Micromonosporaceae; genus Micromonospora; species Micromonospora sp. NPDC049679. Next base: position 40,932 of record NZ_JBFANZ010000037.1, read on the forward strand.
CGCCGCGACCGAGGTGATCAGCATCAGGATCGGCAGCCCGACGAAGGGATCGTGTCCGGAGTGGATGGTCGCGGCACTGGCCGCGATGAAGAATCCGGTGAACATCGCTCCGCTCTCGCCCATCGCGATCCGGGCAGGTGGGGCGTTGTGGAGAAGAAAACCGGCGCAGGCGGCCGCGAGGCAGAGCAGCAGCAGCGCCATCTCCGTCTGATCGGTCACGAAGGCGGACGCCGCGAGCGGCACCGCGGTCGCGCACGCCACAGTCGGCAGCACGCCGTCGGTGCTGTCGAGCAACTTGAAGGCGTTGGCGACCGCGATGACCCACAGGATGGTGAACACGAGATCGAGCCACTCGATCTCGATCAACCGGAGCCGCACCCCACCGATCACTACGGCGAACGCCATCGTCGCGTGCATCGCGGGGCCGATCGGCAGGCGGACCCGGCGCAGATCGCGGATGAAGCCGAGCAGGCTGATGGTGGCCGCCGCCGCCAGCAGGGTCGTGAGGCGCATGTCGAGCCTCCCGGTGATGGCGAGGGCCGGCAGCATCGTCCCCGCGACCACGACGGCGCCGCCGAGATACGGCACCAGTCGCCTCCGGGCGAAGGCGCGGTGCCGGGCGGGGCGGTCGATCAGGTCGTACCGCAGCGCGAGCCGGCGCGCGGGCTCGACGAGCAGCGCGGGAATCAGCAGTGCGGAGAGCACGGCGACAATCTCCGCACTCAGTGGACCGGGAATAGTCATGTCAACCCCTTGATACGGGCGCGTGTTAGCGCGCCCGATCACCAGAATCGTTGCCCCGCCGCGGCGGACGTTTTCGCGTCCTTTCCGCAGGGCGATTGCGAATATAACTGTTTATGAGTCTCTCGCAGGATAGAGGGCTATATCCGGCTGCGTCGGCAAACCCCGCTCTTCTCCGCTGAATGGACGGGCCGAATCGACCCGGCGAAGGATGACCCCGGCTCAAATCCTGGTTGATTCACGTTGTCTGTCGCTTTCATGTATGCGGTATTCGCATTCACTTTTCCGACCGTGCGGGGGCGCGGCGCCGGGCGGTGGTCAGGCGCTGCATCATCGGGACGATGTTCCAGCGCACGGCGCCGATCAGATCATGCGCGTGTTCGAGAGCCGTGTAGTCCTGCCGCGCCGCGTTCTCGGCGATCGCGCGGTCGAGGTCGTTGTCGCACTTCATCAGCACCGCGTCGAAGTCGCGGCGCACCGGCTCCAGCAGGTCGTAGCCGAACGACCGGTGCAGCCGCGCGAAGAGCGGTTTGTACAGCCGGGCCCGGTCGTGCAGCCCCGTCGAGTACGACATGGGGTTCTTCGGCCGCTGGCGGATGTAGTCCGGCAGGATGTCGGCGAAGGCCTCCCGCACGATCCACTTCTCCTGCCCCTCGCGCATCTTCAGATGCAGCGGCATCCGCATCGCCAGCTCGACGAGGGACGGATCAAGGAACGGCACCCGGGCCTCCACGCCCTGTCCCATGCTGATGCGGTCCACCCGCTGCAGTTCCGTACGGCCCAGGTTGCGGATCTTGTGGAGAAACAGTCGTCGCGCCTGGTCCGCGCCGACATCGTGATACATCGGGTAGCCGCCGAAGAGCTCATCCGAGCCGTCACCGGTGAGGACGACCTTGACACCGAGCTCGTGGACCCGCCGGAAGAGCGGAACCGACACCACGGCGTTGATGGTGTCGCCGTACTCGGTCAGTTCCCCCATCTGGATCGCGGTGCGGATGTCGGCGAGCCGGACGTCACGGGGACGCAGCTCGATCACCTCAAGGGGTACGCCGAGCTCGGCGGTGAGGCGGCGCGCGTACCGCAGATCGTCGCTGTCCGGCGTCCCCACGGTGAACGCGACGCAGTCGGGATGCATCTGCTGGACGTGCAGCAGGATGAGCGAGCTGTCCAGGCCGCCGGAGAGCACCACCCCGACGGTCAGGTCGGTGTCCACCCGTACCCGGATGCTGTCCTGCAGCGCGCTGCGGACCAGCTTGACCGCTTCGTCCGGATCCTCGATCGCCGCCTGACTCTCGCCCATCCGCAGCAGGTTGATGTACGGCGCCAACTCCGGCGCGAGCGGTGGCTCGGCCCAGCCATGATGACCCGGGCCGACCTCGTTGACCCGGGCGCCAACCGGAACCAGCGCCTTGACCTCGGAGGCGACGTGCAGGCAGCCATGGCGGCGTGACCAGTAGAGCGGCTTCACGCCGAGCGGGTCGCGGGCCAGGTAGACGCGGCCGGTGGGGCGCTCCACGATCGCGAAGGCGAACTCCCCGCGCAGGTGGTTGACCGCGTCCTCACCCCAACGCAGGAACGCCTCCATCACGATCTCCGTGTCGCTGAGGCTGCGCATCCGCTGCCCGGCACCCACGAGTTCGGCCCGGAGCTCGGAATGGTTGAAGATCTCGCCGTTGTAGCAGAGGAGCCACCGCCCGTCGGCGGAGAGCCACGGCTGCACCGCGCGCTCCCGGTCGACGATGCGCAGCCGTTGCGTACCGGCGAGCAGGCCCTCCTCCATCAGCGACTCCTCGACGTCGCCGCGCGGCGCCAGGGACGTGAGCATCCGGGTGAACGTGGCGGCGTCGGCGCCGGCGCCGACGACGAGAGCGATGCCGCACATCAGGCGTCACCGCCCAGCTCAGTGTCGAAGTCACGCCGCAGCTGGCCGATGGCCGTCGGACTGATGCACACGTGCCACACCTGCCCCTCGTCGATCACGTTGATCGCTTCCCGTTCCTGGTGTTCAAGAAGGACCAGCTCCAGCGCCCGGTGGGCGTCGAACCGGCGGAACCACGACATCTCGATGTCCATCCCGTAGCCGACGCAGTGCGAGCTGGGCAGCATCGCGGCATAGCCGAGAGCGCGGAGCCGGTGCTGATGCTCGATGCTGCGGGTGAGGCTGGTGACCCAGAGTGGCGGAGTGGCCGGTGGCGCGAGCCTCGCGAAATCGCGGGAGAGGCGGTTGAGCAGCGCGACGCTCTCCCTCCGGGCCCGGGTGAAGAGCAGCCCGGCGGTGCGCGGCGTCCGCCCGGTCCACACCCGGCGCTCCGCCGCCCGCGTCACCCGGCTCAACAGGGTCTGCGCCTGACGGCGGTAGCGGAACCGCAGCAGCCGGCGCCGCCGCAGCGGCTCGAGATCCACGAGATCGGTGGAGGTCAGCACGTCCGCGTCGGTGTCGTACGCGCTCGCGTCGCCCCACCACATCGCGTCGATGCGGGACAGCAGGTAGATCCGGATCAGGGCGCCCACGTCCACCGACGAACCGCGCGCGCCCCGGTGCTGGGCGCGCAGTTCGTGCACGATCTCGGCCGTCGTCCCGGCGATTCCGGCCGGCGTCGCGGTGACCACCGGCGCCAACTCGGGTTCGGCGATCCGCCCGGACACGATCGATTCGATCCGCTGCCGCTCCTGGGGAAAGGGGTGTGGCGCCACCTCCTTGAGCAGCTCACCGACCGCCGCCCGGTAGGTGGACAGACTCGGTACCAACGGCGTGATCCCGGTCGCCGGCTCCCACGCCGCCACGCTCAGGTCGCGCCGTCGGCCCTGGCCGGGCAGGCGCGGATCCGTGCCGTCCTTGCGGCCGGAGCCGCCGGTGCGCGACCGCCGCGGCGAGGCGGTCGGGGAGGCTGCCGCGGTACGGCCGCGCGCCGACCGCTCCGGCTGCGGGGGCGCCGGGGGTTGCGGCTCACCGACGGGCGTCGCGCGCCGGCGCGGGAGCCCCGCCGACGGCGCGTCCCGATCGCGTACGCGCCGGGCGACCGCCGACGTGGGCGCGACGAGCGGGCGCACCGTGGGGGAGAACCGCCGCGAGGCGGTCGCCGCGTGCGCACGCAGCACCTCCTCGGCCCGGGCCAGGGGCTCTCGCTCGGCGTCCGACCGCAGCGCGGGCGCGGCCGCCAGCCCGCGCCGTAGCGAGGTCACCGTCGCGTCCGTGCCGACGGAGCGACCGGGTACGGGGATCGCCTCCGCCGGGCGGTGCGGCTGATCCCATTCCGGCTCGTGCCGGAGCCGGTATCCGAACCGTGCGGCGAGGATGAGCAGCAGCGCGACGCTGCTGCCGATCACGGGGACGCTCGGTGGGACGGGACGGTTCGCCAACAGCGACAGGCCCGCGAGGAACACGGTGGTGGTGAGCGCGATCGTAGCCGCCACCGCCTCGAGCTCCGGGCGGCTGCCGAACTGGAGCCGTCCGACGGGGACCGACCGCAGCCGGCCGGCCGCGGCGTACAGGGCGGCCGAGACCACGGCGGCGAAGAGCGCACGGCCGAATTGCGCGAAGGTGAGTTCGAATTCATGTCCCGCTGATTCGGCGAATGTGAAGCCGGCGGACCAGGCCGTCACGTCATACAGCAAGAACGCGATGCGGCGTCGTCGTGGCTGCCAGATGTGCGAGCCGATATTTGTGCCGCGCATTGCGGACCGAGCAGCCGATTCCATACGTCGCCCTCAAGATCCTGCTTCGTGGTAGTGAGCCGTGTTGAGGGGATTAGGGTCGTCCACGGCGTTCAATCAACTACATTCGGTTAGGCGGCAAGTGCACGTGCTTTTCTCATGGTGCCGCATTCCGCGCGCCCCTTGTCACGGTTTCGGCTAGGTAAACAGATATTGCAGGAACGAGAGGTTAGAAGCTGATGGAATTTCGCAATCACCTTGTGGCGGTTCGTCAAAGGTGGTGGCTCGTGCTGACGGCGGTCGCGCTCGCACTTGGGATCGCCGGGTTCGTGACGATGCGCGCCGAACCGAAGTACGCGACGACCGTGACCTTCTTCGTCACCACCCCCAATCAGGGGGTGAGCGACGCCTATCAGGGTGGCCTCTTCCTGCAGCAGCGAGTCAAGTCCTACGTCGATCTGCTTACCAGTGACCGGCTTGCCCGGACGGTGGTCGAGAGCCGCAACCTGGGCCTCACAACGGACGAGGCGCAGTCGCGGATCACATCCCGGGTCCAGGCGGACACGGTGCTGTTGGAGGCGAGCGTCGTCGACGAGGACCGGGGGCGCTCGATGGAGCTGGCCAAGGCGGTATCGGCCCGCTTCATCGAACTCGTCCAGAAGATCGAGACGCCACCCGGTGCCGACCGGTCGGCCGTCAAGGTCGAGATCGTCGGTGGGCCGCGCCTCGACCCGCAACCGGTCTCCCCGCGTCCGGTCCGCGACCTGTCGATCGCGGGGGTCCTCGGCCTGCTGGTCGGCGTAGGACTGGCCGCGCTGCGCGGCATGACCGACACCACCGTCCGTGACCAGGCCGCTCTGGGGCGCGCGGCGGAGACCCCTCTGCTCGGTCTCGTTCCCTTCGAGAACGTTGCGAAGAGCTCTCCGCTCGTCGTCGGTGACGCCGCCCACTCGCCGCGCGCCGAGGCGATCCGGAAGCTACGGACGAACCTGCGCTTCGTCAACGTGGGAGAGACGGTGCAGGTCCTCGCCGTGACGAGCGCCATGCAGGGGGAGGGGAAGTCCACGATGGCGTGCAACCTGTCCATCACCCTCGCCGAGGCCGGCTGGCGGGTCCTGCTCGTCGACGCCGATCTGCGCCGCCCGCACGTCGCGGACTACATGGGGATGGAGTCCGGGGTGGGGCTGACCGACGTGTTGATCGGCGAGGTCGCCGTGGAGGACGTGCTGCAGCCCTGGGGTGATCTCTCCCTCTCCGTGCTGCCCAGCGGTTCGCTGCCGCCCAACCCCAGTGAACTGCTCGGCTCGAAGACGATGTTCGACCTGCTGACGACGCTCAAGCAGCATGCGGACATCGTCGTGGTCGATACCGCTCCACTGCTGTCGATCACCGACGGCGCGGTGATCGCCGCCCAGTGCGACGGCGCGCTGCTCGTCACCCGACGCGGGAAGACCTCCACGTCGCAGGTCACGGCCGCCGCGACCGCCCTACGGGCGGCTGGTGCCCGGCTCCTCGGGTCGGTGCTCAACATGTCCGCCATGCCGAAGGCCGACGCGTATCAGTACGCGGCGTACAAGGTGCCGACCACGCCGACGACGCCGATGCGCCCGCGCGTGCCCGCCAAGACACGACAGGCTGTCGCGCCGGCCCAGAACACGGGCCCCGGGGACGGCAGGCACGGTCGCGTGAAGAAGCTCAGCAAGACCGGGCGATAACCGCGGCGATCGGACGTAACGCCTGCTCGATCTGATTCGCGCAGAGGCGGAATTCGGCGAGTGGTTCGCCGAGCGGATCGGGCAGGTCGTCCGCCACGGGCGGGGCGGGCTGCACCAGGGCGCGGGCCCGACCGGCGGTCGAGACCAGATCGCGCAGCCTCTCGGTCGGCGGGCCGTCGGTCTCGACCGCCCGCCACCCGTGCTCCGTCGCCGCGGTGACGAGACGCGAAAACTGACGCAACGTGAAGGTGCGGCGGACCGTGCCGGGGGCGAGCGCGACACAGGCGGTACGTTGCTCGCGGGTCGCGGTGAGGATGACGCCAGCCTGCGCGAGCACTTCCGCCGTCACGGGACGACTGCGGAAGGGCGCGGGGTCCATCGAACGCTCGACGGCCAGTTTGGCGGCGTGCGGATGCATCGGATGACCTGGCACGGCGTGTGTGCCGGCACTCAACACCGGGAGCGAACCGACGTCGGCCGGCAGGTGTTCGGCCAGCAATTCGCGCGCGATGTATTCCGCCATCGGTGACCGGCACAGATTGGCGTGGCACACGAACAGGAGACCCCCGCCCATCCATATCCCCCTCGCCGGACTTGCCCCGGCCGCTCGATGTCCGTTCGTGAACATAACCTACGAGGTGGTAGACGACATTCTATCTACCGGCGCCCGAGATCGACGAGTCGGAGACACGTAACTGCTGGCGGCTCCAGATGCGGTGGGCGCAATCGCCCGCCCCGGATGTGGAGGCCTGCCAGCGGGAGATGGCGCACCCCGGCACCAGCCTTCGTCGCCACCGCGAACGCCCCGGTCCACATCGGCCAGCTGGCGGCCCGCCCGTCGCGGCGGGCAACTCCCGCCCCCCGTCCCGCGAAGAACCGCTGGCGACGGCGCGTCGCGAAGGCGCTCGCCGCGTCGGCGCAGCCCCGCGCGGCCGGCACCACGCCGCAGGATCTACAGCAACTCGTGTGCCTGGCCGTTCAGGCGGTTGCGCGTGTCCAGGACGAACGGACGTCATCGAAGGTCAGATCCGGCACCCCGTGGCGTAGCGGTGTGGGCACCGTGATGACCGCGTACTGGAAGTCCTGCGCGTCGGCGTGGTCCGTCGACGGCAGGTAACGGCGGCTCGCCACGGCCAGCGCCACCGTCTGGTCCGACACATCCTCGAGATTCGATTCCCCCGCGCGCAGGCGCGCGATTCGGCGATTATCCACGTCGACACCGACGACGTCATACCCGGTATCAACCGCGCGCATTGCGACGGGCGGCCCGACATATCCCTGTCCGACGATTACTAGCCGATTGGGAACCATGGGGGGATTCTGCGCGGTCGCGGCTGTCCACCGAGGCGGGTCGGTCAACTGCTGGCCCTCCTGGCACGGCTGCGGCCGAACGTCCCTTGTGGTACGACCTGGTCGGCTACGGGTTATGGCCGCGGGGGTCAGAAGTCGTGCAGCGCGGTGTCGTGGCCCTCGTAGTCGTACCAGTCCACGTGCACCGCGCCGGCCCCGGCGAACATGCCGATGACGCGGCCCGTGAAGCCACCGGCGACCTCGGTGGAGAGGTATCTCCCGTCGAGTTCGGCCAGCGGCAGGAACCGCCCGTCGTCCTCCTCCACGCCGAGGCGGACGACGTCGGGCTCCTGGCGGGGATGGTCCGGGCTCGGCGCCGAGGCGCGGGTCTCCACGCGCAGCACCGCGGGGCCACCGGGGAGCGGGCGCTCGCCCAGGGACTGTTCGAGTGGCCCGATCCGCGCCCGTACCCGGGCGGTGCGGCCGGAGATCTCGACCGCGTAGTGGTGCTGCTCGTCGAGGCGCACCGCCAGCCCGCCCCGGCCGTGCGCGACCTCCACCTTGGCCCGCACCCGGACATTGAGGTGAGCCTGTCGGCGGCCGACGAAGGTGACCCCGGGCTCGTCCAGTGAGCGCGCGCCGGGGCGGAGCGTGAGCCAACCCGGTCGTTCCGTCAGTGACACCCGCTCCGGGGCGCGCGAGCGCACCGAGATCCACTGTGGCGCCAGCGTGTCGGTCGCGAAATCGTCGCGTACCGGCGGCACCGGCCAGCGCGCGGGCGGCATCGCCGGGGCGCGCATCACCGGGTTGACCTCGCCGACGACCGGCCAGCCGTCGGTCCAGGTGACCGGGGCGAGGAAGGTCTCTCGGCCGATCACGTGCCAGCCGGGCGTCCCGCCGCGTGGGCGGACCCCGAGAAAGAGCAGCCACCACGAGCCGTCGTGCGCCCGCACGAGATCGCCGTGACCGGTGTTCTGGATCGGCCGGTCGGTGCTGCGGTGGGTGAGGATCGGATTGGCCGGACACGGCTCGAAGGGCCCGGTCGGCGAGGGTCCACGGGCGATGGAAATGCCGTGCCCACGTTCCGTGCCGCCCTCGGCGATCAGCAGATACCAGAGATCGCCGATCTTGTAGAGGTGCGGCGCCTCCGGGTACTGGCCGCCGGCGCCCGACCACAGCCGCCGCGGTGCCTCCAGCGCCCGCCCCGTCATCGGGTCGATGCGGACCTGTCCGATGCCGGCGAAGGTGCACCAGCAGTTGCCCTCGTCGTCCCAGGCCAGGTCGGGGTCGATCGCGGGCACGGCGGGCACGAGGATCGGCTCCGACCAGGGGCCGGCCGGGTCGTCGGTGGTGACGATCAGGGTGCCGCGGTGCGGGACGTTCGAGGTGATCAGCCAGAACCGGCCGTCGTGGTGGCGCAGGGTGGGCGCGTACACGCCACCGGAGGAGGGTGTGCTCTCCGGTAGGGGGAGTTGGGTCGGCCGGTCCAGCGCGTTCCCGATCTGTCGCCAGTGCACGAGGTCACGGCTGTGGAAGATCGGCACGCCCGGGAAGTATTCGAAGCTGGAGCACGCCAGGTAGTAGTCCTCCGCGACGCGGCAGACACTCGGGTCCGGATGGCAGCCACCGATGACGGGGTTGCTGAAGGTGCCGTTCGCGGAACTGATCGGATCCTCCGGGGGCTCGGGTGGGGGACGGGTCGGCATCCCGGCGGGACGCCGACCCGACCGTCGCCGGGTGCGGATCAGCGCTCGATGACCACAGTGGTCAGCGAGGGCCGCGGCGGCTCGATCGGCAGTTCCCGTCCGAGGGGACGGTCCGTCCCGATTGTCGCCGCCGAGTGGGTCTCATCGGTACGGTACGTGCTTGCGCGCGTACCCGCTGTCCGGCCACCGGGGGATGCGGGGTCCGTTCCGCTCACCGCGGGCCGCGGCGCGCGCCGCCCGCGGCGAGGACGAGGCTGGTGGTCACCGCGGCGTGCGCCGGTTTCGGCTGGAAGGACTCGTCGAGCAGGTTCGCCGCGCCCTGACCGGCGAACCAGCCCGGCACCCACGAGTACCTGTCGGTGAAGCCCCACACCGTGTACGACACGCAGCGGCGGGCCAGCAGGCACGCCTGCAGCAGGACGGTGTAGCCCTGCGCCTGGGCCTGCAGTTTCGTGGCGTCAGCGGAGAGCGGCATGCGGACGTCGACCTCGGTGAACGCCGTCTCGACCCCGAGCGCGTCGAAGCGCCGCAGGTTCTCCAGGACGTCACCGGGGAAGCCGTACTGCACGCCGAGGTGGCCCTGGATGCCGAAGCCGTGCACCGGCACGCCCTCGCTGCGCAGTTGCTTGATCAGGTTGTGGTACGCGTCGCTCTTGGCGTTGCGTCCCTCCACGTTGTAGTCGTTGAGGTAGAGCCGGGCCTGCGGGTCGGCCTGGTGGGCCCAGCGGAACGCGTCGGCGAGGTAGCCGGGGCCGAGCTTGCGCAGCCACAAGCTGTCGCGCAACTGGCCGTCGTCGGTGAAGACCTCGTTCGCGACGTCCCAGTGCCAGATCCGGCCCTTGAAATGGCGCACCTCGTCGAGGATGTGCTGGCGAAGGATCTGCCGCAGCTCGGCGGGGGTGAAGTCGGCGGCGGTGACCCAGGCGGGATTCTGGTTGTGCCAGACCAGCGTGTGCCCGCGCACCGTCTGCCGGTTGGCGCGGGCGAAGTCCACCAGCCGGTCGGCGGCGGCCCAGTCGTGCACGCCCCGCTGCGGCTCGGTCGCCTCCCACTTCATGGCGTTCTCGGCGGTGACGGTCGAGAACTCCCGCGCGACGATCTCGCGGTAGGGGGTGTCGGCGGCGAGCGCCGCCATGTCGACGGCGGTGCCGATCCGCAGGCCGGCGCGGGCGGCGAGGGCGCGCAGGGTCTGCCCGCCGGGGGTGGCGGGGTCCGGCGCGGCCGGGCGGGCGCTGGCGGCGAGCGGAGCCGCGGCGACCAGGGAGATGAGGATGGCGGTGGCGGTCGTGACGGCGCGGGTCACCTGCATGGAGACCTCCGGGGCTTCGGGGGCTTCGGGAGTTGGGGGGATCACGAAGGGCTCAGGAGCGCCGACCGCTGGCGGTCGACCGGTACTGTCACCGACAAGTTTCCGGAACACTTCCGTAACTTGTTGGGAACGCTAGGGTCCTACGGTCCGGGCAGTCAAGGCCGCGGCTGCGGCAAGATAACGGCAGGCTCCCTCCGGGGTGCCGCTTCGGCTATCGAAAGTGTTTCGGTCGTACGCTGGAGCCTCGACGAAGGAGCAGCCCCGTGACGGTCGACGAAGGACGCAGGATCACGATCACCGCGATCGCCCAGGAAGCCGGGGTCTCGGTGCCGACCGTCTCCCGCGTGCTCAACGGTCGCAACGATGTCTCGCCCCAGACGCGTGAGCGGGTCGAGGAGTTGCTGCGTCGGCACGGCTACCGGCGTCGGGCGACCCGCTCCCGCGCCGGGGCCAGCCTGATCGATCTCGTCTTCAACGACCTGGACAGCCCGTGGGCCGTCGAGATCATCCGCGGCGTGGAGGATGCGGCGCACGCGGCCGGGGTCGGCACCGTGGTGTCGGCCATCCACCGCCGTTCCGCCTCGACGCGGCAGTGGCTGCAGAATCTGCGTACCCGCGCCACCGACGGGGCCATCCTGGTCGCCAGCGACCTCGCCCCGCCGGTCCACTCCGAACTGCGCCGGCTCAACGTGCCGATGGTGCTGGTCGACCCCGCCGGGGTGCCGAGTCTGGACATTCCCACGATCGGCGCCACCAACTGGGCGGGTGGGCTGCGCGCGACGGAGCATCTGCTCTCGCTCGGCCACCGGCGCATCGGGTTCATCGCCGGATCGCCGCAGATGCTCTGCAGCCGGGCGCGGCTCGACGGCTACCGCGCGGCCCTGGAGGCCGCCGGGATCGCGGTGGTTGACGACCTCATCCGGCCCGGGGACTTCTACCACGAGTCCGGCTTCGAGGGCGCTCGCGCGCTGCTCGATCTCGACGAGCCGCCGACCGCGATCTTCGCCTCCAGCGACCAGATGGCGTTCGGGGTCTACGAGGCGCTGCGGCGCAGAGGCCTGCGGGTCCCGGACGACGTGAGCGTCGTCGGCTTCGACGACCTCCCCGAGGCGCGCTGGGCCTCCCCGCCGCTGACCACCGTCCGTCAGCCCCTGGCCGAGATGGGGTTGCTCGCGGCCCGGACCGTGCTGCGGCTGGCACAGGGGGAGCCGCTGGACACGCCGCGCATCGAACTCTCCACCGATCTCGTCGTCAGGGACAGCTCCGCCGCACTGCCCGGAGCGTGACGGGCGCCCGCTCGTGTTCCGGGATGTTTCCGGTAGGTCTTTGCCGTCGGCCGACGCGAATCCCGTGGCAACGCTTCCCCAGACGTTCCTGAATCGCCGTGCCGCCCTTGTGGCGTCCGGCCGTGACTCACTGGGTGGACTCTTACCGTCGCCCCGCCTGCCGCGTCCGCTGACCATGCGGCGGAGGGCGCGGGCCACCGGGTTTGGGCGTCGTGCACGGGGTACCCGCGTCCATGACGCCCCGCCGAGGCCGTCGAGGCGTCGCGGGACGGGGCGCCCGGATGCGGAGGCGGACCGGGGGATAGGGGGCACGATGCGACTCGACGACGACGACATCAGGACGACCGGAGGCGGTCGGCCGGGTGGCGAAGGCCCGGCCGACGGCGGCGCCAATCCCGCGGGCCGGGACGGGGGCGCGGACGGTGCCGCCCGGGACGAGGGACCCGCCGACGGCGGAGCCACCCCCGGTCAGCAGGACGGCGGCGCCGACGGAGGCGCCGGTGCGC
>NZ_JBFANZ010000038.1:0-53030 GCF_040659735.1 Micromonospora sp. NPDC049679
GGGTCGGGATGTAGCCGGTGGGCCCGAAATTCTCCTTGAACACCATCGCCGGGCCGGGGTCGGGGACGGGGCGTCGGTACTCCCGCGGCGGCGCCGCGGTGGCGCCGAGCGCCCGGCCGCCGCGGGTCGTGGCATGGGCAAGGCGGATCGCAAGGCGGCCCGCCCGGCCCGCCCGACCCGCCCGCCGCGCCCGCCCCGGCTCGCCGATCCGCGCCGCCGGCTGCGTCTCGCGACGCTGCTGGCGTTGACGATGTTCGCGACCATCGGGATCCGGCTCGTCGCGCTGCAGGTCGTCACGACCCCGGCGTACGCCAGCGGCGGGCTCGCCGACCGGCTCAGCGCGCCGGTCGTGCTCCCCGCGCCCCGGGGCAGCATCCTCGACCGCTCCGGCGCGGTCCTCGCGCACAGCGTAGAGGCGCGCTACGTCTACGCGGACCCGGAGAGCATCAAGGACCCCGACCGGACCTCCACGGTTCTCGCGCCGCTGCTGGGCGTTCCCCGCTCGGACCTGAGGAAGCGCCTGGTCAAGCAGAAGCGGCCGGACGGCCGCTGGTCGGAGTTCGAGTTCCTGGCCCGCGGAGTCGACATCGAGGTGGCCCGCAAGATCCTCGAAATGGAGATCACCGGCATCGGCATCGCCCGCGACGAGCGGCGCGAGGTGCCCGGTAACGACCTGGCGGCCAACCTCATCGGGTTCGCCGGTCAGGACATGACGGGGCTGGAGGGCATCGAGGCCCGCTACGACGAGCTGCTGCGCGGGGTCAACGGCGAGCGGGTGTTCGAGATCGGCCAGGGCGACCTGGGGGCGACCGAGATCCCCGGCGGGTACAGCAAGATCACCCCGGCCAAGCCGGGCAGCTCCCTCGCGCTCACCATCGACCGCGACCTGCAGTACGAGGTGCAGCGGATCCTGTCCAAGATGTCGAAGCAGCGTCACGCGCGCACCGCCGCGGCGGTCGTGATCGACGTGCGGTCCGGCGAGGTGCTGGCGCAGGCGAGCTACCCCACCTACGACGCCGCCGACCCGCTGGCCTTCAAGCCCACCGACCGGGAGGACGCGGCCACCAGCTTCGTCGTCGACCCCGGATCGGTGCACAAGGCGCTGCTCTTCGGCGCGGCCCTGCAGGAGGGCGTGATCAAGCCGGATTCGACCGTGACCGTCGGGCCAGCCATCCGCAAGGGCGACACCACGTTCACGGACACCCATCCGTTCCGGGCCGGGACGAGGTTGACGCTGCCGGGGATCATGGCCTACTCCTCCAACGTCGGCACGATCAAGGTCGCCGACCTGCTCGGTCCGCAACGGGTCTTCGACTACCAGCTCAAGTTCGGGCTCGGCCAGCCGACTGGCGTCGGGGTGCCCGGCGAGGCGTCGGGACGGGTGCTGCCGCCCAAGGACTGGAGCGAATCGTCGTACGGGTCGGTGCCGATCGGCCACAGCGTCGACGCGACGACGATGCAGATGGCCGCGGCCTACGCCGCCATCGCCAACGACGGGGTCTGGGTGCAGCCGCACATCATCCGGGAGACCATCGCGCCCGACGGCACGAAGACGCCGGCGCCGGCGCCCAAGACCCGCCAGGTGATCAGCGCCGGCAACGCGGCGGCGGTGCGCACCATGATGGAGGCCGTCACCACCGTGCCGGACGCGACCGGTACGCGGGCGGCGATCGCCGGTTACCGGATCGCCGGCAAGACCGGCACCGGCAAGCGGATCGTCGACGGCCGGTACACCGAGGACTCCGTGACGTCGTTCATCGGGATGGCGCCCGCGGACAACCCGCGGTACGTGATCGCGGTCTTCGCCGACACGCCGGGGGGCACCACCGGCGGGGATGTCACCGCCCCGGCGTTCCGGGACATGATGGCCTACGCGCTGCGTCACTACCGGGTGCCGCCGTCGACGAGCAAGCCGCCCACCTTCGTCGTCAGCCGGTGAGCGGTACGGCCCGTGACGTGGGCGTGGTCCTTGAAAGAAGAACCAACGGGGCGGGCTGTGCGATGCGGTCAGCGCGACCGGGTAGGGTCTGACGCCGTGCCCGGCAATCCGCGTCCCCGCACCGCGTTCCCGCTCCGGCTCGCCGACATCGCCGCGCTGCTCGCGGTCGACCCGGTCCCGCACGGCGCGTCCGTGCAGGTCACGGGGGTGACCCATGCCAGCGACGAGGTCCGCCCCGGCGACCTCTACGCGGCCCTGCCCGGTGCTCGTCGGCACGGCGCGGAGTTCATCCCCGCCGTCGCCGCCGCCGGTGCGGTCGCCGTGCTCACCGACGCGGCCGGTGCGGCCGCCGCGACCCGCGCCGGGCTCCCGGCGCTGATCGTCGCCGACCCTCGCGCGGTGCTGGGTGCGGTCGCCGCCGCCGTCTACGGCGAACCGACCCGTGACCTGACCGTCATCGGCATCACCGGCACCGCCGGCAAGACCTCGACGGCCTACCTGATCGAGTCGGGGTTGCGCGCCGCCGGCCACACGACCGGGCTGATCGGCACCGTGGAAACCCGACTCGGCGACGTGGTGCTCGACAGCGTGCGCACCACCCCGGAGGCGACCGATCTGCACGCGATGCTGGCCGCGGCGCGCGAACGCGGCGTGACGGCCGTGGTGATGGAGGTGTCCAGCCACGCTCTCGCGATGGGGCGGGTGGCCGGCGTGCGGTTCGCGGTCGGCGGCTACACCAACTTCGGCCAGGACCACCTGGACTTCCACGCCGACGCCGACGAATACTTCGCGGCCAAGGCGCAGCTCTTCGACGGCCGCTGTGGCGTCGAGGTGCTCAACCTCGACGACCCGGCGCTGGTCCCGCTCCACAAGCCAGCGACCGTGACCTACTCGGCCGGCGGCGATCCCGCCGCGACCTGGCGCGCCGCCGACGTCAACGGCTCCGGCTACGCGCAGACCTTCACGGCCATCGGCCCGGACGGCGTGGCGGTCGAGGCCGGCGTGGCGCTGCCGGGCCGGCACAACGTCGCCAACGCCCTGCTGGCGATCGCCGCGTTGGTCGCCGTCGGCGTCGACCCGGCGACCGCGGCGGCCGGGGTCGCCCGCTGCCCCGGTGTGCCCGGCCGGCTGGAGCGGATCGAGGCGCCGGGTCCGGTGCTCGGCGTGGTCGACTACGCGCACAAGCCCGACGCGATCGTGGCCGCCCTCGCGGCGCTCCGCGAGCTGAGCGTCGAGCGGGGCGGCCGGCTCATCTGCGTCATCGGGGCCGGCGGCGACCGGGACCGCGGCAAACGGCCGCTGATGGGGGCGGGCGCCGCGTGCGGCGCGGACCTGGTGCTGATCACCGACGACAACCCGCGTACCGAGGATCCGGCCGCGATCCGGGCCGAGGTGCGCCGCGGGGCCGAGGAATCCGACGGCTCGGCGCGGATCGTGGAGATCGCCGGACGGCGCGCCGCGATCGACGAGGCAGTGCGGATGGCGAACGCCGGCGACGTGGTCGCCGTGCTGGGCAAGGGACACGAGCGGGGGCAGGAGATCGCCGGGGAGCTGCATCCCTTCGACGATCGCGTCGAGTTGGCCGCCGCGCTCGCCGCGCGCTTCGGCACGTTGGTGGGGCAGCGATGATCCCGCTGACGCTCGCCGAGATCGCCGCCGCGGTAGACGGCCGTCTCGTCGCCGCCGATCCGACCGCGCGGATCACCGGCACCGTGGAGTTCGACTCCCGCAAGGTGCGTCCCGGCGGGC
Organism: Micromonospora sp. NPDC049679; assembly: GCF_040659735.1. Taxonomy (NCBI): domain Bacteria; kingdom Bacillati; phylum Actinomycetota; class Actinomycetes; order Micromonosporales; family Micromonosporaceae; genus Micromonospora; species Micromonospora sp. NPDC049679. Next base: position 3,689 of record NZ_JBFANZ010000038.1, read on the forward strand.
TTTTCGTCGCCTTCCCGGGCGAGAAGGTCGACGGCCACGACTACGCGGTCGGCGCGGTCGCGGCGGGGGCCGTCGCGACGCTCGGCAGCCGGGAGGTCGCCGGGGTGCCGATGGTGCTCGTCGACGACGCCCTCGCGGCGATGGCGAAGCTCGCCCGGGCGGTACTCGACCGGCTGCCGGCGCTGACCGTGATCGGCTTGACCGGTTCGTCGGGCAAGACCACGACCAAGGACCTGATCGCGCAACTCGCCGCCCGGCTCGGCCCCACCGTCGCGCCGGCCGGCTCGTTCAACAACGAGCTCGGGCATCCCTACACGGTGCTGCAGGCGGGCGGGGAGACGCGGTTCCTGGTGCTGGAGATGGGCGCGCGCGGGCCGGGCCACATCCGCTACCTCTGCGAGGTCGCGCCGCCCCGCATCGGCGTCGTGATCAACGTCGGGGTCGCGCACATCGGCGAGTTCGGCTCCGTCGACGGGATCGCCGCGGCCAAGGGCGAGTTGGTCGAGGCGCTGCCGCCCGACGGCGTCGCGGTGCTCAACGCCGACGACCCGCGCGTGCGGCAGATGGCCGGGCGCACCGGCGCCCGGGTGGTCCTCGTCGGTGAGGCCGCCGACGCGGGCGTGCGCGCCGAGAACGTGACGGTCGACGCGCGGGGACGGGCGGCGTACACACTGGTGGTGGCCGCGCCGCAGCCGCCGGTGGCGAGGAGTGGCCCCACGGTCGCGAGCGAGGAGGTGCGGGCCGAGGTGCGGCTCGCCGTCTCCGGTCGGCACCAGGTCGGCAACACGCTGGCCGCCGCCGCGGTGGCGCTGCAGCTCGGGATGCCCCTGGCCGACCTGGCGGTGGCCCTCGGCGAGCTGCGGCTCGTATCGACCCGACGGATGGATGTCTTCGACCGTGCCGACGGCGTCACGGTGATCGACGACTCGTACAACGCCAATCCCGCCTCCACCGCGGCCGCGCTGCGTGCGCTCGTCGCGATGGGGCAGGACCGCCGGACCGTCGCGGTGCTGGGCTACCAGGCCGAGCTCGGCGAGTTCGAGCGGGAAGGGCATGAGGAGGTTGGGCGGCTCGCCGCCCAACTCGGCGTCGACCGGCTCATCGTGGTCGGTGAGTCCGCCGCGCCGATCCACGACGGGGCGGTGGCGGTTGCGACATGGGGAGGAGAATCGGTGCTGGTAACCGATCAGGAGGCGGCGATCGAGGTGCTCCGGCGCGAGCTGGACGCCCGTGACGTCGTCCTGGTGAAGGGCTCGCGTTACCGCACCTGGGACGTCGCGGACGCGCTGCGCGCCGGGGCCGGGGAGGCCACGGCGTGAGGGCCGTCATCGTCGCGGCGGCGGTGGCCTTCATCGTCTCCCTGTTCGGCACGCCGATCGGCATCAAGGTCTTCACCGCGCTCAAGGCCGGCCAGCCGATCCGGGCCGTGGGCCCGGCTAGCCACCAGGGCAAGAAGGGCACGCCGACGATGGGCGGCGTGGTCTTCATCATCGCCACGGTCATCGCGTACGTCGCCGGCCACCTTGCGCTCACCACGCTCCCCGAGGCGCAGATCGCGCAGCAGCGGCCGACCGTCACCGGGCTCGTGCTGCTGGGCCTGATGGTCTTCGCCGGCGCGGTCGGTTTCCTCGACGACTTCCTGAAGGTGCGCAAACGCAACAGCCTGGGGCTGAGCGCGCGGGGCAAGCTGATCGGGCAGATGCTCGTGGGCGCCGTGTTCGGCGTGATCGCCCTCTACTTCCCGAGCACCAACGGCCAGACCGTGGGCAGCACGACGATCTCGTTCATCCGGGACATCAGCTGGCTGGACGTCGGCAAGGTGGCCTCGGTCATCATCTTCATCGCCGTCGTGATGGCCACGACCAACGCGGTCAACCTGACCGACGGCCTCGACGGCCTCGCCACCGGCGCCTCGGTGATGGTGCTGGGCGCCTACGCGCTGATTGCCTTCTGGCAGTACCGGCACTGGTGCGGCGACCTCAACTACCCGGCGGAATACTGCTACGCGGTGCGTGACCCGCTGGAGGTCGCCCTCATCGCCGGCGCCGCGGCCGGCGCCTGCGTCGGGTTCCTGTGGTGGAACACCTCACCTGCCCGGATCTTCATGGGTGACACCGGGGCGCTCGGTCTGGGCGGGCTGATCGGCGGCATGGCGATGTCGACGCGGACGATGCTGCTGCTGCCGATCATCGGGGGGCTCTTCGTCATCATCACGATGTCGGTGGTCATCCAGATCATCTCGTTCAAGACCACGGGCAAGCGCGTCTTCCGGATGTCGCCGCTGCAGCACCACTTCGAGTTGGCCGGGTGGAGCGAGGTCAACATCGTGGTCCGATTCTGGATCATCGCGGGGATCGGCGTCGCGATCGGGCTGGGGCTGTTCTACAGCGAGTTCCTCACCGTCCACGGTTAGTGATCTCCCGTCGCGCGCGCTCGACACGCCGTCGGGCGCGCCTGCCGCCGTGTCGCGCGGCGAGCGTCGATGATGAGCGGATGGGGGAGGGAGGGGTCAGCGGTGTGACCGGTGAGCAGGGGTCGGCGCCCGGCGTCGACCGCACCACGGCATCGCCGCCACCGGCCGCGGAGCGCGCGCCGGCGACGCCGTCACCCGCTGCGGACCGCGGGCTTGATCTCATGGGTGGGCTCGCCGCGCTGCGCGGTCTGCTCGCCCGCCCGCTCGCCTCCTACTACCTGCTGGTATCCAGCGCGGGGCTGCTGCTCGTCATCGGACTGACCATGGTCTTCTCGGCCACGAGCGTCGAGGCCTACGCCACCAACGGCAACGCGTTCGCCATGCTGAGCAAGCAGGCGATGTTCGCCGTCGTCGGGCTGGTGGTGTTCTGGATGTGCCAGCGGCTGCCGGCCCGCACCTACCGCGCCGTCGCCGGCCCGTTGCTCGGCCTGGCGATCGGGCTGCTGTCCCTGCTCGGTCTGCTCACGCTCTACGCCTCGTTCCTGAAGACCGACCACGTGCAGTTCGGCCCGATCGGCGCCCGGCTGCTGTCGCTCACGTTCGGCCCGGTCAGTCTCCAGCCCGGCGAGGTCGCCAAGCTCGCCCTGGTGATCTGGGGGGCAGACGTGCTGGCCCGCAAGGGTGAGTCGCTGGGCTGGTGGCGGGAGCTGGCGATGCCGCTCTTCCCCGTCGTCGGCCTGCTCTTCCTCCTGGTCGGCTACAACGACCTCGGCACCATGCTCTGCCTGCTCGCCCTCCTGGTCGGACTGCTCTGGGCGGCCGGCGTGCGACTGCAGGTCTTCGGCATTCTGTCGGCGACCGCGCTGGCCGGGATCGGGCTGCTGATCGCCGCGGCCTCGTTCGGCGCCGGCTCGGGCGAGAAGGGCGCCGAGAACTACCGACTGGGCCGGCTCACCTCGTTCCTCACACCGCCGGAGGAGTGCGGGCTCGACGGTTGCTACCAGGCGCTGCAGGCGCGCTACGCGATCGGCAACGGCGGCTGGTTCGGCGTCGGGTTGGGCACCAGCCAGCTCAAGTGGGGTTACCTGCCCGAGGCGCACAACGACTTCATCTTCGCGATCGTCGCCGAGGAACTGGGGGTGGTCGGCTGCGTCGTGGTGCTCGCGCTCTTCGCGGTGCTCGCCTACAGCGGGCTGCGCATCGCCCGGCGCGTCGATGACCCGTTCCGCCGGTTGGCCGCCGCCGCGGCGACCGCCTGGCTGGTCAGCCAGGCGGTGATCAATATCGGTGGTGTCGTCGGACTGCTCCCGATCACCGGCCTGCCGCTGCCGTTCATCTCCGACGGCGGCAGCGCTCTGGTGATGACCCTCGCAGCGGTCGGCATGCTCGCCTCCTTCGCCCGCGCCGAACCCGATGCGGCCCGGGCCCTACACGCCCGCCCGCCCGCGCGGTGGGTCCGACTACTCTGGGCCCCGTTGCCGCCGCTACCCGACGGCCGCCGGAGGGAACAACCCTCCGGGGCACCCGCGCGCACATCCGAGCGCGGGTCCGTCAAGCGGCGCGACTGACGCACGGCGCGCAGCCGGTGCCGCCCGGAACGGCGGCACGTGGCGCGTCGGCGTACCGGGACAGGGAGCGAGAGGAGACGCTGATGGGTCCGTTGCGGTCGGTCGTGCTGGCGGGAGGTGGCACGGGCGGGCACATCTACCCGTTGCTGGCCTTCGCGGACTGCCTGCGTCGACACGACCCCGGCGTACGGATCACCTGCGTCGGCACCGAGAAGGGCCTGGAGAACGAGCTGATCCCGCCGCGCGGCTACGATCTGCGGCAGATCCCGGCGTACCAGCTGCCCCGGTCGGTCAACATGAACCTGATGCGCACCCCGGACCGGATGTGGAAGGCGGCCCGGGCCGCCGGCAAGGTCATCGACGATGTCCGGGCCGACGTGGTGGTGGGGTTCGGGGGGTACGTCTCGGTTCCGGCCTACCTGGCCGCGTGGCGCCGCGAGATGCCGATCGTCATCCACGAGGTCAACGTGCCGCCGGGCGTTGCCAATCGGCTCGGCATGAAGTTCACCAAGCATGTGGCGGTCGGTTTCCCGCACCAACCGGTGCAGGCGGAGTCGCTGCGCGAGGCGCGCGTCGTGGGCGTCCCGCTGCGCCAGTCGATCGCCCATCTCGACCGGGCGGCACTGCGGGAGCAGGCCCGGGCCCGGTTCGGGCTGCACCCCGATCTGCCGACCGTCTTCGTCTCCGGCGGCTCGCAGGGGGCCCGCTCGATCAACCTCGCGGTGGCGGGCGCGGCGAAGGAGCTGGCCCGTGCCGGCGTCCAGGTGCTGCACGTGATCGGCGCCCGCAACGAGCCCGTCTCGGTGCCGACCGATCTGCCGGCGCCCTACGTCACGCTGCCCTACCTGTCGGAGATGGAGCTCGGGTACGCCGCCGCGGACCTGATGCTCTGCCGCGGCGGGGCGATGACCTGCGCCGAGGTCGCGGCGATCGGGCTGCCCGCGGTCTACGTTCCCTACCCACACAGCAACCAGGAGCAGAAGCGGAACGCGATGCCGGTGGTCGAGGCGGGTGGCGGACTGCTCATCGACGACGCCGAGATCAGCCCCGGCTGGATCGAGCAGCATCTGATCCCGTTGATCCGTGATCCGCAGCGGCTCGCCGCGATGGGCACGGCCGCGTCCGCGTACGGGCGGCGGGACGGCGACGAGGCCCTGCTGGACTTCGTCTACGAGGCCGTGACGGGATGACGCCGGCCGGCCAGGAGAGGACCGCGGGGGTGCGCGCTTCAGGTGCGCCCCACGCGGCACCCAACGGAAAGGTGATGTTGTGAACACCGCGGAGTTCGCGCCGGTCGGCACGGTGGCCGCCGAAGACCTGGGCACCGTCCACCTGATCGGCGTCGGCGGGGTCGGCATGAGCGGGCTGGCCCGCCTGCTGCTGACCCGAGGCATCCCCGTCTCCGGCAGCGAGCTGCGCGAATGGCCGGCGCTCGCCAGCCTGCGCGCGCTCGGCGGCACCATCCACATGACGCACGAGCCGTCCAACCTGGACGGTGTGGACACGGTGGTCTACTCCACCGCGATCCCGCAGGACCACATCGAGCTCGTCGAGGCGCGCCGGCGGGGGCTGCGGATCCTGCACCGCTCCGAGGCGCTCGCCGCGACGATGACCGGGCGGCGCACCATCGCGGTCGCCGGCACCCACGGCAAGACCACCACGACGTCGATGGCGACGCTCATTCTCCAGCAGGCCGGCCAGGACCCCTCCTTCGTCATCGGTGGGGAGATCTCCGAGGCGGGTTCCAACGCGCACCACGGCAGCGGCGAATACTTCGTCGCCGAGGCGGACGAGAGCGACCGCTCATTCCTGCTCTACCGGCCGTACGTCTCGATCATCACGAACATCGACGCCGACCACCTCAACACCTACGGCGACCTGGTCGGGCTTTCGGCGGCCTTCGCCGAGTTCGCCCGGCTCACCGATCCGGACGGCTTCGTGGTCACCTGCGCCGACAACCCCGGCACCCGGGCGATGGCCGAGATGCTCCGCGCCGAAGGGCGCACCGTGTTCACGTACGGGACGGCCGACGACGCCGACCTGCGGATGTCGGAGGTCACCTCGTCCGCGCACGGGGTGCGGTATCTGGCCGAACTGCACGGTGAGCCGCTCGGCGAGATCGCGCTGCCGATGCCCGGTCGCCACCTCGGCCTCAACAGCGCCGCGGCCGTGCTGACCGCCCTCAAACTCGACCTGCCGCTCGCCGCGGCGGTGACCTCGCTGGCCTCGTTCCCCGGTGTGCGCCGGCGCTTCGAGCGCAAGGGCATGGCCGCCGGGATCCAGGTCTACGACGAGTACGCCTACCACCCGACGTCGATGACGGCGGCGATCGAGACGCTGCGGGAGGTCGCGGGGGACGGGCGCCTGATCGTCGTCTTCCAGCCGTACCGCGTCTATCGGACCCGTGACCTGCAGGCCGAACTCGCCGCCGCGCTCGCGATCGCCGACGAGGTGGTGATCCTCGAGGTCTTCGGCCCGGGCGAGATGCGTCAGCCGGGGGAGGGTGGGGTGGCGTTGACCGAAGCGGTCGCGCTCCCCGCCGCCCGCAAGATCTTCGTCCCGTCCTGGGAGGACGTGCCGATGGAGGTGGTCCGCCGGGCCCGCGAGGGTGACGTGGTGGTGACGATGGGCGCGCCGCCCATCTCGTTGATGGGCGACGAACTGCTCGCCGCCCTCGCCGACGGGACCGGTCCGCGACCCGCCGCCGCGCAGCCGCGTCGGGACACCGCGACCCTCGACGCCGGATGAGCCCTGTCGCTGGTGGCGGCCGGGGCGGGCCGGGTGGTCGACCGGCGTCGACGGGTGTGACCGGCCGGGGCGGCCGCGGCGGCACCGACGACGATGGCGCACGGCGCTGGCGCCTGGTGCGCGCCGGCACGGACGCCGTGCCGTCCTCGGTCCGCAGGTTCATGCGTCGGGCGCGCCAGCGGCGGTTGCGGGCCGCGATGCCCTGGGCGGTGGTCGGTGGGGTGCTCGCCCTCGCCGGGCTGGTCGCCTGGATCGTCTACGGCACCACCTTCTTCGGGGTTCGCGAGGTACGGGTGACGGGTGCCCAGCTGCTCACCCCGGTTCAGATCCGCGACGCGGCCGCCGTACCGGACGGGCTGTCGTTGGCCCGGGTCGACATCGCCGCCGTCCGCGACCGGGTGGCGGCGCTGCCGCCGGTCGAGCGGGTCACCGTCACCCGCGAGTGGCCGGGGAGGTTGCTGGTGCAGGTGGTGGAGCGCACCCCGGCGGCGGTTGTTCCGCAGGGGCGGCGGTTCGTGGTGGTGGACACCTCCGGTGTGGCCTTCCGGACCGTGGCGACGCGGCCGGCGGAGCTCCCGCTGGCGCGGGTGGGTGCCCCTGGCCCGGACGACCCGGCGACCCGTGCGGCGCTGGAGGTGCTCGGCGCACTCACGACGGAGCTGCGGGCCCAGTTGATCGAGGTGGTGGTGGCGGGGCCGGCGCGGATCACGCTGAAGCTGCGCGGTGACCGCACGGTGGTCTGGGGCGACGCCTCGGACAATGAGACGAAGGCCCGGGTCGCGAGCGCGCTGCTGTCGCGCAAGGGCAAGACCATCGACGTCAGCGCACCCGACGTGGTCACGGTTCGCTGACGCCGCGCGCGGTCGTCCGGCCGCCGCCCACGCGGCGGGATCGGGGAGTCGACGGTCGGGGGCTCTCCGGTGTGCGGGGGTGGCCCGTTCGGTCGGCGGAATGCCGGATCTGACGGTCTGTGGGGAGCGACAGGGCGACACGCCGCGTCGGTTCTTGGATAGCGCGGGAGGTCAGCTTACGTTGCCCCCGAGAGCTTCAGAGGTTGACATAACTCTAAGCCTCTAGTAGAGGGTGAGGGTTATCCCTTCATCCTCTCGTAGCGAGCGGTTCTCGATCGCGGTCTGGCCGGGTCGCATGGGCCGTCGACCGCGAATCTCGGAAGGGAAGGCATACCGGTGACACCTCCGCACAACTACCTGGCGGTCATCAAGGTCGTCGGCATCGGTGGCGGCGGAGTCAACGCCGTCAACCGCATGATCGAGGTCGGCCTGAAGGGCGTCGAGTTCATCGCGATCAACACTGACGCGCAGGCGCTGCTGATGAGCGACGCCGACGTCAAGCTGGACGTGGGTCGCGAGCTGACCCGCGGGCTCGGCGCGGGGGCCAACCCCGACGTCGGCAAGAACGCCGCCGAAGACCACCGCGATGAGATCGAAGAGGTGCTCAAGGGCGCCGACATGGTCTTCGTGACGTGTGGCGAGGGCGGCGGCACGGGCACCGGCGGCGCGCCCGTCGTGGCCAACATCGCCCGCAAGCTCGGTGCGCTGACCATCGGCGTGGTCACCCGGCCGTTCTCCTTCGAGGGCAAGCGCCGGCAGGTGCAGGCCGAGTCGGGCATAGACGAGCTGCGCAACCAGTGCGACACGCTCATCGTGATCCCCAACGACCGGCTGCTCGCCCTCGGTGACCGGGGCATCAGCATGATGGACGCGTTCCGTCAGGCCGACCAGGTGCTCCTCTCCGGTGTGCAGGGCATCACCGACCTGATCACCACCCCCGGTCTGATCAACCTCGACTTCGCCGACGTGAAGAGCGTGATGAGCGGGGCGGGAAGCGCGTTGATGGGCATCGGCAGCGCCCGCGGCGACAACCGCGCGGTGGAGGCGGCCGAGGCGGCCATCTCCAGCCCGCTGCTCGAGCAGAGCATGGACGGGGCGCGGGGTGTGCTGCTCTCCATCGCGGGCGGCTCCGACCTCGGTCTCTTCGAGATCAACGACGCGGCCCAGTTGGTCACGGACGCCGCGCACGCCGACGCCAACATCATCTTCGGTGCGGTCATCGACGACGCGCTCGGTGACGAGGTGCGGGTGACGGTCATCGCCGCTGGCTTCGACGGTGGGGCGCCGGCGTACAAGCCGGCGGAGGCGCCGCGCAAGGTCGCCCCGCCGACGGCCCAGCCGGCCGTGGCGGCGACCCCCACCCCGTCAGCGCCCACGACGGCGCAGACAACCACCACGCAACCGCGCCGTGTTCTCTTCGACGATGTCGACGTGCCGGACTTCCTGAAGAACGGTTCCTGAGCGGGGACATGACCGGGGCATCGACAGACGCGTCGCAACGGCGACGCGCCGAGCTCGCGGGCAACCTCGCCCGCGTGCGCGAGCGCGTCGCCGTCGCGTGTGCGGCCGTGGGTCGGGATCCGGCCACGGTCGCCCTGGTGGCGGTGACCAAGACGTACCCGGCGAGCGACGTCGCGTTGCTCGCCGGGCTCGGCGTGACCGACGTGGGGGAGAACCGCGACCAGGAGGCGGCCCCCAAGGCCGCCGCGGTTGCGGCGGCGGGGGCGCACGTACGGTGGCACTTCGTCGGGCAGTTGCAGCGCAACAAGTGCCGATCGGTGGTCGGCTACGCCGACATGGTCCAGTCGGTCGACAGCGTGCGGCTGGCGGCGGCGCTCGCGGACGCGGCACGCCGTCACCGTGGTGGCGGGGAGTCGGGCGCGGGTGAGCCGGGTCCGCCGTTGGACGTGCTGGTCCAGGTGAGCATCGACGGTGACCCGTCGCGGGGCGGCGCGCTGCCGGAGAGCTCCGATGTGGACCGCGGCCTGCTGCCGGTCGCGGAGGCGATCGCGGGGCACGGGGCGCTGCGGCTGGCCGGGCTGATGGCCGTGGCGCCGGTGGGGTGGCCGCCGGAGTCGGCCTTCGCGCGGCTCGCGGTGATCGCGGCGGACGTGCGGAGCCGTTTTCCGGGTGCCACCGTGCTCTCGGCGGGGATGAGCGGCGATCTCGAGGCCGCTGTCGCGCACGGCGCGACACATGTGCGCGTCGGCGCCGCATTGCTCGGAATGCGCCCCACGCTGCGGTAGCCTGACGTCGGGATACCAAATTACATCAGTGTTGTTTGAGACGCGCTTCCCCGTTAGGGGTCGCCGCTCCGGTCGTTTCATCATCGGGGCGGGGGGAGATGTCTCAGGCCGGTGGGCACTGCAGTGTTCACGCGCGTAGCAGGGGCACGGCACGGGGGGCGTGCCGCACGGCGGACGGAGGGGCGCGGCGATGGGTGCACTGCGCAAGGCGGGGGTCTGGCTCGGCCTCGTCGAGGACGAGGACGACCGGGCGTATGACGACGGTGACTACGACAAGGGTGGTTACCGCGAGTCGCGCTACCGGGAGAGCCGGTACGCCGACGAGTTCGGCGACGATGAGGACGATCCCGACGACGGGCCGGTCCTCACGCGGGTCCGGTCGGGTGAGCGGCTGCGCCGTTCGGACCGGCTGAGCCGAGCGGACGATCTGGAGCGTGGCGACGGGGAGCTTCCCGAGCGGTCGGAGCGCGCCAGCGTCCGTTCGATCACCCGGCCGAGCGCGCCGGAGGGGTCGTCCGGGCTGGCCTATCCCACCCGCGACAATCTCGCGCTGGCGCCCCAGGTGCAGCTGCGTGAGCGCGTCCCGGCGGTCGAGGACGAGCAGCGTTACCAGATAACGACGCTGCATCCGACGACCTACCGCGAGGCGCGCACCATCGGCGAGCACTTCCGGGACGGTGTGCCGGTCATCATCAATCTCACCGAGATGGACGAGGCCGACGCGCGCCGACTGGTCGATTTCGCTGCCGGTTTGGCGTTCGGACTTCGCGGTACGATCGAGCGCGTGACCAACAGGGTGTTCCTGCTCTCGCCGGCCAATGTTCAGGTCACCGCCGAGGACAAAGCCAAGATCGCTGAGGGCGGTTTTTTCAGCCTGAGCTAGCCCGAACGAGGGACGCCGTCTGCCGTGTTGTCGATCATGTTCCAAGTGCTCTACCTGCTGCTTTACGTCTTTTTCCTGACCCTGCTGGCGCGCTTCGTGCTGGGCGCGGTGCTCCAGTACAGTCGGCGGTGGCAACCGGGCCGGGCGGCTGCCGCAGGAATGGAATCGGTGTGGAGCGTCACTGATCCGCCCCTCAAGGCGTTGAGGCGTGTGATCCCACCACTGCGAATTGGTACCGTGAGCTTCGACCTGGCCTCGCTTGTGCTCCTGGTTATCCTGTTCGTGCTGATGAGGTTCGTGGTGGAGCCGCTGATCAGGTAACCCTGACCAGCGCGCTACGCGGCCGCAACTGACCCGAGGAGTTTCGATGCCGCTTACCCCGGCCGACGTCCACAACGTCGCCTTCAAAAAGCCTCCGATCGGCAAGAGGGGGTACGACGAGGAGGAGGTCGACGCCTTCCTGGACGAGGTCGAGCGTGAGCTCGCCCGTCTGATCGAGGAGAACAACGAGCTTCGCGCCCAGGTGGAGCGCGGCGGTCGTGGCGGCGCTCCAGCCGCCCCGGGTGCCGACCCGCGGCTGGCGGCAGAGCTCAACGACATGAAGACCCAGCTCGACCGGGTGCAGCGCGACAAGGCGGCCGCCGAGCAGGCGGCCCGGGCGATGCAGGCCGAGCTGGAGCAGATGCGGTCCCAGGGCACGCCTGTCGTCACCGGTGACGGTGAGCAGCAGGCCCTGCGGGTGCTGATGATGGCCCAGCGCACGGCCGACGACCACGTGTCGGACGCCCGTCGCGAGGCCGACAAGCTGCTCTCCGACGCCCGCTCCAAGGCGGAGGAGGTCACCCGCGAGGCGCGGGCCAAGGCCGACGCGCTGGAGCGCGACGCCCGGCAGCGTCACCAGGAGGCGATGGGCGGTCTCGACGCCAAGCGCACGGCGTTGCAGAAGCACATCGAGGAGCTCAAGCAGTTCGAGCGGGAATACCGCACGCGGCTCAAGGCCTACCTGGAGAGCCAGCTGCGCGACCTCGACGGTCGTGGGCAGGGTCTGGAGGCGGAGATGTCGCGGGCCGACAGCAACCGGCCCGGCGCGGTCTCCGGTGGCCTGGCCACGGCGGGGCTCGCCGGCTCCTACGGCGGCGGTCGCTCCAACGCCCTCGAAGCCGGTCGCTGACCCGCACGGTCACGGACACAACTGGAAGCCGATGCTGCGGGGGTGAACCGTGATTGTCGGAAGCCTGCTGCTCATCCTCGTCGCCGTCACACTGCTGGTGCTCGGTCTGGCCAACGGTTCGAGCATGCTGCTGATCAGTTCGATCGCGGCAAGCCTGCTGGCCGCCGTCGCGCTCGTGGTCGGCGCCCGCCAGGCGGCCGCCGCGCGCGTCGAGTCGGCCCCGGCCGGCTTCGGACCGGGCGTGCCTGACGGCGACGAGGATGACTCCGTCCTGCACCACCATGCCGCGACCTTCGGGGGACGGACGGGTGAGCCCGTCGGGCGACGGGTAGCCAACGGCATCGGTGGCGCGTCGGTGGCGCTCGCGGACCCGGTCGAGGCGGCCGTGCCGTCGCAGGTCGATCGGGGAGTGCGCCACCCTGGGGATGCCCGCCGTGGCGACGCCCATCCGCCGGCAGCTGCCGGCGCGCCCATGGTGGACGCGGAACGGTGGACCAGCGGTCACGATCCGGTTCCGCCGTCCGATGCGGTGCTCGACGAGGAACCGCCGGACGAGCCGCGGCCGCAGCACGTGAGCGCGGCCGACGCGGCGCGGGTGGCGCGCCTGGTCACCGAGGTGCTGGTGGTGGACGGTCGTCCCCGTTACCACCTGGCCGGCTGCGTGCACCTGCTCGGCCGCGAATGCGAGCCGCTGCCGGTGGGCGAGGCGGTCGACCTGGGCTTCAGCCCCTGCAGCCTCTGCGAGCCCGATCGGGCGCTGCTCGCCGACGCCCGCCGCGTCTGATCGCGGCCGCGCCGTGTCTCGCGCTCCCCGCCGTGCCGCCGGCGCCGGCGTCACCGGCGACGGTCGCGCTGCGCCGGGTAGCGCCCCGGACGACGCGTCCGCTCCGCACACCGTCGCCGTACGGGTCAAGCCGGGATCGGCACGAGCCACGGTCGGCGGGCGACACGACGGCCCGTACGGGCCGGCCCTGATCGTCGCGGTGAACGCGCCCGCCGTGGACGGCCGGGCCACGGAGTCCGCGCGGCGGGCGCTCGCCGAGGCGCTCGAACTGCGTCCCGCCGCGGTGACGCTGCGGGCCGGGGCGGCCAGCCGGGACAAACTCTTCACCATTGCCGGCGCCGACGCCGCGCTCGACGGCCGGCTGCGCCGGCTGCGCGACGGATCGGCACAGTGAGGACCGGCGACGCGGGGCGGGCATGACGACGGGACTCGACGTCGCTCTCCTTCTCGGATCGGCGGTGCTGCTCGTCGCCGTCGGCGCGGTCCGGCTCTCGACCCGGCTCGGCCTGCCCAGCCTCCTGGTCTACCTGGCGCTCGGCGTCGCCATCGGCGAGTCCGGACTCGGCATCCGGTTCGACGACGCCGAGCTGACCCGTACCCTCGGCTTCTGTGCGCTGATCGTGATCATCGCGGAGGGGGGTCTGACCGCGCGGTGGAGCACGCTGCGCCCGATTCTCGGGCTCGCCGCGGTGCTCTCGACGATCGGCGTGGCGGTCAGCATCGCCGTCGTCGGCGTGGCGGTCCATTTCCTGCTCGGCCTGGACTGGCGGCTCGCGCTCCTGTATGGAGCCGTGCTCTCCTCCACCGACGCCGCCGCGGTCTTCGCCACCCTTCGCCGGTTGCGCCTGCCGCCCCGGCTGGTGGCCGTCCTCGAAGCCGAGTCCGGCATGAACGACGCCCCGGTGGTGCTGCTGGTCGTTCTCCTGGCCACCGCGGAGTTCGGCGCGCATGCCTGGTGGCACGAGGCCCTGCTGCTCGGTTACGAGCTGGCGGCGGGCGCGGCGGTCGGGTTCGCGGTGGGGATGGCGGGGCGGTGGCTGCTGCCCCGGGCGGCGCTCCCGTCGGCGGGGCTCTATCCCATCGCCGCCGTCGGGTTCACGGTTCTCGCGTACGCCGCCGGCGCGGTGCTGCACGCGTCGGGTTTCCTCGCGGTGTATGTGGCCGGCGTGGTGCTCGGCAACGCCCGATTGCCCCACCGGCAGGCCATTCTCGGCTTCGCCGACGGGCTCGCCTGGCTCGCCCAGATCGGTCTCTTCGTCCTGCTCGGCCTGTTGGTCTCGCCGGGCCGGCTGGACGACGCCCTGCTGCCGGCGATCGTCGCCGGATTGGCGCTGGTGTTCCTGGCCCGTCCATTGTCGGTGGTGGTCGCGGCGTTGCCGTTCCGGGTCAGCCCCCGCGAGCAGCTCTTCCTCTCCTGGGCCGGGCTGCGCGGGGCGGTGCCGATCGTGCTCGCCACGATCCCGCTCTCCGCCCGGCTGCCCGGGGCCGTCCGGCTCTTCGACGCCGTGTTCGTGCTCGTCGTGATCTTCACCCTCGTGCAGACCGGCACGCTGGGGCCGGTGGCCCGACGGCTGCGGGTGACCGCTCCCGCGGAGCCGACGGAGATCCGGGTGGAGACGGCGCCGCTCGAGCGGATGCAGGCGGATCTGTTGCAGTTGGAGGTGCCGGCGGGGTCGCGGCTGGCCGGGGTGCATCTCGACGAGTTGCGGTTGCCGGTGGGGGCGTCGGTGACGCTGGTTCTGCGGGATGGTGCCGGTTTCGTGCCGGCTCCGGACACCCGGCTGAAAGTCGGGGACAGCCTGTTGATCGTCGCCACCGCGAATGTGCGGGACGCCGCCGAGCGGCGGCTGCGGGCGGTCAGCCGGCGCGGACGGTTGGCCCGTTGGTTCGACGAGTACGGCAACGAGCGGGACGAATGATCTGCTAGCGTCCTTTTGCCCGGTTTAAGGATTATTCCGGGACGGGATGGGTAACAACGGTGCGCCAATGTTGTCTGACGTACTCACGTTCCGTATTCTTGCCAATCTCCGGAGTGCGCGGCGTCCCGCCGCGCGCCCGTTTTGCACGTGGGGGACGCTATGGCCGAGCGGGCGCATGCCGCGCGCGAGGGTGTGGCGGAATGTGGTGTGCCGTCCGGGCAGGCCATCGGGGGGATAGGCGCGGTGGCCCGCTCCGGCGGCGTGACCGCGACCGACGGGGCGGGGTCGACGCCCGCGCGCGCGGCGACACGGCGGCCCGCGGCACGACCGGACGGGTCCGGATCGCAACGTTCGGTGTGCCATCCGGCGGGGTACGCGCGCAGCGCCCGGTCGGCGGGTCGGGGTTTCTCCGCCGCCGCTGCCCCGACGAGCCCCGCCACGTCCCCCGATGTGGCAGCCCCGAAGGACCGCCGGGCCCCGGTGCAGGCACCGGACCAGGCACCGCCGATCGCCGCGGGGACCGCGGCCAAGGGAGCGACGATGGCGAAGCCAGCCGACACGAAGACTGCCGGACGTAAGCCGGTGGCCGCCAAGCCCACCCGCAGCGCCGCGGAGACCGAGAAGATCCGGGCCGCGCTGGCGGCTCGCCGCGACGAACTGCGTACCGAGTACGATCAGACGCTGAGCGAGATCACCGAGCTGCAGCGCGACCGGTTGACCGACTCGGCTGGCGACGACCAGGCGGACACGGGCACCAAGACGTTCGAGCGCGAGCAGGAGATCTCCCTCGCCAACAGCATTCTCGAACGGATCACGCAGGTCGAACGGGCGCTGGAGCGGCTCGATGAGGGCAACTACGGCTGGTGCGAGAAGTGCGCCACGCCGATCCCCGTGGAGCGGCTCGCCGCGTTCCCGTCCGCGACCCTGTGCGTCACGTGTAAGCAACTGGAGGAGCGGCGGTAACCGCGGGGAGCGAGCGTTCCGGGCTGACACCTGTCGGCCTCGCCGGAACGTGAGCGGAGCTCCCGGGCACCGCTGCACGACCGGAGGGATAGGCAACTGAGCGCCGATGGGGAGCAGATGACCGCGTCGCGGCCCACCGCTGGGTCCGACCCGGCGGCGGGGCCGTCGACCGATCGCGGTCGGCGACGGAGCGTCCAGGTCCTGGCGGTGATTGCGCTGGTCGCGCTCCTCGCCGACTTCGGCACCAAGCACCTCGCTCTCGTCACGCTGGAACACCGTGAGCCGGTCCGGCTGCTCGGTGGTGCGGTCTACCTGACCCTGACCCGCAACAGCGGTGCGGCCTTCAGCCTCGGCTCCGACTACACCTGGATCTTCCCGCTGGTCACGCTGGCCGTGGTCGGCTGGATCGTCTGGATGGCGCTGCGACTGCGCTCGATCCCCTGGGCGGTCTCGCTGGGACTGGTGCTCGGCGGGGCGCTCGGCAACCTCGTCGACCGGATCTTCCGCGCCCCGGGGCCCTTCCTCGGGCACGTGGTCGACATGGTCAGCCTCTTCGACCCGCACGGACAGGTCTGGCCGGTGTTCAACCTGGCCGACAGCGCGTTGGTGACCGGGGTCTGCCTGGCCATCCTGCTCGAACTCACCGGGCGGCGGCGCGAGGGCGGCCGGCTGCCGAGCGGCACCGCCGCGGCCGGCGCGAGCGACGACGCCGGGAAGGACCGGTCGTGACGTCGACGTACGGGGCGGGCCAACTGCGCCCCGCCGGTGACCGTCGTTCGCTGCCCGTCCCCGACGGCCTGCACGGGATGCGCCTGGACCAGGCGGTCTCGCGGCTCTTCGGGCTCTCCCGCACCGTGGCCGCGGCCCTGGTCGAGGCCGGCGACGCCCTCGTCGACGGCGTGCCGCGCCCGAAGTCCGACAAGGTCACCGCGGGTGCGTGGCTGGAGGTCACGCTTCCGGCCCCCGCCGTCGCCCCGACGGTCACGCCGCAGGCCGTGCCCGGGCTGACCGTCGTCTACGCCGACGACGACATCGTCGTGGTCGACAAGCCGGTCGGCGTGGCCGCGCATCCGAGTCCCGGCTGGACCGGCCCGACCGTGATCGGCGGGCTCGCCGCCATCGGGCACACGATCGCGACCAGCGGCGCGGCCGAGCGTCAGGGTGTGGTGCACCGCCTGGACGTGGGCACGAGTGGCCTGATGGTGGTGACCAAGAGCGAGCAGGCCTACAGCGTGCTGAAGCGGGCCTTCAAGGCGCGTGAGGTCGACAAGCGCTACCACGCGGTGGTGCAGGGGCACCTGGACCCGCTGCGCGGCACGATCGACGCCCCGATCGACCGCCATCCCAGCCACGACTACAAGTGGGCGGTGGTCTCGGACGGTAAGGCGAGCGTCACGCACTATGACACGGTCGAGGCGTTTCCGGCCGCGAGCCTCCTGGACATCAACCTCGAAACCGGGCGTACCCACCAGATCCGGGTGCATATGTCCGCGATGCGGCACCCCTGCGTCGGTGACCTGACGTACGGCGCGGATCCGACACTCGCCGCCCGACTCGGGCTGTCCCGCCAGTGGCTGCATGCCCGTGAGCTCAGCTTCCTACACCCCCGTACGGCCGAAGAGGTCCGCTTCGTCAGCGACTACCCTGAGGACCTGAAACGGGCGCTCGCCATCCTCGGCGACTGAGCGCCGCCCGTCGATCAGGACATCTCAGAGACCGACGAGGGGGAGTGCGCCGTGCGTGTCGGCGAGCTGTTGCGACGGCTGGACGGCCGACTGTTGCCTCCGCTGGCGAGGGGCATGGCGCTGCTCGGACAGGGGCAGGTCCGTCCCCGCGTGTTGACCGTGGCGGCGATGCTCTCGGCTACCGCCGTCCTGGTCACCGCCGTCTGGGCGGCTGACCGGAGTCCGGTGGGCGATCACGCGGCCGGCGATGTCGTCCGGGTGGGCGTGATCGACGGGCAGTCGATCCCCGGCTATGTGCAGTCCAGCCGGGGCAAGCTCGACGCGTTGCTGGCCGCGCCGCCGTCGGGCCCCGCGTCGACGGAGACGTACGCCCTGGTCACCTTCTCGGCCTACCTCGCGCCCGGCCGGCTCCCCCCGGTGCTGACCGGGCTCTCCGTCTCCGAGGTCTTCAGTCGGGTGCCGTTGCCCCAGACCCAGACCCAGATCGTGCACATTCCCGCCTTCCGTATTCCCGGCGACGTCACCGCCGGGATGGCGGAAGTCGCCGCGCGGAAGGAGGCGGAGGCGCGCGACTACCAGGAGCGCGGCGCCGCCCTGACCGGTGTCGATGCCCAGGAGCGGGAGCTGCGGCAGCTCTACGACAGCGGGGCGCGGGTCGCGCTCGCCGAGGCGACCGCGTACCGGTCACACTGCTCGTGCGTCTACGCGGCGGTGGTGCGCGCCGCCCCCGCGCTGCTGGACCAAGTCGCGCGCCGGCCGGAGGTGCGTGCGGTGGATCCCGCCCCCGAGGTCACCCGGTTGGAACGGGCGGTGTTCCTGCCGCCCCTGCCCGAGCAGCAGGACGTGGTGCGGCCACCGGCCGACACCGATCTGCCGGACGCCCCGCCGCCGACCCCGATCGCACCGACCACCGTCACCGCGCCGTCACCCACGCAGCCGCCGGCGGCTCGCGACGAGCCGACGCCCAGCGCCCCACCCTCGTCAGGCCCGGCGAGCCCGCACGCCCCGTCCGGCGACGTGACAACCCCCGTCCACCCGGCCACGACCGAGGCCGCAGAGGCATCGTGAGACTCACAGGGCCATATCCGCCGGGCCATCCATCCGTTGAAACGCTGGTGGTTAGGGATAGGCGTGCTGCGATGGTCCGAATAGGGTTGGCTTCGTAGCCTGTCAGGCGGGACCGATGGCGCTGGGAGGGCGAGCCGTGGAGGGCACCGAGACCGGCTGGGGTCGGCCTGCCGAATCAGCGCCGCGCTGGCGGACGCTGCTCGACCGCGCCCTGCTCGGTGGCCGCACCGGTGAGCAGCCCGAGCTGGCGCGCGGGTCCGCCGCGCCCCGCTCACCGACGCTCGACGAGCCGCCCACCCGCCCGGCGGCCGACCACCAGGAACCGCAGGCCATCGGGTATCCCGCGGACCTCGGCTACGCTGCGGACCCCGGCTACCCGGCACCGCCGCGCTACGACCCGGGCCCGGCCTACCCGGGGCCCACGGCCTTCGCGCCGACTCCCGGATACTCGCCCGGTTACGGCGGCAGCCCCGCCGGCTATCCACCGAACTCCGGCTACGCCGCCCCCGAAACCACCTATCCGGCACGGATCGAGTGGCTGGAGCCGCGTCCGGATGCCGAAGCCGACCGGTCCGCGGCGCTGCTCCGCCGCAGCCTGGGCGTGCCCCGGGTGCTGGCCTTCGCCAACCCCAAGGGCGGGGTGCACAAGACCACGGCGACCGTTCTCGCGGCCGCCACCGTGGGGAGCGTGCGCGGCCGGGGCGTGCTCGCCTGGGACGACAACGAGTTGCGGGGCACGCTCGGGCTGCGCGCCGGGAGCGCGCGGCACGCCCGCACCATCCGGCATCTGATCGCCGACCTCACGGAGATCGAGGCCTGCCACGGATTCGAGCTGACGGAGCGGCTCGACGACTATCTGCGGCACGCCTCGGACGGGTCCTACGACGTCCTCGCCGGGGAGGAGAGCCCGCGCTTCGCGCAGCGGCTCGACCGGCACACCGTGCGGCGCGTGCTGGAGTTGCTGCGCCGCACCCATGACGTGATCTGCGTCGACACCGGCAACAACGTGGAGAGTGCCAACTGGCAGACCGTGTTGCAGGCGGCCGACCAGTTGGTCATCACGACGGTGCCGCGCGAGGACGCCGCGTTCACCGCCGACTGGATGCTCGACCTGCTGCATGAGGTGGGCATGGGCGAGCTGGCCGACAACGCCGTGACGCTGCTCTCCTGTCCGACCCCCGGGCCGTCCCCGCTGCTGGACGATCTCCGGGCGCACTTCGCCACGCGTACCCGGGCGGTGACGGTCGTGCCCTACGACCCTGCCCTGGAGACGGGCTCGTCGATCGAGTACGCACAGTTGCAGCCGGAGACGCGGCAGGCGTGGCTGCAGGCGGCGTCGGTGATGCTGGAGCCGTTCGTCCACTGATCCGGGCCGGCACGGGGCATGGCCGCACGTCGGTCCGGATTTTCGGGAGGCCGGCTGTCGTGCGGTGCGCGGTGCGCGCCTGAGAGGATCACGGGGTGAGCGCCGCAACCTCCGACGATGACCGGTCCGACGACGATCGCCGCGACGCGGCCGCCGTGCCGGGCCCGGTCCACGGCGCCGACGGGCCCGTCCCACCGCCAGCCACGTCCGGTTCCGCCGCCCCCGATCCGGCCGACCCCGCTCCCGTAGCTGAGTCGCCGCCGGTCCCGGCCGCCGCCGCGCCGCCCGGTCCGGACACGGTCCCGCCCGGTCCGGACACGGTCCCGCCCGGTCCGGACACGGTCCCGCCCGGTCCGGACACGGTCCCGCCCGGTCCGGACACGGTCCCGCCCGCCGGCGCGGTCGCCCCGACGCCGCCGCGACCTCGTGGGCGTGCGCTGCTCGTCGCGCTCGCGACCGCGCTGGCCATCGCGGCGCTCGGCGCGCCGCTGGGCTTGCTCTGGTCGGTCGTCGCGCCCCACGTGCCGGTGGTGAAGACCGAGGACGGCGGGGCGCTGACGGAGCCGCAGCCGGAACAGTTCGTGGCGGCCGATGGCTGGTTCACCGTGCTCGGTCTCGCCTTCGGCGTGCTCGTCGCCGTCCTCGCGTGGATGCTGCTGCGCCGCTCCCGTGGCCCCCTCGGGCTGCTCGCGGTCGTCGTGGGCGCGGTCGTCGCCGCTCCGATCGCCTGGGGGTTGGGACGGCAGATCGGGCTGGCCGAATTCCGGCGGCTGCTGCGTTCGGCGCCGGTGGGGGAGGTGCTGAGCCGTCCGCCGGACCTGCGGGCCGGACGGTTCGAGTGGGTGCACGGGTTCATTCCCACCATTCAGGGCGACCTGCTGCTCCCCGCGTTCGGCGCCGCCGTGGCGTACACGCTGCTCGCCGGCTGGTCCCGCTACGCCTCGCTGAACGCCGAGCCCGAAGGCCCCGCGGTGCCCGGCCCCGGCGGCGTTGCCCCGGTCAGTTGGGACTCGCCGGCACCGCCAGCTCCGCCAGCGGCACCGGCACCGCCCGCACCTGGCGCAGCAACGTCGACTCCCGATTGAGCAGCCGCAACTCGGCGCGGAGCCGCCGCGCGGTGTCGGGCGCGGCGAGCAACCGCTGCCGGTCCTCGACGGTCAGCGCCGCGGTCGCGGCGACCAGATGGGAGAGGACCGTGGGGTCGTCGGGGAGCTGTTCGCCGATCTCGTCCGAATCGCGACGGATCAGGCCGAGATACTGCCGGAACACCGCCAGCACGCGCGGGGCCAACAGGTCGGCCACCTCTTCCTGCCCGGTCGGCTCCGGCAGCCACTCCACCTCGGCCCGCAGATAGGGCGTGGACTGCTCATCGACCGCGGCGATGCGGAACCGGCGCCGGCCGACGGTGACGATGTCGAAGCGGCCGTCGGGAAGCTCGGTGACCTGGCGCAGCTCGGCGGTGCAGCCCACGTCGTGCAGGGTGACGGCGCCGGCGCCGGCGCCCGGCCCCGCCGGTCCGGCGGGGGGCAGCGCCTCCCAACCCTGGCGGATCGCCACCACGCCGAACTCGCGGGGCGCCCCCTCGGGCAGGTCGATCAGGTGCCGGACGAGCTCGCGGTAGCGCTCTTCGAAGATGTGCAGCGGCAGGACCAGCCCGGGGAATAGCACCGTCCCGAGCGGGAACACCGGCAGCCGCGCAATCACCGGTCGAGCCTAGCGTGGCGGGGCTCACCGTCTCGGGCACTGGACAGCGGCGGTCCGTCCAGTGGGAGGCGCATAGACTCGCAAGGGTGTTGAACCGGATCGACCTGCGAGGCAGCTCACGTGACCCCCGTGGGCTGCTGCCCCGTGCCCAGCTCGATGTCTCCGTTGCCGTCGACCGGATCCGTCCGCTCGTGGAGGCGGTCCGGGAGCATGGCTTCGCGGCGATCCGCGACGCCACCGAGCGTTTCGACGGGGTGACGCTGGACCGGCTGCGCGTGCCGGTCGAGGCGCTCGCCGCCGCGGAGCGGGCACTCGACCCCGAGGTGCGGGCCGCGCTCGTCGAGTCCATCGAGCGGGCCCGTCGGGTCCACCGCGATCAGCGCCGCCACGACGTCACCACGCAGGTGGTGCCGGGCGGCACGGTGACCGAGCGCTGGGTTCCGGTAGCGCGGGTCGGCCTCTACGTCCCCGGTGGGCTGGCCATGTACCCGTCGACCGTGGTCATGAACGTGGTCCCCGCCCAGGTCGCCGGGGTCGACTCGCTGGTCATCGCGAGCCCCCCGCAGCGCGACAACGGCGGCCTGCCCGACGCCCGGGTGCTCGCCGCGTGCGCGCTGCTCGGCGTTGACGAGGTCTACGCGGTCGGCGGCGCCCAGGCGGTGGCGATGCTCGCCTACGGCGCGGCCACGACCGCCGACGGGGCGGAGCAATGCGCACCGGTCGACGTCATCACCGGGCCGGGCAACATCTGGGTCACCGCCGCCAAGCGCCTGCTGCGCGGGACGGTCGGGATCGACGCCGAGGCCGGGCCGACGGAGATCGCGATCCTCGCCGATGACACCGCCGACCCGGTGCACGTCGCCGCCGACCTGATCAGCCAGGCCGAGCACGACCCACTCGCCGCGAGCGTCCTGGTGACCCCGTCGGTGGAGCTGATCGACGCGGTCGAGCGCGAACTCGCCCGCCAGGTCGCCGCCACCAAGCACAGCGAGCGGGTCACCACCGCGCTCACCGGCCTGCAGTCCGGCGCCGTGCTCGTCGACGACCTCGCCGCGGGCCTGCGGGTGGTCGACGCGTACGCCGCGGAGCACCTGGAGATCCAGACCCGGGACGCGCGGGACTGGGCGCTGCGGGTCCGCAACGCCGGCGCGATCTTCGTCGGGGCGTACGCCCCGGTGTCGCTCGGCGACTACTGCGCCGGCTCCAACCACGTGCTCCCCACCGGCGGCTGCGCCCGGCACTCCTCCGGGCTCTCGGTGCAGTCCTTCCTGCGCGGGATCCACCTCGTCGAGTACGACGAGGCGGCGCTGCGCGACGTCGCCCCGCACGTGGTGACGCTCGCCAACGTCGAGGACCTCCCGGCGCACGGGCAGGCCGTGCAGGCGCGGTTCCGGGGAGCGGCCCCGGCATGACCACCCTCGACGACCTGCCGCTCCGCGACGACCTGCGCGGAATGAGTCCGTACGGCGCGCCGCAGCTCGACGTGCCGGTGCGGCTCAACACCAATGAAAACTCCTACCCGGTGCCGGACGCGGTGGTGGAGGCGATCGGCAAGGCGCTCCAGGCGGAGCTGCGTGACCTCAACCGGTATCCCGACCGGGACGCGGTGGCGCTCCGCGCGGAGCTCGCCGACTATCTGGGCCACGGCCTGACCGGCGCCAACGTCTGGGCGGCGAACGGCTCCAACGAGGTCCAGCAGCAGTTGCTGCAGACGTTCGGCGGGCCGGGGCGGAGCGTCCTGGGCTTCATGCCGGCGTACTCGATGCATCCGCTGCTGGCGCTCGGCACCGGCACCACGTGGATCGACGGGCGGCGCGGCGCGGGCTTCGGCCTGACCGCGGCGGAGGCCGTGGCGCAGGTCGAGGCGCACCGGCCGGATCTGGTCTTCCTCTGCTCGCCCAACAACCCGACCGGCACCGCCCTGGATCCGGCGGTGGTGCGCGCGGTGCTGGCGACCGCGCCGGGCATGGTGGTGGTCGACGAGGCGTACGCCGAGTTCGCCCGGCCGGGCACGCCGAGCGCGTTGACCGTGCTGCCGGAGCACCCCCGCCTGGTCGTGACGCGCACGATGAGCAAGGCGTTCGGGTTCGCCGGCGGTCGGCTGGGCTATCTCGCCGCCGATCCGGCGGTGATCGACGCGGTGCAGCTCGTCCGGCTGCCGTACCACCTCTCCGCGCTGACCCAGGCCGCGGCCCGGGCGGCGCTGGCTCACCGCGGCGCCCTGCTCGCCACCGTCGAGGCGATCAAGGAGCAGCGCGACCGGATCGTGACGACGCTGCGGGAGCGCGGCGTGACGGTGGCCGACAGCGACGCCAACTTCGTCCTGTACGAGGTCGGCGGTGACCAGCGCGCGGCGTGGCGGGCCCTGCTCGACCGCGGCGTGCTCGTCCGCGACGTGGGGCTCCCCGGCTGGCTGCGGGTCACCGCCGGCACCCCCGAGGAAACAGACGCATTTCTGCGCGCAACGGAGGAGATCCGTGAGCGCGAGGAGTGAGCGCAGCGAGCCCCGCAGTCGCGAACGAAAGATTGCCGCGGTGAGCGCGAGGAGTGAGCGCAGCGAGCCCCGCAGTCGCGAACGAAAGGTGACAGCAGCATGAGCCGCACCGCCCGGGTCGAGCGGACCACCGCCGAGACCAAGGTTCTGATCGAGCTGGACCTCGACGGCACCGGCAAGGCTGAGATCAGCACCGGCGTCGGCTTCTACGACCACATGCTGAACCAGATCGCCCGGCACGGAGGCTTCGACCTCACCGTGCAGACCGTCGGCGACCTGGAGATCGACGCCCATCACACGATGGAGGACACCGCGCTCGCGCTGGGCGCGGCGTTCGGCGAGGCGCTCGGGGACAAGACGGGCATCCGGCGGTACGGCTCGGCGACGGTCCCGATGGACGAGGTGCTGGTGCGGGCCGCCGTCGATCTCTCCGGCCGCCCCTACGTCGTGCACGACGAGCCGGCGCTCGTGCCGTACATCGGGCCGGTCTACCCGACGAGCATGACCCGGCACATCTGGGAGTCCTTCGGCCAGTCGGCCCGGGTGACCCTGCACGTCGACGTGTTGCGCGCAGCCCGGCCCGGCGGCCACCCCGACGCGCACCACGTGGTGGAGGCCCAGTTCAAGGCCGTCTCCCGGGCGCTGCGCGAGGCCGTCTCGATCGATCCGCGGTCGGCGGGCGTGGTCCCCAGCACGAAGGGCAGCCTGTGAGCGCGAGGAGTGCGGCGAAGCGGAGCCCCGCAGTCGCGAACGGAGGGCCGGTGCGGTGAACTCGGTGCTGCCCGTCGTTCTCTTCGCGCTGGCCGGTCTGCTGGTCGGTGGCGCCTGGTCGATGCACCGTCAGGCCGCGTCCCGGACCGCCGTCGGGCTCGTCGGGGGGCTGGCCCTGTTCGCCGCCGCCGGCGGGGTGCTCTGGCTGATTCCGGGAGGCAGCTGATGGCGCGCGTCGTCGTGCTCGACTACGGGTCGGGCAACCTGCGGTCGGCGGAGCGGGCGCTGGCGCGCGCGGGCGCGGACGTCACCGTCACCGCCGATCTGGACGCCGCCGCGGGCGCTGACGGGCTCGTCGTGCCGGGCGTCGGTGCGTTCGCCGCGTGCATGGCCGGCATCGACGCGCTGGGCGCGGGCCCGGTCATCGCCGAGCGGGTGGCCGCGGCCCGTCCGGTTCTGGGCATCTGCGTCGGCATGCAGGTGCTCTTCGAGTACGGCGAGGAGCACGGGGTCGTCACCAAGGGGCTGGGGTTGCTGCCCGGTGGGGTGACCCGGCTGGCCGCCCGTCGGGTGCCGCACATGGGCTGGAACACTGTGGACGTTCCGGAGGGCAGCGCGCTGTTCGCCGGCATCGACCCGACGAGCCGCTTCTACTTCGTCCACTCGTACGCGGCGGGGCCGGTCAGCGGCCTCACCGACGCGGGTGCGCTCGTCACCACCTGCACCCACGACGGCACGTTCGTGGCCGCCGCGGAGCGGGGTTCGCTTTCGGCGGCCCAGTTCCACCCGGAGAAGTCCGGCGACACCGGCGCGGCGCTGCTGCGCAACTGGCTGTCGACGTTGTGAGCGGCGATGTCGTGAGCGGTGCGGGAAGTCGCCGGTGAGCAAGGAGCGGGCCCGCCGGCGGGCCGTGCGGGTCGCCGAGGCGGAGCGGGAGAAGGCGGCGCGGGCCCGGAGGGTGGCGCGCCGGCAGCGGCGTCGGACGATCGTCCGTCGGCTGACCCCGCGGTTGCGGCGCCGGCGCACCGGACGGCTCTTCGCCCGTCGCAGCACCGGCGAGCGTGCCGGGATCATTGTCTTGTCGTTGGCGCTGCTCGCCGTGGTCTGGCTGCTCGTCGACGACCCGGCGCTGCGGCTGCTGCTGATCGCGCTGGCGGTGCTCGGGCTCCCCGCGGTCGTGGTGATCGCCCTCGGTCGGCGCACATAGCACCGTCCATGTCAGATAGGAGATCGAGTTGACCCTCACCCTGCTTCCCGCCGTCGACGTCGCTGACGGTCAGGCGGTGCGCCTCGTCCAGGGGGCGGCCGGGAGCGAGACCACGTACGGCGACCCGCTGGAGGCGGCGCTGGCGTGGCAGCGCGACGGCGCCACCTGGATCCATCTGGTCGATCTGGACGCCGCGTTCGGGCGGGGCTCCAACGCGCATCTCCTCGCCGACGTGGTGCGCCGGCTGGACGTGGCGGTCGAGTTGTCCGGGGGGATCCGCGACGACGAGTCGCTGCGCGCGGCGCTGGGTACCGGCGCGGCGCGGGTCAACATCGGCACCGCCGCCCTGGAGGACCCGCAGTGGTGCGACCGGGTGGTCGGCGAGTTCGGCGACCGGGTGGCGATCGGGCTGGACGTACGGGGTCGTACCCTCTCCGCGCGGGGCTGGACCCGCGACGGCGGTGACCTGTTCGAGGTGCTGGAGCGGTTGGACAAGGCCGGCGCGGCACGTTACGTGGTCACCGACATCACCAAGGACGGCACGATGCGCGGGCCGAACCTCGACCTGTTGCGCGAGGTGTGCGCGCAGACCGACAGGCCGGTCGTCGCCTCGGGTGGGGTCTCCACATTGGATGATCTGCGGGCGCTGGCGACCCTGGAGCCGATCGGGGTGGAGGGGGTCATCGCGGGGAAGGCGCTCTATGCCGGGGCGTTCACCGTCGCCGAGGCCCTCGCCGTACTCGCCGAGGCGTGACGCGGGTGGGGCGTGCCGCGGCGGGGCTTTCCGCGTGGCGCGCCCGGTCGCGACGGCCGTCGCCGGCGGGCCCTGCCCCGACCATCTGATCGCGGTGGGGCCCGACGCGCATCCCGGCGGTCACTTCGTAGCAGATTAGTTGTGCACAACTAGATCGTGCACTATCGTTCCCTGGTATGGATCGGGATCTGGAGTTGCGGCGTCAGGTCTGCTTCGCGCTCTACTCGGCGTCCCGCGCGGTCACCGACGTCTACCGGCCGCTCCTCGAGGAGTTGGGGCTGACCTACCCGCAATATCTCGCGCTGCTCGCGCTCTGGGAGCGCGGCGACGCGGTCCCCACCGTCAAGGAGCTCGGCGAGGCGCTCCACCTCGACTCCGGCACTCTCTCGCCGATGCTGAAACGGCTGGAGGGCGCCGGTCTGGTCGGGCGGTACCGGAGCGACCGCGACGAGCGGATCGTCGAGGTGCGGCTGACCGACGCCGGCCGGGCGCTGCGCCGGCGGGTGGACGACATCCCGCGCCGGGTCGCCCGGGCCACCGGTCTGAGCGAGAACGAGCTGCTGGCGCTGCGCGACACCCTCACCCGGGTCACCGAGGCCATCCACTCCACCGGAGCGCATCCCCCCGCGCAGAAGGAGAAGTAACGACCATGCAGGTGCTCTACACCGCCGAGGCCCAGGCCACCGGCGACGGCCGCGACGGCCGCGTCCGCACGTCCGACGGCGCGTTCGAGGCCGCCCTCGCGATGCCGAAGGAGATGGGCGGCGCCGGCGGCGCCACCAATCCCGAGCAGCTCTTCGCCGCCGGCTACGCCGCCTGTTTCCACTCCGCGCTCCGACTGGTCGCCCGCCGGGCGCGCGTCGACGCGCCCGATTCGACGGTCACCGCCCGCGTCGGCATCGGATCGGACGGCAACGGCGGCTTCGGCCTGACCGTCGCGCTCGCCGTCGAGCTGCCCGGCGTGCCGAAGGCGACCGCCGAGGACCTGGTGGCGCAGGCCCACCAGGTTTGCCCCTACTCCAACGCGGTACGGGGCAACGTCGACGTCACCCTGAGCATCACGGAGGCGAAGTGACCACCGCACGGGAGATCCACCTGGCATCGCGGCCGGCCGGCTGGCCGACGCCGGACAACTTCCGGCTCGTCGAGGTGCCCGTGCCCGACCCCGGTCCCGGCCAGGTGCTGGTACGCAACCAGGTGATGTCGGTCGACCCGTACATGCGCGGCCGGATGAACGACGTCAAGTCGTACGTGCCGCCGTTCCAGGTCGGCGCGGCGCTCGACGGCGGGGCGGTCGGCGAGGTCGTCGCGGTCGGCGAGGGCGTGGAACTCGCGCCCGGCGACGTGGTGCTGCACGGCCTGGGCTGGCGGGAGTACGCCCTGCTCGAGGCGCGGGCGGCCCGGCCGGTCGATCCGACGCTGGCGCCGGCCTCGGCGTACCTGGGCGCGCTCGGCATGCCGGGGCTGACCGCCTACGCCGGCCTGCTCGACGTCGCCGCGATGAAGCCCGGCGAGACGGTCTTCGTCTCGGCCGCCGCCGGTGCCGTCGGCAGCCTCGTCGGGCAGATCGCCAAGCTGCGCGGTGCGGCCCGGGTGGTGGGCAGCGCCGGATCGCCCGCGAAGGTCGACTACCTGCGTGAACTCGGCTTCGACGCGGCGTTCGACTACCACGCCGGGCCGGTGCGCGAGTCGCTGCGCGCCGCCGCGCCGGAGGGGATCGACGTCTACTTCGACAACGTCGGCGGCGACCACCTGGAGGCGGCGATCAGCGCGCTGCGCAACCACGGCCGGGTCGCGCTCTGCGGGGCGATTTCCCAGTACAACGCGACCGAGCCGCCGGCGGCCCCGCGCAACCTGGCGCTGGCCATCGGCAAGCGCCTGACCCTGCGCGGCTTCATCGTCGGCGACCACGCGCACCTGCGCGACGCGTTCGTCGCCGAGCTGGCGGGATGGCTGAGCTCCGGGCAGTTGCGCTACGACGAGACGTTCGTCGACGGCCTGCCGAACGCCCCGGAGGCGTTCCTCGGCCTGCTCCGCGGCGACAACCTCGGCAAGATGCTCGTGCGTCTCTGACCACAGCCGCCGCTGGTGGCCGCGGTCCCGCGGTCACCAGCGGATAGGCTCGACGCATGACGGTGGCGGTACGCGTGATCCCCTGCCTCGACGTGGACGCGGGCCGGGTGGTCAAAGGGGTCAACTTCCTCGATCTGCGCGACGCCGGTGACCCGGTCGAGCTGGCCGCGGCCTACGACGCGGCCGGGGCCGACGAGCTGACCTTCCTCGACGTCACCGCCTCCTCCAGCGACCGCGGCACGATGCTCGACGTCGTCCGCCGCACCGCCGAGTCGGTCTTCATCCCGCTCACCGTCGGCGGCGGCGTACGGGCCGTCGCCGACGTCGACACGCTGCTGCGTGCCGGCGCGGACAAGGTCGGGGTCAACACCGCCGCGATCGCCCGTCCCGCCCTGATCAGCGAGATCGCCGACCGGTTCGGCCGGCAGGTGCTGGTGCTCTCCCTCGACGTCCGACGCGCGACGAACGGCGCCACGGCGAGCGGCTTCGAGGTGACCACCCACGGCGGGCGGCGCGGCACCGGGATCGACGCGGTCGAGTGGGCGCGGCGCGGCGCCGAGCTGGGCGCGGGGGAGATCCTGCTCAACTCGATGGACGCCGACGGCACCAAGGCCGGCTTCGACCTGGAGCTGATCACGGCCGTCCGGGCCGCCGTGGAGATCCCGGTGATCGCCAGCGGCGGCGCCGGCGAGATCGGGCATTTCCCGCCCGCCGTGGACGCCGGGGCGGACGCGGTGCTTGCGGCGAGCGTCTTCCACTTCGGCGAGCTGAGCATCGGCGACGTCAAGCGGACCCTGCGTACGGCCGGCCACCCCGTCCGCTGACGGCTCCGGCGCTGGGCGACGTGGTCCCACGGAGCGCTCTCCCTGCTCGCGTGACCATCGGTGCGGCCGTGCTTCTCGTCCAGTCGGTGAGTGGCTGGTCCAGCTTCCGGCATCTCCAACACAGGGCGCGGCGGAAGCAGGTCGTAGCCGAGGGTTCACCGCGACGCATCGATCGCAGCGGAAATCCGTGAGCGGACCGGTGTACGGTCCGAAGTGGCGGCGCGTGGGAAGGCACTGAGCCGTCGCTGATTCCGCTACCTGGGGTGGTCGGCCGTGCCGGGAGTCGTTGATCCGAGGTTCGCCGCCGAGCTACGGCGGCTCCGTGTTGAGCGCGGGCTGTCGCTGCGCGCCCTTGCGGCGCTCGCACATCGCAGCAAGAGCCATCTTCATGAACTGGAAACCGGGCGGAAGCCGGCGGTTTCTGCCGTCGCTCGTCACCTCGATGATGTCCTGGATGCCGCAGGACGCCTGGCCAACCTCGTCGCAGCGCCGACCGTTGCCATGGCCGACGACGAGGTTGACGCGTGGGAGTTGGCTCGACGGGTGGAGGCGAGCGATGTCAGCGCCGAGACCGTTGACCGCATCGAACGCGCGGTGGATGACATGGCCAGCGCCTACGCGACTACGGTCCCGGTCGAGTTGTTGCCGCTCGTGCGCCGTCATCTGGGTTATGTCAGCCGTCTGCTCGGGGCGAGGGCGACCCTTGAGCAGCGTCGGCGGCTGATCGTGGCGGGGGGCTGGTTGGCGTTGCTGCGCGCGACGGTGCATATCGACCTGCGGCATCGGGCGGCGGCGGATGCCCACCTGGCGACTGCGGATCGGTTGGCGTCGCAGGCCGGGCATGCCGGGATTCGGGCGTGGTGCTTGGAAACGCGGGCATGGGACGTGCTCACCGCAGGCGACTACCAGCAGGCTTTGCGTCTTTCCCACCATGCGCAGGCGGTGGCGCCGCGCGGCAGCTCCGCGCATATCCAGGCCACGGCGCAGGAAGGGCGGGCGTGGGCGCGCATGGGCGAGCGCCGTCGTACCCGCGAGGTCCTCGACCGGGTTCACCGGCTCGTCGGGCCGCTGTCGGTGCCGGACCGCCCGGAACACCACTACCGCTACGACCCGGGCAAGGCGGCGGCGTACACGGCAACGACCCTTGCCTGGGCCGGTGACCCGGCGGCCGTGGGCGTCGCGCGTGCCGTGCTCGCCGACCTGGAGAGCACTGGTTCAAGTCGGCCGAGGCGGGTCGCGTCGGCGCGCCTCGATCTCGGTCTGGCACTGCTTGCGGCGGACGAGGTCGATGAAGCGATTGCGGTGGGGGAAGCGGCGATCGTGTCGGGCCGGATAGCCCCGTCGAATTGGTGGCGGGCGACCGAGCTCCTTGTCGGCGTGGAGCGGACCGGGATTCGATCGGCACCGGAGCTGCGCGACGCGTACGAGTCGTACCGGCCCTGACGTCGGCGCTGGCTGTAGCGGACAGCGCTGCGGGTTGGCGGACATCCGCCGTCTGGTTGTAGCCACACGAGTACGTGACGCTACGACCGAGGGCGCGGCGACCGTCGAACACCATCAGCAACAGCGCCGGTATGGCCGTCGCCGCGCCCGGCCGGACGAGGTTTGGCGGTTCGTCTTCGGCGCGGTAGGAGACAACGCCGCTGAACTCTCTCGCAGGAGGGCAACTGTGCGACGTAAGGGATGGCGGTCACCCCCGCAGCAGTCTGTCAACGTCGAGGATCCGCCTCTGGAGCCGCCGAACGAGTGTCGGCATCGGCTGTTGTGGCGGCTGGCGCGTGGGCTGTGGGACGCGCACGGGAGGGACCGCGAGGGCTTCTGCGTAATCACCGCGTGCCGGCGGGACAACGAACTCAGCCCGTGCCCCGCTGCGCGTCTCGCGATCGAGGGGATGCAGACGGCGTGCGGGGAGTCAGTTGAAACGTCGTCGCCGTGGATCGCGATCACCCGGGCGAGGATCGCCGCCGGTGAGATCGACCCGGTCGACGCCATGGCGGAGCTCCTGTGGCACCACCATCAGCGCCGGGCGGGGACGTAAATGGGAACCATCTACGGATCAGACGCTTTCCGTCAACACGCGCAATGGCAGACCGACTGCGCCGAGATTTTCCTGGCCGTGCACGCCGAGGCGGGCCTGACTCTCTGTCGATGCGGTCGGCTGCACCCGTGCGACGAGCGACGGTACTGGCTGCGGATGCGCGAGCACTACGCGCGGCTGCTCGACGAAGCAGTACATCAGTCGAGTACGGCAACGGTGCCCGCCGAACGCGACCGCGAGCCCCCGAGCCAGCCCTCCTGACCTCGTACCAGCCCCTACCCGACCGGACTGCTGACAGTTCGCGTCGACGCGGGCCTTCGGTGGCCGACATCGTCGCGATCGGGATAACGGCCGCGTGATGATGCCGTTCCCTTCGCCGACGGTTCCGGCCGCAGGGCGTAGCGAGGTGTTCCTGCAGTACCTCGACTACTTCCGCGAAAACGTGTTGGCGAAGGTGTCGGCGTTGGCCGAAGACGAGCTGCGCCGCAGCAGCCTGCCTTCCGGATGGACTCGAACTACCCAGACCACCCCGAACACCCCACGACACGCCAACCTAACAAAGCACTACTAGCCCGCGCCTGGTGCCATCGCCACGCGAACCTCTACCTCAGCCGAGCCCCGCTCAATGGCTACACCGCCCGCTTCGCCCTCGAACCAGTCGTCAATCTGGCCCGCCTACGCATCCGAGCCGGCGACGGCGACGGCGCGCACAACCTGCTCACCGACCTATACAACGCGATCATCAGCGGCAGGCCCGTGGTCGTTGACGAGCTTGAGCTGCACCCCCGGCAGCTACCCGCCGATACCGGCGAACTCGATCAGAACCTCGGCCGGCTACGCAGCGTCCTGCTCTCTGACGGAACCCGCGCCCTCACCCTCGCCGGACGCTGGGCCGACGCCCTGACCCACGTCCGTTACTACGACGGGATCGGCCCCACCCTGCTCGACGGGCGACAAGTCGCGGTCGTAGCCCACCTGACGCAGGGCGACAGCCCGGCATCTGCCGCCATTCTCCGCCACACCCAAATCGCGCAACCCTGGGAGCAAGCGGTATACGACCTCTTGCAGAACTGGCACGCAACGACGGTTGGGGATCTCCCCCCAACGGACCACACTGACTTAATCGAACGATTACCAGGCATACCCTCCACCGCTGGACTCAGGGTCTTCCGCATCCGCCTTAGCCTCACGGCTCTAGACCTCGCCACTGACGTGTCGCCGACGCTTGCAAAAGACCTGGTCAATCGCTTGATCTCGGACGTGATTCGTGACGAGGACGCCAACCCTGCGCGTGATCTCCTCGGCCACCCTGCCGTTGACCGCGAACACCATAGGGCGCTGAGGCAGTTGGTAGAGGCGAGCGGCCTGGGCCTGGGGTACCTGCCAGACGCGGCACACAAACTGCTGTCATCGGCGCTCGATCTGGCCGACGCCGCAATACACCCCAGGTGAATTTGTAGACTTGCCCATGGCGCTGAGTCCGAACAGCCAGCGGCTTTGATCCGTGAAGCATGCAGCGAAGGAATTGGCCACCACGCCAGCGGCGGCCACCGTTTAACACCAGCTACCTAGTCGGGGTCACCGTGATGGCGGAGAAGCTGTCGCGGATGCTCGCGTTCGTCGCCTGGGTAGAGACCACCGACGAGGTCACCCGTGCCGTGGCTGCGGCACAGTTCCAGCTCACCACGTCGGTCGGGCTGCGGATGCTGGTCCGTAACCTGGATCGGCGATTGCGCACGCGATCGCGATCAAGGGCGATCGGGCCACGGGATGCCCCGCAGGCGCCAGTTGAGGGCGAGGGTCAGGAGCACCATGGCTGTGGTGATCCAGTAGTTGGTGTGCCAGGAACGACCAGTGGCGAACTCGTTGGTGAGAACCGAATTTGGTAGTGCATGCTGGGCGAGCACGAAGCCTGCGAAAAGTGCCGGCGTAGCTGCGGCGGAGACCATCGGGCCGAGGGCGAGGCACAGGATGGTGCCGATGCATGAGAAGGCGGCCACGTTGCCGATCAGCCCGTGCAGGGGTGGGAACTGGTCGTCGGGGTGACTTGTAGTGATTGTCCAGAACCAGATCGGCAGGACGGCCAGGGGTGCGGCGAGCGTAACCGCGGAGTAGGCCAAGTGCCCGAACCGGGCAGACAGGCGGGCGGTGAGCTCTCGGCCATCGAACCGCGGGACGGTAATGGCCGGGAGGACGCTGGCCAGTGCGACCGCGACTATTTCCGGGGTGCCCACCCCCCGGGGTTGTAGGTCGAACACGGCGCTTACCTGGAGGCTCAGCTCGGGAAACGCCACCGTGAATAGCAACGCGACGGCGATGACGGTGACAGCGAGGGGTCCACCGCGGACGTGCCAAAGTCCCGCAGTGCGGTTTCGCACTACCCGAGGGTGGCTGGTGACAGGCGGCATGAGCGAATCGATTCCTGGTTGGTCCGAACGAATGTGCCTATTTGCTCGGCGTTCATAGTGGTTAGCTTTCGCGCCGCAGGTGATGGTTCGGCGGGTCCAAAGGCGCCTGCCAGGTTTTCGAATCCGGCCAATTGAAGGACTCGTGCGAAGAGAACCGCGGCGATGTCGTGGCCGTCGGTGGTCTGGTCAGGCTGGAGGCAGCCGCCGAGCGTGGCGGCTTCGCTCACCTGGAAGGCCACCTGGTCGGGGATGGTAGCGGCGAGGAACCTCCGGTCGAGGGGGCTTGGGTCGAGGCGGATGAGCGCCTCCCCGGTGCGTGGGATGGTGTGGTCGGACGCGGCGATATCCGTTACCTGGTGCAGGATCGGGGACAGCCCGGCTGCGCGCAGCCGGGCCACGACATCGACGGTGCGCGACATAGCTGGTTGGTTGGCCGCATGCAGGCACACCTCTGTGCCATCGACCTGTTGGCACACGCGTAGGACGGGACGGTCCAGCACGACGAGTTCAGGGCGCCACGCGAAGGCGATTGCCGTCAGTACAACTACGGCGGCCAGCCACATGAGAAGGGGTCGGCCTTGCCGGCGGACCGATCCGCGGGAGCGAGCCCACGCCGCGATCGAGGCGGCGAGCAGGCAGATCCCGATGGAGGCGACAACGGCGAAGGCGGCGGTGGGGGGGTTCGCCTCATACCTGGGCGTGCTGACCCACTGGCGCACCGGCAGCAAAAGCCCGATCGGCCTGAACAGCGGCTCGTTGGGCAAACCCATCACGGCGAAGGCCAGAACTGCTACTGCTGGAGCAATCACCCAGCGCCGGACAGCAGCACCGAGGCAGAATCCGATCAACGCCAAGGTGGTCAAACCGGCCAAGCCGACGACCACGTCCTGGAGGGCCAGCGCACCGGCAGTCGCTTGTCGTGCCGCGGCGACGTGAACCGGGACAAGCCCGAGGGCATGTCCCAGGCAGAGCCACACCGCCAACGCAAGCCCATGGATAAGGAACAGGCCGGCATCCACCCTCGGCCTAATCGGCGCGGCCACCGGCGACCCCTTGGGGAAGTACGTCGCTCCCAGTGCAGCGGCTACACCGGCTACTAACGATCCGGGGATCCAGAGCGACTCGTGCCATGAGGCGGCGACCGCCGACCAAGTAACGTAGTCGGACCCGAGCGTGCCCCTGGTTGCCAGAAACGAACCGGCCGCCATAAAAGCACCTGTGGCCGGGTACACCCACCGGGGGCCGGGCCAACCGAACAACAGGCGCAGGCGATTCATTCGGAACCGCCCAGGGACACGATCAGGTCATCGTAGGCACGCTCGAACGGCGACCCGGGTCGGCCATCACCAGACGCCGTAGGGATGGTTAGCTGCGAAGTCGGGCCCTGGTATTGGATCCTGCCGTCGACCAAAACACCGACCGAGTCCGCAAGGTGCTCGACATCCTCGGTCAAGTGAGTCGACAGCAGCACCGGCCGCTCGATGGCGAATTGCTGGATCACCTCCCGTGCCTTCAGTCGCTGCCCAGGGTCGAGACCGACCGTGGGCTCGTCCAAGATAAGAAGGCGCGGATCGTGCACGATGCCGGTGGCCAGCGCGACTCGTTGACGCTGCCCGCCGCTGAGGGTGCGGATGCGCCGTGACGCCAGGTCCAAAGCCTGCATCTTCCCCAAGGCAGCCTCAACCGCCGCGTCCGCCCGCGCTGCTTCCACGCCGCTCAGCCAGGCCGCGTAAGCGACGAGGTCACGCACCTTCGCCAAACCCGGAAGTGATGGGTTTTGGGGCACGTAGCCGAGCAACTCCTGAGCCGGCTTACCGTCGCTGACGTCCCGGCCATCGATGATCACCTGACCACGGCTGGGTTTTGCCAAACCCACCATGCACTTGATCAATGTAGTCTTCCCTGCCCCGTTCGGACCCAGCAGGGCGGTCACCCCCGGACCAATCGTCCAGGAGGCGCCGGTGAGAGCCCGACGCCTCCCGTACGAGAACCAGAGGTCTCTAACCTCGACGATCCCTGTCACTCAAACCGCTTACTCTCGTAGTAGTGAGACGTTACAGTGAAGTCAGCATCGGTTGGCGCGCGACGACTCCGCAGAGCCCCCACTGCTAGAGCTGAAATAAGAATAGTAGGTGCCGTTGCCGTTGCCGCAGGAACCGTTGACGGTCTTGGTTCCCCAGCCACCGCCAGACACTTCACCGACGGTGTCGTCGGGCCAGCTACCCCGGTCCTCTCTCACACGACCAGTACCATCGACCGTGTTGGAGCAGCCTTCACGACCCACGGTCGCGTCGTTACCCGAGTTCGGCACGTCGACCCGGAAATTGCATGCCATGGCTGAGTGTGACTCAGCCATGGCCGTCCCTGCCCCCACACCAACCAAGCTGAAGGCCGCGACGCCGCTGAGCAACGCCCGTGAAATCTTCCGCATGAATCAATCCTCCCCAGTTGACAATTTACGGTGGTAGCGATATGGCATCGACGCCCTCGACTTAAGGCGGGGAGCGCGCGGTAACTGCGGCCGCCAAGGACTTCACCTCCTTGATCACAGCCGTTGGGCAGTTGAGAAAAGCAGGATTTGCGCTTGCTCGTGCAAATACCAAAAACGGAGCAGTCCAGCACCTGTCGATCAGGTCCAGGGGCCATCACCTTCGAAAGGTTGACCCCTATCAGCCTGCGACTGATACACGGCAGTCATCGACAGGCCTCGGCACTCCTGACTCTTTGCCATCGGCCGGGTTACCGTCAGTCCCCACAGTGCTGCATCTCTATGTGTCCGTCGACCCTTCAGGCCATTGATCATAGACGATGTGATCGTCGTTTGGCGGAGCGCCGCCCACCGCACCGCCTCCACGTCACTGAGCTTGGCCCTCCTAGCAACGGCAGCGACAGTTGCGTCGAGGCTCGAACAGACCGCGCCGGTATTCAGATCCGCGACTCCAAGGACCGACGTGGGCCGGTCCTGTCCTTCCACCAAGCGGCATGCCAGAGCTTCCTTGCTGCCCTGACTAAGGGAAACCTGAACCGGGTCTAGTAGTCCTTTGTTAGGTTGGCGTGTCGTGGGGTGTTCGGGGTGGTCTGGGTAGTTCGATATCTCGGTGACCCCTGATGAGCTTTCGGTTGTACGGCAACGGCTTGAGGCGTTCGCCGCGGATGTGTTCACGTCGATGGCCCGGTCGGATCAGCGGGCGAAGGGTGAGACGTATCTGCGGGGGTTGCTGCTGGACGGGCGGCGCAAGTCGATGCAGCCGATGGCGCAGCGGCTCGGGGTGGATCATCAGGGGTTGCAGCAGTTCGTGAGCACGTCTACGTGGGACACCATGGC
Source organism: Micromonospora sp. NPDC049679 (assembly GCF_040659735.1). Lineage (NCBI taxonomy): Bacteria > Bacillati > Actinomycetota > Actinomycetes > Micromonosporales > Micromonosporaceae > Micromonospora > Micromonospora sp. NPDC049679. The sequence continues at coordinate 40,892 of NZ_JBFANZ010000038.1, forward strand.
GGTGCGGCTGCGGCTGGCCCGCCGGGCGGTCGACGTGGTCGAGCCGGTGGCGTGGGTGGTCGATGACACCGGTTTCCCGAAGGACGGCAAGGGATCGCCGGGCGTGGCCAGGCAGTACTCGGGGACGTTGGGCAAGGTGGCGAACTGCCAGATCGGGGTGAGTGTTCACGCGGTCACCGACACGGCGTCGTGCCCCCTGGATTGGCGGTTGTTTCTGCCGACGTCATGGGACGAGCAGGGCGTCGACGAGGCTGACCGCCCCGCGGTGGCCGCTCGTCGGGCCCGGTGCGGGATACCTGAGGATGAGCGGCATCGTCCGAAGTGGTCGCTGGTGGTCGAGATGCTCGACGAGTTGGCCGGCCACGGGCTGCGTCCGCCGCTGCTGGCAGCCGACGCCGGCTATGGCGACAACAGTCAGTTCCGCAGCGCTCTGGACGAGCGCGGGATCGGCTACATCATGCAGGTCAAAGGTGACGCCCTCGCACACAAGCCAGACGTGCAGCCGGTCGAGCGGGTGTGGTCCGGTCAGGGCCGCCCACCGACCCGCACCGACCCGCGTTACCCAAAGACGGCTACCAGCCTGGTCGAACACGTCCGTGCCGCCGGACGCGAGACCGCGGAAACGATCACCTGGCGGGAAGGCTCGAAAGGCACGATGGCCTCCCAATTCATCTTCCTGCGGGTACGCCCGGCCGGGCACCGGGTCGCCCGTGACGCCGAGGGCATCCTAACCGAGCGGTGGCTGATCGCCCAGTGGCCCGACGACCAGGCCGAGCCGGTCAAGTACTGGCTGTCCAGCCTGCCCGCCACCACCAGCCACGCCGACCTGGTCCGCTACGGCAAGATCCGCTGGCGGATCGAACACGACTACCGCGAGTTGAAGACCGGCCTCGGTCTGGACCACTTCGAGGGCCGCTCCTGGACCGGCTGGCACCGCCACGTCACCCTGGTCACCGCCGCGCACCTGTTCATCACCGAACTGCGTCTGGACCCAAAAGCGGCTGCGCCGGCCTGACCCTCTACAAGGTCATCCGCGAGCTGCAACGACTCCTCGCGACCTGGACCGGCGCCTGCCTCACCTGCCACCAACCCGTGAAACCGTTACACCGCAACAAACGCCACAGAACCTAACAAAGCGCTACTAGCGCGCGATGGGACGGGGTAGCTCCGCCGCCGCTGGAGCGGGTGCTGTTTCACCTCCTGCAGGAGTACGCCCGCCATCTCGGGCAGCTGGACATCGTGACGGAGCTGGCCGGCGGCCCCGTCGGGGAGTAGATCACCGCGGCGACGGGTCGTCGCCCCATCTCATCGCACTCTCCGACGTCTCGGGTCTGTCCCACTCCGTTGCGACGGTACGAGAGCCCGTGGAAGTGACCAGACCACGACTCAGACGCGGCGGTGGACGCTCACCGCGTAACCGCCGCCGCGATACTCCTCGCCGTCCCAGGTGGCGAACCGCTCGTGCAACTCAAGCCCGGCCGCGGCGCACCAGTTGTCGTACGCGGCCAGGTCGACCGGCGCGGAGCTGAGCGGAAGGTGCGCCGGGTCCAGGCCGAACCCGGCGACGAGCAGCCCGCCGTCGTGCAGGTGGGCGGCGAGCCGGCCGACGACCACCGGCTCGGTCCCCGGGGCGAGCAGCGGGATGACGTTGCCGGCCGACACGATCAGGTCGAACGGTTCGGGAATGCCGTGCGCCGGCAGGTCGAGCTCCGTCAGGTCGGCCCGCAGCCAGGGCAGCTCGGGGGCCGCGCGCCGCGCCTCGGCAAGCATCGAGTCGTCCAGGTCCACACCGACGCACCGGTAGCCGAGCTCGGCGAGGCGCACCGCGACCCGCCCGGTGCCACAGCCCGCGTCGAGCACCCGCGCGCCGGGCGGGACGAGACGGGTGCAGAGCCGGGCCTCGCCGTGGACGTCCGCGCCGCTCGCGGCCAACTCGGTGAAGCGGGACGCGTACCGCGCGCCCGCGCCCCCGTCTCCGCGGGTCAACTCGCTCCAGCGACTCATCGTGTCTCCCGGATCTCGGTCGGGTCCGCGGCCGAGTCGCCGCCTCTCCCCGATCCTGCCGGATCCCGATGATCCCCGTGATAAGGGAGGGATACCGGGACGCGCCGACGACTCGCGGGAGTTGCTCCCTGATCACGCGGATCTTGGGGCGGGGACGGGTGGCTAGCGCGGGCCGGCTTCGGGGGAGCGGCGTGGCGCCGGTGTCGTGTCCATCCGGCGGACGAGGTATTCCTGGACCGCCGCGCCGTGCTCGTCGTCGCCGAGCCCCCACTCGGCCGCGCCCGGCGCGTGCCGGTGGTTGAGCGCGCCGTGCAACGTGTCGACGACGGTCGAGAGGCCGCAGCGGGGCCGGGTGCGCCACAGCGTCGCCCCGGCCGGGGTCAGCTGGTACCACCCGTCCGCGACGGTGATCAGGCCGGCGCCCACGAGGCGCCGCACCGCCATCTCGACGTCCCGCCGGGTCGGGATGGCACGGTTGAGATGGTCCGCAGTGGACAGTACGTCGGTGAGGCGGATTCCTTCCGGACGGCGGGTTGAGGCGGCCCGGCGGTGCCGCCCCGCGCCTCCCGCGATGACCACCGAGACGAAGATCCACGCGTCGGCCCACCGCCACCCCGCACTCGTCATGGGGCAATGATGCCGTGCGATCGCCGTCGGCGGAACTCCTGTGCTTGGCTCATCTCATGGTCATTCCTGCGCCCGGCCGCATGGTGCCGCATGACGGAGAGTTCCGCCTTTCCGACGCGACGCGTCTGCACGCCCCCGAGTCCGTTGCCCGCCTGGTGCGGGAGCTGTTGACGCCGGCGACCGGCCTGTCGCTCTCCGACGCGGCGGCGCCCGGTGACGGGGTGATCAGCCTTCGGCTCGACCATGATCCGGAGCTGGGGGAGGAGGGTTACCGGCTGCGGGTGACGTCCACGGAGGTGGTCGCCACGGCCGCCGCGAAGGGCGGGCTGCGCTGGGCGGTGCAGACCCTGCGGCAGTTGCTCCCCGACCAGGTGTACGGCGACGGCCCGGCCCGGGGGATCGACTGGCGGCTGCCCTGCGTCGAGATCGCCGACGTGCCCGCCTACGCGTGGCGCGGCGCGCTGCTCGACGTGGCCCGCTGGTGTCATCCGCTGCGGTTCCTCTACCGCTACGTCGACCTGCTCGCACTGCACAAGCTCAACACTCTGCACCTGCACCTCACCGACGACCAGGGGTGGCGGTTCGAGGTCCGGCGGTACCCGCGGCTGACCGAGGTGGGGAGCATCCGCCGCGAGTCGCCGCTCGGGCACGCGCGCGACGAGCGCGGGGACGGCGTACCGCACGGGGGTTTCTACACCCAGGGCGAGCTGCGCGACCTGGTCGACTACGCGGCGCTGCGCGGCGTGCGGATCATGCCGGAGGTGGACCTGCCCGGCCACACCCAGGCGGCCATCGCCGCCTACCCCGAGCTCGGCAACGATCCCGCCCGGCAGCTGGCCGTGGGCACCACGTGGGGGATCTCGACGCACGTGCTCAACGTGGCCGACGCGACCCTCGACGTCGTCCGCCACGTGCTCGACGAGGTGGTCGAGGTCTTTCCGTTCGAGTACGTGCACATCGGCGGTGACGAGGTGCCGTCGCGGGAGTGGGCGGCGAGCCCGCACGCGCGCCGGCGCGCCGCCGAACTGGGCCTGGACCGCGTCGCCGACCTGCAGGGTTGGTGGACCGCCCAGCTGACCGAGCATCTGGCGCGGCACGGCCGCCGGACCGCCGCCTGGGACGAGATCCTGGACCGTCGCCCCGCCGCGGGCACGACGGTCTTCGCGTGGCGGGGGGAGGACCGGATCCTCGCCGCGCAGCACGCCGGGCACGAGGTGGTCGCCGCCCCGTACACGCACACCTACTTCGACTGGGCGGAGCACGACGGTCCGGACGAACCGCTGGCCATCGCGGGGACGCTGCCGTTGGAGCGGGTGTACGGCTTCGCCCCCGGCCACGTCCTCGGGGTGCAGGGCCAGGTGTGGAGCGAGTATCTGCCGACCACCGATCGGGTCGAGTGGCGCGCGTTTCCGCGGTTGGCGGCGTTGGCCGAGGTGGGCTGGTCGGGCCCGGGCGGCGATTTCCCGGGGTTCCGGGCGCGCCTCACCGCCCACCTGGGTCGACTAGACCACCTCCGGGTCAACTACCGGCCGCTGGACTGACCGCGGTCCGGGCTGCTGCGTCGGCGGTGGGCGGCGCGCCCCCGCCCGGCACGGTGAACAGGGGGAGGAACAGCTGCACGAGCGGTCCGATGCTGACCGCGTAGAGCACGGTGCCGAAACCGACCGTTCCGCCCAGCAGCCAGCCGGTCGCGAGGACGGAGATCTCGATGACGGTCCGCACCAGGCGGACGGAGTGCCGCGGGTGCAGCGCGACGTAACCGGTCATCAGGCCGTCGCGCGGCCCCGGGCCCAACCGGGCCCCGATGTAGAGGCCGGTGGCGACGCCGTTGAGCACGATGCCGGCGGCCAGGAACCCGACCCGCAGCGGCCAGGGCTGCACGGTCGGCAGCAGCGCGAGCGTGGCGTCGACGGCGAGGCCGATGAGGACGACGTTGCTGATCGTGCCGATGCCGGGGCGCTGCCGCAGCGGAATCCAGAGCAGCAGCACGAGAGCGCCGACCGCGATGGTGATGGTGCCGAACGACAGGCCGGTGAGTCGGGCCAGCCCCTGGTGGAAGACGTCCCACGGGTCGAGCCCCAGGGTCGACTCGATCATCAGGGCCATGCTCACGCCGTAGAGCAGCAGGCCGGCGAGGAGCTGGACGAGCCGCCGGACCGGTCGCTCGCGGAGGTTGCCAATCGTGTTCATGCATGCCACTCTGGTGTCCAATCGGGGAGCCATAAAGAGCCAATCTTGAGGGAGTGGCCGTGACAAGCATGGTGCGTGGCGCGCAACTGGCTCGCCTTCTCGGTCATTGGCATGCACTGCCGGGCCGGCGGCGCAGTCCGGACTACGCCGCCCTCGCGGGCACCATCCGTGGGCTGCTCGCCGACGGACGGCTGCCGCTCGCCGTCCGGCTCCCCGCCGAACGCGAGCTCGCCGAGGCGCTCAAGGTCAGCCGGACCACCGTCACCGCCGCCTACCGCGAGCTGCGCGAGACCGGCCACCTCACCAGCCGGCGGGGCGCCGGCAGCTGGACCACCCTCCCCGGCGGCCACCGCGTGGCCAGCTCCGGCCTGTGGACCCCCACCGACGACCTCGACATGATCGACCTCGGCTGCGCCGCCCTCGCCGCCCCCGCCGAACTGGTCCCCGCCGCCCGCGCCGCCGCGGAGGAACTGCCCCGCTACCTCAGCGACGCCGGCTACCACCCCACCGGGATCATGGAGCTGCGCGAGGCGATCGCGCGCTCGTACACCGAGCGGGGGCTGCCCACCAGCGCCGACCAGATCATGGTCACCAGCGGGACGCAGCACGCCCTCGACCTGGTGCTGCGGCTGACCGTGCCGGCCGGTGCCGGCGTACTCGTCGAATCACCCACCTATCCCAACGCGCTCGCCGCGCTCTCCGCGCGGCGCGCCCGCATCACCACCCACGGCCTCGACGCCACCGGCGTCACGGCCACGGGGGATGACGGGGAAGGCTGGGACGCCGACCTCCTGCTCGGCAGTCTGCGTCAGAACCGGCCCCGACTGGCCTACCTGATCCCCGAGTTCCAGAACCCCACCGGCCACCTGATGCCCGCGGAGCTGCGCGAGCGGGTCGTCGCCGCCGCCCACGCCAGCGGCACCGACCTGGTCGTCGACGAGTCCTTCGTCGACCTGCCGCTCGACGGCACCCCCATGCCGCCCCCCACCGCCGTGTTCGACCGGCACTCCCGCGTCATCTCCATCGGCGGGATGAGCAAGCCCTACTGGGGTGGACTGCGCATCGGCTGGGTCCGCGCCTCCGCGCCGCTGGTGCAGCGGCTGGCCGCGCTGCGGGTCGGCGTCGACATGGCCAGCCCGGTGCTCGAACAGCTCGTCGCCGTCCACCTGCTCGCCGCCGCCGACAGCATCGTGCCGGCCCGCCGGGCGCAGCTCGCCGCCCAGCGCGATGCCCTGCTCGCCGCCGTGCGCGACGAGCTGCCCGAGTGGCGGGTTTCCGTGCCGCACGGCGGCGTCACCCTCTGGGCCGAGCTGGACGGGCCGGTCTCCAGCGCGCTGGCCCGCGCCGCCGAGGAGGTCGGCGTACGGCTCGCGCCCGGGCCGCGCTTCGGGCTCGACGGCACATTGGAACGCTTCCTGCGGTTGCCGTTCACCCTCCCCGCCGCCGTACTGACCGACGCGGTGCACCGGATCGCCGCGGTCCGCTACGACCTCGACCGCGCCAGCCGTCGACAGTGGAGAGAACCCGCTGTGATCGCGTGACGGGGCGCCGGTTGCGCACCCCGCGGGACCGGCGCGGCAACCGCTGCGGGGCGTACGCGTCGAGATGACACGTACGCCCCGCGGCGGTTGTGCGGTTTAGATCTCGGCGACCGACCCGGCGTACAGCCGGTCGATCTCGCCGGCGAAGTTGGCCTCCACGCCGCGCCGCTTGATCTTCAGCGACGGCGTCATCTCGCCGTGCTCGATCGTCAGGTCGCGCGGCAGGATCGCGAACTTCTTGATCGTCTCCCACCGGTTGAGCTTGCCGTTGAGCTCGGTGATGTAGCCCTCCACCATCGCCTTCGCCTCGGGCGAGGCGACGACCTCCGCGTACGACCTGCCCTCGAGAGGACCGCCGGCGGCCCACGCGCCGATCGCGTCCGGGTCGAGGGTGATCAGCATCGAGCAGTAGTTGCGGGCCTGGCCGATGACGATCGCCTGCGAGGTGTACGGGCAGAGCGCCTTGAACAGGCCCTCGATGTGCGACGGCGCGATGTACTTGCCGCCCGACGTCTTGACCAGGTCCTTCTTCCGGTCGGTGATCCGCAGGAAGCCGTCGGCGTCGAGCTCGCCAATGTCCCCGGTGCGGAAGAAGCCGTCCTCGGTGAACGCGGCGGCGGTCTCCGCCGGCAGATTGTGGTAGCCGCGCATCACCGGCGCGCCGCGGAGCAGGATCTCGCCGTCGGAGTCGATGCGGCACTCGAGGTCGCCGAGGGGCTGGCCGACCGAACCGATCTTCAGCTTGCCCGGCCGGTTGACGAAGTTGGCCGCGCTGGACTCGGTCAGGCCGTAGCCCTCGGAGATGGGCAGGTTGGCCGCGGCGAAGAACTCGCCGATCTCCTTGCTGAGCGGGGCCGCGCCGGAGACGAGGATCCGGATGTTGCCGCCGAGCCGCGCCTGCAGCTTGCTGAAGACGAGCTTCTCGGCCAGCGCGTACCTGAACTTCAGGCCCGCCGGGACCGGCTTGCCGGCCTGTTCGAGCGCCACCTTCTGCTTGCCGACGCGGACCGCCCAGGCGAAGATCTTCGCCTTCGCGCCGCCTTCGCCCTGCGCGGTGGTGACGACCTTGTTGTAGACCTTCTCGAAGACGCGCGGCGCGGCGCACATCAGCGTCGGCCGGATCACGCCGAGGAGATCGATCAGCTTGTCGACCCGCCCGTCCACGTACGTCGGCAGACCGACGTGGATGATGCCGCAGACCAGCGTCTTGCCGAAGGAATGCGACAGCGGCAGCCACAGGTACTGCAGGTCGTCGGCGCGCATGATGCCGAGGTCCGCCTGGGCGACGGCCTCCCAGCACCAGCCGCCGTGCAGCAGCTCGACGCCCTTGGGGCGGCCCGTCGTGCCCGAGGTGTAGATCAGCGTGGCGATGCGGTCCGGCCCGATGCCCTTGGCGATCGTGTCGATCATGTCGGGCTCGGTGGCGAGCGCCGCCGTTCCGCGCGCCTCCAGGTCGGCCAGGGTGAGCTGCGGGGGAGTGGCCGCCGGGTCCGCGGCGCCGTCGATGATGACGACGTGGGTCAGCGACGGCAGGCTCGCGCCGGAGATCTTGCCGGCCTGGGTCGGGTTCTCCGCGATCAGCACCTTTGATCCGGAGTCGGCGAGGATGAAGCAGGCCTCCTCCGGCTCCGTCGTCGGATAGACCGTGGTGGTCGCGCCACCGGCACACATCACGCCGAGGTCGGCCACGATCCAGTCGAGGCGCGTGTTGGCCAGGATCGCCACCCGGTCCTCGCTGCCGATGCCGAGCTCGAGCAGGCCGGCGGCGATCGCTTTCGCGCGCTGGCCGACCTGGGCCCAGGTCAACCAGACCGGGCCGGAGTCGTCGGGTGCGGGGTGCGCGAAGGCGTGCTGGTCGGGGGACGCCGCCACGCGCTGCAGGAACATGTCCGGAATAGACCGGTAGGGAACATCGAGAGCCATCGGAAGAGCCGCCTCCGCGTATGTGCTCGTGACCGCCGTCACGCGAATTGTTGTTACCGCAGGGTATTGCCAGGTGGCCGCTTCGGCTAGTGCCGACTTGGTTGGACCGCGGAAGGACCGCCGGAACAATCCGTGCATCCCGCATTGTGGGGCCGATATGGGTAGAACGATATAGAAGATTATCGAGGTCGCGTACGTACGATCCCCTCCATCAGTTTCGGATCACCACCCATGCCGGGGTCACGAGTCCCCGTGGGGATCCGACATGTGGGGAGGAACCGGAGATGACACTCCTACGTACGCGCGGCCGACACCTGCTGGTGGCGGGCCTGTTCACCGCGCTCGCCACCACCGCGGTCGGAGGGCCGGCCGCCGCCGCGCCCGCCACCGGCCAGATCAGGCTCGCGGGCGGTGACACCGCGGTGGCCGACAGCTACATCGTCGTGCTGAAGGACGCCGCGGTCGGCGCCAGGGCGGGCGCGCCCCAGGCCGCCTCGGCGGTGTCGAACCGCGCGGGGAGCCTCGCCGACACCTACGGCGGCACCGTCAAGCAGGTCTATTCCGCCGCGCTCAACGGATTCGAAGCGCGGATGACCGAGCAGGCCGCCCGCCGTCTCGCGGCCAACCCGGCCGTCGCGTACGTCGAGCAGAACCACGTCGTCTCCCTCGCCGCGACCCAGACCAACCCGACCTGGGGCCTGGACCGCGTCGACCAGCGCAACCTGCCGCTGAGCCGGTCCTACACCTACCCGACCACGGCCAGCAACGTGCGCGCCTACATCATCGACACCGGGCTCCGGTTCAACCACAGCGACTTCGGCGGCCGCGCCACCAGCGGCTACGACGCGGTCGACGGTGGCTCCGCCGATGACTGCAACGGACACGGCACGCACGTCGGCGGCACCGTCGGCGGCGCGACCTACGGGGTCGCCAAGGGCGTGCGGCTGATCGGCGTACGGGTCCTCGACTGCGCCGGCAGCGGCACCAACGCCGGCGTCATCGCCGGGGTCAACTGGGTCACCTCCAACGCGGTGAAGCCGGCCGTGGCGAACATGAGCCTCGGCGGCGGCGCCAGCACGGCGCTCGACAACGCCGTCGCCAGCTCCATCTCCTCCGGCGTGACGTACGCGCTCGCCGCCGGCAACTCCAACGCCAACGCCTGCAGCTCCTCACCGGCCCGCACCGCGAGCGCGATCACGGTCGGCGCCACGACCAGCACCGACGCGCGCGCCTCCTACTCCAACTACGGCAGCTGCCTGGACATCTTCGCGCCGGGCTCGTCGATCACCTCGGCCTGGTACACCAGCAGCACGGCGACGAACACCATCAGCGGTACGTCGATGGCCTCACCGCACGTCGCCGGCGCCGCCGCGCTGGTGCTCGCCGCGAACCCGTCCGCCACCCCGGCACAGGTCGCCAGCACGCTGATCAGCAAGGCGACCACCGGCGTGGTCACCAGCCCCGGCACCGGTTCGCCGAACCGGCTGCTCTTCGTGAGCTGACCACCGCCACGACAGACGGCGGGACCCCGGGCGCGAACCCCCGCGCCCGGGGTCCCGCCCCGTGCGGTCAGGAAGCCTCGGCGCCCCGCGCCGGCAGCCCGTGCGGGTGGGCGTCCGCCAGCGCCAGCTCGGGACCGTCGCCGAGCCGTACCGTCAGCTGAAAGCGGTGCCGCTCACCGACCCGGCGGGGCTCGAGATTGGCCCGGCCCACCTCGTTGGTCTGGGGCGGGCGGGTCATCCAGTCCCGCACCCATGGCATGTGGTCGGCCACGGTCGCGCGGAAGGCCGGCCAGGCGGCGTCCGGTCGGTCGGGGTCGAACGCGCCGCCCGCGCTCGGATAGTGCGCGGCGAGGTCGGGGGCGCGGCCGGTCAGGGCGAGCGCGTGCACGCCGCCGAGCAGGCGCAGGGCGATGGCGTGGGGGCCGGGCGCGTCCTCGTACCCCGCGACCGCCCCGGCGCACGGCCCGCCGCTGAGGACGTCCTGCGCGGCGCGGGTCAGCAGCGCCGCGTACAGGCCAGACCCGAGGCTGGCGCACGCGTCCGCCTGATATTCGATCATCGCTGCGGCGCGTTCACGCGACATCGGGTCCTCCTCGGTGGGATACGCCGATGATCCCGACGTACGGGTCCGGAGGGCACCCACGGCACGGGTGACGCGTGCCACGGTCGCCGTCCATGACGACACCTGAGTGCCGTGGATTACGAAAATTTCCGAAAACCGTAGTCGGACCGATCGATCATCGTGTCGGTTCTTACCAGGGCAGATGTGCTGTCCTGACACTCGATGTCGGCCCTTTCGGTACGCGCAATGGACTTGCGCATCGAAATATTTCAATCGATACTTCCGAATGTTTCGGTCTGCTGTCCGGCGTTGGGTCCGTCCAGGGTGCCGGCCGCCGGCGCGCTTCGAGGAAGGGAAGAGCGATGAGGAGATCCAGGCACGCGCTCGGCGCGCTCTGCGCCGCCGTGCTGCTCGCCGCGACGGGGTTGATCCTGGCGCCTCCCGCGTCGGCGGCCGCATTGACCGAGGTGACGAACTTCGGCACCAACCCCGGGAACCTGCGCATGCATCTCTACGTGCCGGACCGGGTTGCCGCGAGACCGGCGATCGTGGTCGCGGTGCACTACTGCACCGGCTCCGGCCCGGCGTTCCATTCCGGCACCCAGTTCGCCTCACTCGCCGACCGGTACGGCTTCATCGTCATCTACCCGTCCGCGACCAGGAGCGGGCAGTGCTTCGACGTCTACTCGCCCGAGGCGCTCCGGCGCGACGGTGGCAGTGACCCGGTGTCGATCATGTCGATGGTGCGCTATGCGCAACAGCGGCACAACGGCGATCCGGGCCGCGTCTACGCGACCGGTGTCTCGTCCGGCGCCATGATGACCAACGTCCTGCTCGGCGACTATCCCGACGTCTTCAAGGCCGGGGCGGCATTCGCGGGTGTGCCGTTCGGCTGCTTCGCCACCACTGGCGGCTCCACCTGGAACAGCGAGTGCGCGAACGGTCAGGTGATCAAGACGGCGCAGGAGTGGGGCAACCTGGTGCGCAACGCCTACCCGGGCTACAGCGGTCCACGTCCCCGCATGCAGCTCTGGCACGGCACGGCGGACGAAACGCTGCGCTATCCGAACTTCGGCGAGGAAATCAAGCAGTGGACCAACGTCCACGGGCTGAGCCAGACACCGGCCTTCACGGACAGCCCCCAGTCCGGCTGGACCCGTACCCGCTACGGCAGCACCGGCGCAACGGCGCCGGTCGAGGCGATCAGCATGCAGGGCGTGTCGCACAACCTCCCGGTGTCGGCCGCCGAAGCGATCCGTTTCTTCGGACTCGACACCGCCGCACCGCCGACCGCACCGCCGACCACCCGCCCGCCGACGCCGCCGCCGTCGGGTGGCTGCGCGGTCAGCTACACGGTGAACGGGTGGAACACCGGCTTCACCGGCAACGTGCGGATCGTCAACAACAGTTCCGCCCCGATCAACGGGTGGACCCTCGCCTTCGGCTTCACCGCCGGTCAGACGGTCACCTCGGCCTGGAACGGCACCGTCACCCAGGCGGGAAGCCAGGTGACCGCCCGCAACGTCGCGTACAACGCGACGATCGCCGGCAACGGCGGCTCGCAGAGTTTCGGCTTCCAGGGCACCCACACCGGGAGCAACCCGCCGCCGAACTCGTTCAGCCTGAACGGCAGCCCCTGTACGGTCGCCTGAGGCGACGAACGGACGGCGCCGTTCCGGGTGCGGCGAGTTGTCCGCACGGACGAGGCGCTCGCCGCGCGGGACCGGCTGTTGGCGCAGGCGGCGGCCGGTGCCTGGTACGCGGTGGCGATGAGCGAGCGTGGCGCCGGC
>NZ_JBFANZ010000039.1:0-52766 GCF_040659735.1 Micromonospora sp. NPDC049679
CTCCGTCACCAGTTCCCGCTGTCCAGCGTCGCCAGGCATGCACGTCAACACCGCGAGCTGGCCGCGCGCGCTGGCCGGCGTCACCGTCGCCGGCGCGCCGGCGAGCGCGTTCGTGCTGGTCCGGATCGTCGGCGCGGACCGGGTCCGGCTGGCGTTGCGCGAGCGGGGGTACGCGGTGCGGCGCGGCGACACGTTTCCGGGGCTGGGTGCCGACTGGCTGCGGGTGGCGGTGCGGGACACTGCCACCACCGACGCGTTCACCGCGGCGCTCGCGAACGTTCTGGAGGCGTGATGTTGGAGGCGACGCTGTTGGAGGCGACGCTGGCGGCGATCCGGCCGCTCGACGGGGCCGCGATGGCCGCGGCCCGGTGGCTGCAGGCCCGGCTCACCAAGCCGCCCGGCTCGCTCGGGATGCTCGAGGAACTCTCCATTCGGCTGGCCGGACTGGCCGGGACCTGCCCGCCGCCGGTGCCCCAACCCGCGACGGTCGCGGTGTTCGCCGGGGACCACGGGGTGCACGCCCAGGGCGTGACGCCGTGGCCGCAGGAGGTCACCGCGCAGATGGTGGCCAACTTCCTCGACGGCGGCGCCGTGATCAACGCGTTCGCCCGGCAGACCGGCGCCTCGTTGACCGTGGTCGACGTCGGCGTCGCGAACCCACTCAAGCCCGTCCGTGGCCTGGTGGCCGCCAACGTCCGCGCCGGCACCCGTGACCTGACCGTCGAGGCCGCGCTGACCGACGATGAGGTCGTGGCGGCGGTCGAGGTCGGCATCCGGGTCGCCGGTGACCTCGTCGACCGGGGCGAGAACATGCTCGTCACCGGCGATATGGGGATCGCCAACAGCACCCCGGCCGCAGCCCTGATCGCCGCGTTCACCGGCACCGACCCGGCCGACGCGACCGGCCGGGGGACCGGCGTGGACGACGCGACGTACGCGCACAAGGTGTCGGTGGTGCGCGCGGCGCTCGACCTGCACCGTCCCGACCCCGCGGACCCGATCGCCGTGCTGGGGGCGGTCGGCGGCCTGGAACACGCGGCCCTGGCCGGTCTCATCCTGGGCGCCGCCGCCGCACGGGTGCCGGTGATCCTCGACGGGGTGGTCTCGGTCTCCGCCGCCCTGGCCGCCGCCGCGCTCGCCCCCGACGCGATCGGGGCGATGGTGGCGGGGCACCGCTCGGTCGAGCCGGGCGCCAGCGCCGCCCTGCGGCACCTCGGGCTCGACCCGCTGCTCGACCTCGGCCTGCGACTCGGCGAGGGGACCGGCGCGATGCTGGCCGTGCCGATCGTGGCCGCCGCGGTGCGGGTGCTGCACGACGTGGCGACGTTCGACTCGGCGGGGGTTTCGGAGCAGTGACCCTCTATCCCCTCGCATTGCGGCTGGAGGGCCGCACGGTGCTGGTCGTCGGTGGCGGCGCGGTGGCGACCCGCCGGGTGCCGGCGCTCCTCGACGCCGGCGCGCACGTGGTGGTCGTCGCCCCTCAGCTGACCCCGGCGCTGCAGGCGCTCGCCTCGGCCGACCGGCTGCGCTGGGAGCCGCGCCGCTTCGAACCCTCCGATGTGGACGACGCGTGGCTGGTGCAGGTCGCCGTCGATGATCCGGTGGCGGCCGCCGAGGTGAGCGAGGCCGCCGAGGAACGCCGGGTGTTCTGCGTCCGCGCCGACGACCGTACCCGGGCCACCGCCTGGACGCCGGCGGTGACCCGGCACGGCCCGGTGACCGTGGCGGTGCTCGGCGGCGGCGACCCGCGCCGGGCGATGGTGGTCCGCGACGCCATCCGCGACGGTCTGGTCGACGGCACGCTGGAGAGCGCCGCCCCGCTCGCGCCCGTCGCCGAGGCCACGCCCGGGCGCGTCGCGCTCGTCGGGTCCGGGCCGGGTGACCCCGAGCTGATCACCGTCAAGGGACGGCGGTTGCTCGCCCGCGCCGACGTGGTGGTCGCCGACCGGCTGGTGCCCGGCCTGCTCCTCGACGAGCTCCGCCCCGACGTCGAGCTGGTCGACGCCTCCAAGATCCCGTATGGGCCGGCAAAGGCCCAGGAGGAGATCAACCGTATCCTCGTCGACCGGGCCCGGGCCGGCCACTTCGTCGTCCGGCTCAAGGGCGGCGACCCGTACGTCTTCGGGCGCGGCGGCGAGGAGCTGATCGCGTGCGCCGAGGCGGGCGTCCCGGTCACCGTGGTGCCCGGCGTGACCAGCTCGATCGCCGCGCCGGCCGCCGCCGGCATCCCGGTGACCCATCGCGGGGTGGCGCACGAGTTCACCGTCGTCTCCGGCCACGTCGCGCCGGACAACCCGCTCTCGCTGGTCGACTGGTCGGCGCTGGCCCGGATGCGCGGCACGCTCGTCGTACTCATGGGGTTGAAGAACCTGCCGGCGATCGCCGCGACGCTGCTGACGCACGGACGGCCGGCGGCGACGCCGGCCGCGGTGGTGCAGGAGGGCACGACCGGGGCGCAGCGCGTGCTCCGCTCCACCCTCGGCGACGTCGTCGACGAGGTGGCCGCGGCCGGCATCCGACCGCCTGCGGTGGTGGTCTTCGGTAACGTGGTGGACGCGCTGGCGACGACCCTTCCGGCCCGGCGCGGCGATCAAACCTGATGCACGGACCCAGCTGAGCGAAGGCGTTGCCACCCCGACGCGTCCCGCGGAGGTACGGATGGCAGCAGATCATGCTCGTGTTTGGCATCGGTTGGTGGCCGCCGTCGCGGTGTTCGCGGTGACGGCTGTCGCGGGGGTGGTGATTCCGGGCGCGGTGCCCGCGGTCGCTTCCGGCGCGGCCGTCTCCGGCCTCGTCGCCCCTTCCGGCGGGTGTCCGGTGGGCGTGCAGCCCAAGCGTCAGCTCCGTGGCGCCTGGATCGCGTCTGTCTCCAACATCAACTGGCCGTCCCGGGTGGGGCTGACCGCGGCACAGCAGCAGGCCGAGCTGCGCGTCCTGCTCGACGAGGCGGTGCGGCTGCGGCTCAACGCCGTGTTCCTGCAGATCCGGCCGACCGCCGACGCGTTCTGGCCCTCACGGCACGAGCCCTGGTCGGAGTACCTGACCGGCAGGCAGGGCGGCGACCCCGGCTACGACCCGCTCGCCTTCGCCGTCACCGAGGCGCACGCGCGCAGCCTGGAGCTGCACGGGTGGTTCAACCCCTACCGCGTGAGCATGCAGGCCGACCCCGCCCGCCTGCTCCCCACCCACCCGGCCCGGCTCAACCCGTCATGGGTGGAGCGCTACGACGGCAAGCTCTTCTACAACCCCGGGGTGCCCGCCGCGCGCCAGCACGCTGTCAACGCGATCATGGACGCGGTCACCCGGTACGACCTGGACGGCGTCCACTTCGACGACTACTTCTACCCCTACCCGGTCGCCGGTCAGAGCTTCGACGACGGCGCCGAGTTCGCCGCGTACGGGGCCGGGCGGACGCTCGGGGACTGGCGCCGGGCCAACGTCGACAGCCTCGTCCAGGAGCTCGGCGCCCGGATCCGGCAGGTCAAGCCGCACGTACGCTTCGGCATCTCGCCCTTCGGCATCTGGCGCAACGCGGCGACCGACCCGCGCGGCTCCGCCACGTCCGGCCTGCAGTCATACGACGCGATCTACGCCGACACCCGGAAGTGGGTCAAGCATGGGTGGGTGGACTACGTCGCGCCGCAGATCTACTGGAAGACCGGGTACGCCCCGGCCGCCTACGACGTGCTGGTGCCGTGGTGGTCGAACGTGGTCGCCGGCACGAACGTGCAGCTCTACATCGGCCAGGCGGCGTACCGGATCGCGGAGTGGGGCGACGCTGGGGAGATGCCGCGGCATCTGCTGCTCAACCGCGGCCACCCGGTCGTCGGGGACGTCTACTTCTCGATCGGCGATCTGCGGGCCAACCCGCTGGGCTTCGCCGACCGGCTCCGCGCCGACTTCTACCGTGACCCGGCGCTGGTGCCGGTCAGCCCGCGCCTCGGTGGCGCCCCGCCGGCAGCGCCCGCCTCGGTGCGGGCGACCCGACGTGGCGGCGGCATCGAGCTGAGTTGGAGCGCGGGGAGCGGCACGCGGCCAGCCTATTACGCGATCTACCGGGCGGACGGCGCGGGGTGCGGCATCGACGCGGCGCGCAACCTGATGGCCGTACGCCGGGCCGGCGCGGGGGCGCAGCGCTTCACCGACACGGCACCTCCGCCGGTCGGGCAGACCACGTATCTGGTGACGGCGCTGTCCCGGCTGCACCACGAGAGCCCGCCGGTGCCGGTCACCGTCGCTGACTGACCCGGATCAAGGAAACGCCCGCCGATCAAGGACGTCTTCACACGATCGGAGATCGAACCATGTGAAGACGTCCTTGATCGGCGGGCGGTTCAGCCCTCGGGCGGTCAGCCCTTGAGCATGTCGTCCAGCAGGAGGGCGCAGCGGATCAGGCCAAGGTGGCTGTAGGCCTGGGGGTGGTTGCCCAGCCCCCGCTCCGATAGCGGGTCGTACTGCTCCGGCAGCAGCCCGGTCGGCCCGGCGGTGTCGATCATCTGCCTGAACAGCTCCTCGGCATCACTGCGCCGCCCGGTGCGCAGGTAGGCCTCGATGAGCCAGGCGGTGCAGATGTGGAACCCGCCCTCCCGGCCCGGCAGCCCGTCGTCCCACCGGTAGCGGTAGACGACCGGACCACTGCGCAGATCCGCCTCGACCTTGAGCACGGTGGCGAGGAAGCGCGGGTCGTTGTCGGGAAGCAGCCCGGAGAGGCCGATCCAGAGGGACGACGCGTCCATGTCCTCGTCGCCGTACGCGACCGTGTAGGCGCCCGCGGCCTCGTGCCAGCCGTGCTCGAGCACGTTGTGCGCGATCCGGTCGCGCAGCGCCACCCAGTCCGGGCGGTCCTGGCCGCCGTGCTGGCGCATGACGTGCAGCGCCCGGTCCACGGTCATCCAGCACATGACCTTGGAGTAGACGTGGTGTCGAGGGGAGAGGCGCGCCTCCCACAGGCCGTGGTCGGGTTCGTGCCAGCGCCGGTCGACGGCCTGGACCATCGCCTCGATGACCCGCCACTCGTCGTCCCGTACGGAACCGCGGGCGTCGGCGACCGCCGCGAGCAGGTCGGCGACCGGCCCGAAGACATCGAGCTGGAGCTGGTGGTTGGCGAGGTTGCCGACCCGGACGGGGCGGGAGCCGGCGTAGCCGGGCAGCGTGTCGATGACCGCCTCGGCGCCGAGTTCGTAGCCGTCGACCGTGTAGAGCGGGTGTAGCCGCTCGGGGTGGCCCCCGGTGCGCTCCACGCAGCCGTCGACCCAGCGCAGCAACGCCTCCGCCTCGGTAAGCGAGCCGAGGTCGACCAGTGCGCGCGCGGTCATCGCCGCGTCGCGCAGCCAGCAGTAGCGGTAGTCCCAGTTGCGGACGCCGCCGATCTCTTCCGGCAGCGAGGTGGTCGCGGCGGCGAGGATCGAGCCGGTGGGCTTGTGGCAGAGCCCCCGCAGGGTCAGTGCGCTCCGCGCGACGAGGTCGCGGGCCCCGGGGGGCAGCCGCAGCCCGGCCACCCAGTCACGCCACGGCTGCTCGGCGGCGGCCTGCCGCTCCTGCACCGGCACCGTGTGGTGGTCGAGGCTGTGCGACCCGAACCGCAGCTCCATGGTGACCGAGCCGCCCGCCGCCGTGAGGTCGACGACCGCCCGTGCGGTTTCGTGGCCGCCGTCCTCGACGATCTCCCACTCGACGCCCGGGGAGTAGAGCGCGAACGGTTCGTTGGAGCCGAGCACCAGCAACCCGTCGCCGAGCGGCTGGAGCTGCACGGAGACCTGGCCGAACTCCGGTCGGGGCGCGAACTCCAGCCGGGCCCGCCCGGAACCGGTCAGCACCCGCACCAGGGTGGAGTCCCCGGTGATCGCCAGCGTGTCGCCACCGATGTCGTCGGCCGGCCGCTGGTCGAGCCAGTCCGTGACGGTCAGCCCGGACCAGCGCGTCTCGACGGTCATGGTGTTCGACCGGTAACGCTGGCCGAGCGGGAGGCCGCCGCGGTCCGGCGCGACCGTGAAGTGGCCGGCCGGGTGGCCGCCGAGCAGGTCGGCGAAGATGGCCGACGAATCGGGCTTGGGGTGGCAGAGCCAGGTGACCTTGGCGTCGGGAGTGAGTAGCGCGACGGTGTGGCCGTTGGCCAGCATGGAGTGGCGCTCGATCGGCACCGCCCGCTCGCCGAAGAGCCACTGCCGCCGGCTCTCCAGCAGCAGGCCGAGCACGCGCGCGGCGTCGATCGGTTCGCCGACCCGGTAATCGGCCCGGGTCTCGCCAGGACCGATCTTGATGCCCATGTCGGGGCCGTGCAGGTTCGCGAACGCGTTCTCGTCGGTGATGTCGTCACCGATGAAGAGCACCGCGCTGGCCGACATCTGGGTGCGGATCTGGTCGACGGCGGTGCCCTTGTGGGTGGGGACCACCGAGAGCTCGATGACCTCCTTGCCCTGCGTGACGGTCACCTCCGGCCAGACGGCCGGGCCGGATCGAACCGCTTCGACAACCTCCGCGGTGACATCGGGGTCAGCGCTGCGGGTGTGCACGGCGACGCTCGCCGGCTTGATTTCCAGGCGTACGCCGGGCCGCTCGTGCGCGATCCGGCGCAGCTCGGCCTTCAACCGCGTGCGGACCTCCACCAACTCGGGGGCGAGCCGCTCCACGAAGCCGATGTCGAACTCCGAGCCGTGGCTGCCGACCAGGTGCACCTCGCTGGGGAGGCGGGAGAGCGCGGCGAGGTCGCGCAGCGCCCGCCCGGACACGACGGCGACGGTGGTCTGGGGCAGGGCGGCGAGGGCACGGATCGCCGCGACGGACTCGGGCAGCGGCGCGGCCTTGGTCGGGTCCTCCACGATCGGCGCGAGCGTGCCGTCGTAGTCGCAGGCGATCAGGAGCAGCGGCACCCGGGCGATCCGCCCGATGCCGGCGCGTAGCTCCGGCGCGATGGTGTCCCCGTCGTGCGCGTGCCCGTCCTGGACGGACGGTGTCATGCCGCCTCCGTCTCGGGGACGCCCAGCTCGTTCAGGAACGACCGGGCCCAGTGGCCCACGTCGTGGGTCCGCAGGTGGCGTTGCATGATGCGCATGCGGCGCCGGGCCTCCCCTTGATCGACATGTACGGCGCGCAGCAGCGCGTCCTTGACCCCGTCCGGGTCGTGCGGGTTACACAGGAACGCCTGGCGCAGCTCGGTGGCCGCGCCGGCGAATTCACTGAGCACGAGCGCGCCACCATGGTCGGCGCGCGATGCGACGTACTCCTTGGCCACCAGATTCATTCCGTCTCGGAGGGGGGTCACCATCATGACGTCGGCCGCGCAGTAGAGCGCGGCGAGTTCACTGCGACTGTACGACTGGTGCAGGTAGTGCACTGCGGGCACACCCACCCGTCCGAATTCACCATTAATCCGGCCAACTTCGCGCTCGACCTTGACCCGAAGTGCCTGGTAGTGCTCGACCCGCTCGCGGCTCGGCGTGGCGACCTGCACCATAACCGCGTCGGGGACTGTCAACTTTCCGTCAGCGAGCAGCTCGCGGAACGCCTTCAGGCGGAGCTCGATCCCCTTGGTGTAGTCGAGCCGGTCGACGCCGAGCACCACGGTCTTGGGATCGCCCAGCTCCGCCCGGATCTGTTTCGCCCGCGCCTGCACCGTCGGGTCCTGCGCCATCCGCTCCATCTCAGCCACGTCGATGGAGATCGGGAACGCGCCGGCCTTGACCCGCCGCCCGTCGACCTCGATCGTCTGACCCTCGTAGCGGAGCCCGAGCAGGTGCCGGGCCAGCCGGACGAAGTTCTGCGCGGCGAGCCGCTGCTGGAAGCCGACCAGATCCGCGCCGAGCAGGCCGCGCAGGATCTCGGCCCGCAGCGGCATCTGCATGAAGAGCTCGATCGGCGGGAAGGGGATGTGCAGAAAGAAGCCGATCCGCAGGTCGGGGCGGAGCTCGCGGAGCATGGCCGGTACGAGCTGCAGCTGGTAGTCCTGCACCCAGACCGTCGCACCCTCGGCGGCCACTTCCGCGGCGGCCTCCGCGAACCGGGCGTTGACCACCCGGTACGTCTCCCGCCAGCGCCGCTTGTACGCCGGTGTCTCCACCGCGTCGTGGTAGAGCGGCCAGATCGTCGCGTTCGACTGCCCCTCGTAGTAGCGCTCCAGCTCCTCGGAGCTCAGCGGCACGGGGTGCAGCCGGATCCCCTCCAGCTCGAACGGCTCCGGGGCGGCGCCGACGCCGCCGGCCCACCCGACCCAGGTGCCCCGTTGCTGTGCCAGCACGGGGTGCAGGGCGGTGACGAGCCCACCGGGGCTGCGCCGCCACTGCTGGCCCTCAGGGGTATTCACCTGGTCCACGGGCAGGCGGTTGGCTACGACGACGAACGAACTGCGAACCGTCACGCTCCGCACACCTCCGGTGATTACGGGACTGCCCCTGAGCGTACTGGGCGTCGCCAGGGCGTTGTGTCCCCGCCCACTCCATTACTGCCCCGCAGGTCGTAGCCGCAAAACCTGTTGTTGATCAGTGTCACGTAGTCCGCCGTCCCCGGTCTGTGCGGCGCGGCGCCGGAACGAATGCGGAAGGAAACGACCGTTCGCCGTGTTGTGTCCGGCGGAGCGCCGGGTCCGGCAGGTCGAGCGGGGCCCGCGGGCAGTGGTCGGCGGTCGCGCACCGTACTCCGCACAGCGGGGCGATGTGCGCGGACGGTGGCCTACCTGTCAGGATTGACCACGGCGTCTGCCGAATCGGTCTCCGTTCGCGACCGTCCGCGCCGCAGCGGCCGGGGCGGCGACTCCAGCCGCAAGCGCGCTCCTCGCGCTCACCGAGTCTCACACTCTGGAGGTAGGCCGCACCGTGGCCCAGTTCATCTACGTCCTGGAAAAGGCGCGCAAGGCGCACGGCGACAAGGTCGTCCTCGACAACGTGACGCTGAACTTCCTGCCGGGCGCCAAGATCGGTGTGGTCGGGCCGAACGGCGCCGGTAAGTCCAGCTTGCTCAAGATCATGGCCGGCCTGGACCGGCCGAGCAACGGTGAGGCCCGGCTGATGCCCGGCTACACCGTCGGGATGCTCGCCCAGGAGCCGCCGCTCAACGAGAACAAGACCGTCCTCGGCAACATCGAGGAGGCGGTCGCGGAGACCAAGGCGAAGCTGGACCGGTTCAACAAGATCGCCGAGCAGATGGCGACGGACTACACCGACGAGCTGATGGAAGAGATGGGCAAGCTCCAGGAGGAGCTCGACCACGCCGACGCGTGGGACATCGACTCCAAGCTCGAGCTGGCGATGGACGCGCTGCGCTGCCCGCCGCCGGACGCCGCCGTCACCGAGCTCTCCGGCGGTGAACGCCGCCGCGTCGCGCTGTGCAAACTGCTGCTCGAGGCCCCCGACCTGCTGCTGCTCGACGAGCCCACCAACCACCTGGACGCCGAGAGCGTGCAGTGGCTGGAGCAGCACCTGGCCAAGTACGCCGGCACGGTCATGGCGATCACGCACGACCGGTACTTCCTCGACAACGTGGCCAACTGGATCCTCGAGCTGGACCGCGGCCACACCTACCCGTACGAGGGCAACTACTCCACCTACCTGGAGAAGAAGGCCGCCCGCCTGGCGGTGCAGGGACGCAAGGACGTCAAGCTGCAGAAGCGCCTCACCGACGAGCTCGAGTGGGTGCGCTCCAACGCCAAGGCGCGGCAGACCAAGTCCAAGGCCCGGCTCGACCGGTACGAGGAGATGGCGAGCGAGGCGGAGAAGACCCGCAAGCTCGACTTCGAAGAGATCCAGATCCCGCCGGGCCCGCGCCTGGGCAGCACCGTCATCGAGGCCCGCAACCTGACGAAGGGTTTCGGGGACCGGGTGCTCATCGACAACCTGAGCTTCTCGCTGCCCCGCAACGGCATCGTCGGCATCATCGGCCCCAACGGCGTCGGCAAGACCACGCTGTTCAAGACCATTGTCGGCCTGGAGCAGCCGGACGACGGCGCCGTCAAGGTCGGCGAGACGGTGGAGCTGTCGTACGTCGACCAGAACCGCGCCGGCCTGGCCGGCGACAAGACGCTCTGGGAGACGGTCTCCGACGGGCTGGACTACATGATGGTCGGCAAGGTCGAGATGCCCTCGCGCGCCTACGTGGCCGCGTTCGGCTTCAAGGGCCCCGACCAGCAGAAGCCGACCAAGGTGCTCTCCGGCGGCGAGCGCAACCGGCTCAACCTGGCGCTGACGCTGAAGATCGGCGGCAACGTCATCCTGCTCGACGAGCCCACCAACGACCTCGACGTCGAGACGTTGTCGAGCCTGGAGAACGCGCTGCTCGAGTTCCCCGGCTGCGCCGTGGTGATCTCCCACGACCGGATGTTCCTCGACCGGGTCGCGACGCACATCCTGGCGTGGGAGGGCGACGACGAGAACCCGGCCAAGTGGTTCTGGTTCGAGGGCAACTACGAGGCGTACGAGAAGAAGAAGGTGGAGCGGCTCGGCGCCGACGCGGCCCGGCCGCACCGGGTGACCTACCGCAAGCTGACGCGTGACTAGTACGTCGCAGGCGCGTGCCGGGGCCGATGGTCCCGGCACGCGCGCAGGTGGGTCCGGCCAACCCCAGCGGTACGTCTACGACTGCGCCCTGCGCTGGTCCGATCTCGACGCGTACGGCCATGTCAACAACGCGCGCTTCCTCACGCTGTACGAGGAGGCGCGCGTGGCGTTGATGTTCGTCGGCGGACGTGCCTGGGGAGTCGGTTCGTTCGCCGACGGCGTGGTGATCGCGCGGCACGAGATCGACTACCTGCGGCCGGTCGACTACGCGGTGGGTCGGGCGACCGCGGAGCGGCCGCCGAGCGTGCGGATCGAGATGTGGGTCGAGGAGATCCGGGCCTCCCGGTTCACCATCGGCTACGAACTGTTCGACGGTGACGTGTTGGCCAGCCGGGCCCGCTCGGTGCTGGTCCCGTTCGACCTGGAACGGCAGCGTCCGCGCCGGCTGACCGCGGACGAGCGGGCCTTCCTGGAGCCGTACTCCGTGCCGGCCGGGGGTAAGACGCCGGCCGGGAGCGAGACGCCGGCCGGGAGCGAGACGCCGGCCGGGAGCGAGACGCCGGCGGGCGCGGAGTCGCGGTGAGCGCGCGACACGGGTTGACCGGCGTCGCGGATGCCGCCGCCTTCCTGACCCGGCTGACCCGGCTCGACGGGTCGGCCGTCGTGCGGCTGCGCGCGGGCGCGCCCGCGCGCACCGCCCTCTGGGCCCGGCTGCCCTGGGCGGTTCTGGTGAGCCGCACCGTCGCGGGCGACGGCCCCGGGGATGTGACCGTGTCGGGGGCCGAGCTGCTCGCCGAGGTGAGCCGGGGCGACGGCGCCCTGCCGGCGCGCCGCGACCAGGAGTGGCGATGGCCGTTGCCGCCGGCCGCGGGCCGGGTGGTGGAGACGCTCCGCGCGGCCGAGCTGTGGCAGGTTGCCGCCGCGGCGGCGGGGACGCTGCGCACGGCGGCGACGGAAGGAGTCGGCGGGCGGGCGGTGGGGCAGCGGATGCTGCGCGACGCGCTCCTCGATCACGTCGCGATCGTGGTGACGGAGCCGGCGGCGGTGGCCGAGGGTTCGGAGCCGCCGGTGGCCCAGAGCCGCATCGAGGTGCGGCAGGGTCTGATCCAGGCGATCGTCCGGATGGGGTTCCTGGGGTCGCCGGAGAGCGCGGGCGACGTGCCGGTTCACGTGCGGGTGGCCGGACGGTGGACCGGGCTGTCGGCACCGTACGGAGTCGCATGGTTACCGCCAGTCAGCACTCTCGCAGTGAGACCCACCAACTATCGTACGAACGGATGAGGTCACATGGACTGTCCGGTTTGGTGCGAGCGGTGGGGGGATGCCTGAAGGCGGCTATCCGGGTACCGTCGTGCCTCGGGTCCAACGCAACGTAAACGTCTGGATCCGCTGGGGAGCGAGGTGCGCGACGATGCCGTGGTGGTCATGGCGCCCCGGTCACGCCGGTGGCGTTGAGCCGGAAACTCGAAGAGCGATCGCAGAGGGCGGTAACGTCCGGCTCTCAGTGCCGGCGCCGCGCGAACCGGAGGCGATCTGCGCCCCGAGCGACGTGTCCACGATGGAGAAAACCCCGGCGCAGGTCGCCCCGGTCACACTGGACCGGGTGGGCGAAGCGCTGGACCTGCTCGACGTCCGGTATCTGGCCGATGGCGAAGGCAGCCTGCTGGCGATGTGGGAGCGGCACGCCGTGCTGTTCACGTTGGAGGGGCCCGACGACGAGATCCTCGTCGTCCGCGCGCGTCCACACTCGACCGTTCCGCCGGACTGGGCCGACCGGGCCTACCGCGTGGTCAACGAGTGGAACCACACCCGCCGGTTCTGCAAGGCGTACGTGGGTGACCCCACGGAGCGCGGCCAGCTGCCGATCTATGCCGAGCTGCAGGTGCCGCTCGGTGCCGGCGCCCACGACGCGCTCCTCGTCGAGGTTCTCGACTGCGGCGCCGCCGTGGCGACGACCTTCGTCGACTGGTTGCACGACGAGGGCGCCCTGCTCTGACCGGGCCGGGCGCCGCGCCGCGTCACGCCAACGGGAACATTCCGATCCGCCCGTGATACTCCTTCGCCAGTTCGTTGGTGTCCGAGCCGACCCAGAGCCCCTGTGGCGTCGCGAGGAACGCGCGGACGCCGACGCCGCGACTCCTGGTCGGGTTCCAGGGGAGCGCCTTGCCCGTACGCGGGTCGATCGCACCGATGCCCGGACGGGAGGCCGCTCCCGGGCCGGCCGACTTGTGACCGTACGGGTTGTTGAGCCACCGCTGGTGCCCCCCGACGTAGACCGCGGCGCCGGTGACCGAGACGGAGAAGAGCGTGTTCCCTCCGGTGTGGTTCAACCCAGGTCGGGTTGCGCCGTCCGACGCCGCCCGTCTCGAAGCGGGCCGCCGTGTTGCACGTCTGCGTCGGGCCGGTGTCGTGCCCCGTCGTGACGACGACGAAGTAGGAGCCGTCCGGCGCGAAGTCCACGCCGCGCAGATAGGTGTCGAACTGGCTGCCGCAGCGCGGGCGGTATGCCTCGGTGTACCAGCCGCCGTCCGTCGGGCGAGAGCGCCAGGTCCTCCACCTTCACCCGCGACGCTCCTTCGGCGACGAGCCGGGGGTCGAAGCGGGGATCGACCGCGACGGAGACCGGGTCGAGCCGCGCGAGAGTTTCTGGGCTCCTCGGCGGCAGGGCGGCCGGGGTCCCGCCGACGGGGGTGGGCGGTCCGGGCGCTGTTTACCCCTGGATCAACGACCGAATAGTGCCATCGTCGCGCGCTATGCCCCGTTTGGTCGATTCGTCGATGTTGCGTCGTCGTCCGTATCCGGTGTGTTGACCATGAAATAGGCGGCCCGCTCCAGGTAATCCCAGAGCATCGCTTCCTGGTCGGCCGGGAGTTCCAGGCTCAGCACCGCCCGCCGCATGTGACTCAGCCAGGCGTCGCGCTCCGCCGGCCCCACCCGGAACGGCGCGTGCCGCATCCGCAGGCGGGGGTGGCCGCGCTGAACGGAATAGGTGTTGGGGCCACCCCAGTACTGCATCAGGAATAGCGTCATCCGGTCGGCGGCCGGCGCCAGGTCGGCCTCGGGGTACATCGGCCGCAGCAGCGGATCCTCCGCGACGCCGGCGTAGAACTCGTCGACCAGCTTGCGGAAGGTCGGCTCGCCGCCGATCGCGTCGAAGAAGGTCGCCGGCTCGCCGTCGGTCGGCCGGCCGGTGTCCGCTCGCTCGCCTGCAGGATTCACCGTTCCATCCTGCCAGCCGACGAGATATCCCCGTCACGGTGTGGGGTGCGGGTCACAACGCGCTGATGCCCGCCGAGGGGGAGGACGGGCGCGGGGTGGCGTCCGGGTCGCTTCGCGCCTCTCCCGTCGGCTGACGGGGCGCCGACGCCTCTCCCGTCGGCTGGGCCGGCGGCGCACTCACCCGGCTCGCCGCCGCGATCGCCGCGTTGAAGCGTTCAGCGCTGGGCCACTGGGTCGCGGCCAGCGCCATCACCAGCACGCCGGCCACGCTCCAGAACCCGACCACGACGGGGATGGAGAACCGGTCGGCGAGCAGCCCGGTGGTGAAGACCGCGATGCCCTGCATGACCTGGGTGCCGGTGGCCATCACACCGAACGCGCGGGCCCGGAAACCGTGCGGCAGAGCCTGCACGAACAAGCCGTTGGCGACCGGCATCAGACCCGCCACGGCGAAACCGCAGACCGCGGCGAGCCCCGCCACCACCAGGGGCGGCGGATCGAACAGGGCCGGCACGAGCGCGAGCGGCGCGAGCACCGCGAACGGCCGGATGAGTGCGCGGCGTACGTCCGGACGGACCGCCCGCCCGATCAGCAGGCCTCCCAGGATGAAGCCGACCGGGCTGGCCGCCATGATCAACGCCTGCGCGAGCCCGCGCTCGCTCTCGTTGCCGGTGTGTTCGGCGGCCCACGCCGCGGCGAGCCCTTCCGGGACGATGGCGAAGAGCATCGAGGTGAAGACCAGGACGGCGATGGCCCGCAGTACGGGATTCGCGAAGACGATCCGGAAGCCGTCGCCGGTCTCCCGGAGCAGATGGCTGCGGTGCGCGCGGGTCATCGCCGGCGGCCGCTGCCGTACGCCGAACCGGATGATCGCCGCCGAGACCGCGAAGGTCGCGGCGTCGATGAGCAGCGCGACGCGGGGGTTGACCGCCGCTATCGCGGCCCCGGCCACGTAGCCACCGACCTGCGCCGCCTGGCTCGCGCTCGTGTTCAGCGAAATCCCGACCACGAGCCGGTCGCCGGCGAGGATGACCGGCATCAGCGCGGACTTCGCCGCCTGACTGGGCGGGTTGGCCAGTGTGGTGGCGAACAGCAGGACGAGCATCACCTCGACCGGCACGCCGGGCACGGCGACCAGGCCGATCAGCACCATCCGGATGAGGTCGCAGATGACCATGACCGTGCGGTAGGAGTGGCGCTCGGCGACCGTCGCGAGCAGGGGCCCACCGACGAGCCAGGGCAGATAGCTGATCGCGAACGCGGCCGCGGAAAGCGCGACGGACTCGGTCTGCTGGTAGACCATGACGGTGACCGCCGCCTTGGCCATGTAGTCGCCGATCCACGAGAGCGCGGCGGCGTGGAACAGGGCCCGGAACTCGCGCTGGGCGAACACCTCGCGGAAGGTGGCCGGCCCTGCGGGCGGATGTGTCTCGTCGGACACCGGGATGCCTCCATCGTTCTCGGCCGCTCACCATGGGTGTGGGGGCTGCCGGCGAACGTTGTCAGACGTGCGGATGAGCGAGCTCGCGGTAACGCTCCGAAAAGCTTTTCCGGATTCTGCCCGATCGTCTGACACCTGGCTAGTGCGAACGGACAGCCAGTCGCGTGTCCGACTGAACGAACGGACGATACCTGACCCTCCGTGTGGCGCGCGACCCGCGCATCGTCGCTCCTGGAACCCGACGTTCGGGTGCCTGCGACCTCAGGTCGCGCCCCCCTGGCCGGTCTCGCCCTCGTCGGCCGGCGCCGCCCGGCGCGGAAACGTCCGCGCCGCCGCGATCCGGGCCGAGATCCCCGATTCCTCGAGCGCCTCGGCCAGCCGGCGGCGCAGCGCCCGGCTGATCGCGAGCTGCCCCTCCGCGCTCGTCTTGGCGACCGTACGGATGACCGCGCCGTCGACCGTGATCTGCTCGATGCCGAGCACCTCCGGCGGGTCGACGAAGTCGGGCGCGAGCTCGGGGTCCTCGGCGACGCGGGCCGCCGCCGCACGCATCACCTCGGTCGCCTCGTTCATGCGGGCGAACCCGATCGGCATGTCGACGACGACCATCGCCCAGCCCTGGCTCTTGTTACCCACCCGGATGATCTCGCCGTTGCGGATGTACCAGAGGACGCCGCGGCCGTCGCGGACCGAGGTGATCCGCAGACCGACCGCCTCCACCACGCCCGTCGCCTCGCCGAGGTCGACCGTGTCGCCGACGCCGTACTGATCCTCGAGCAGCATGAACAGGCCGGCGATCAGGTCCTTGACCAGGCTCTGCGCGCCGAAGCCGAGCGCGACGCCGGCGATCCCGGCGCTCGCCAGCAACGGCGCCAGGTCGAAGCCGAGCTCCTTGAGGACCATCAGTACGGCGATGGAGAAGACGAACGCGGTCACCAGGCTGCGCAGCACGGAACCGATCGCCTCGGCGCGCTGTCGCCGCCGCTCCGGATAGATGCCGGACGGGTCCGGGGGCGCGGTCGGGATCCGCTCCCGCAGCGGCTTCAGGATCGTCGGCACCGAGGTCTCGGAGGTGGTGCGGACCAACCGGCTGATGGTGCGGTTGAGCAGATGGCGGGCGACCATCGCGATGAGCACGATCATGATGATCCGCAGCGGCTTGACCAGCACGTAGTAGCTGCTCTCCGCGAACCAGGCCGAGTCGGTCATCTCGTACGTCGCTTTGCAGAACCAGTCGTCCAGGCAGGTCGGTTCGGGGGAGGGGGGTTTGGCCGTGGGCGCGGCGAGGATGAGCTCTGCGGTCGTCACGCCCAATGTCGTACCGCA
The DNA here is from genome assembly GCF_040659735.1 of Micromonospora sp. NPDC049679. Taxonomy (NCBI): domain Bacteria; kingdom Bacillati; phylum Actinomycetota; class Actinomycetes; order Micromonosporales; family Micromonosporaceae; genus Micromonospora; species Micromonospora sp. NPDC049679. Next base: position 16,471 of record NZ_JBFANZ010000039.1, read on the forward strand.
CGGCCTCCGGGCCCTGTCGCCCGCCCCGCCCCGTTCCAGCGCGCCGCCGTGTGCACAGCGCCGCGCACGGGGAATCACGGGGCAGGTCGGCGACGGCGCAATCGGACGGAAGCGAGAGTCTTGCCATGCGGCGCGAAAGGTCGACCGCACGAGCCGGGAATAGTACGTGCAATTAGGTCATCTATCGGGGACGATTGGCAGACGGACGCCGGTGAACTGCCGGCGTCGGCCGCGGTTTCAGCGACCTGGCGCGGCATGGTGCAGGCGACAGGAGCGGGCGGGACAACAGCCGAGAGGGTGAGCGCGATGCCTGACATACGACCCACGGTGGGCTCCGGTTCGTTGGTGCTCAACGCAACGTATGAGCCGCTGTGTGTCGTTTCAGTGCGTCGAGCCGCGATTCTCGTGCTCTCCGCGAAAGCAGTCTGCGTCGCAGACGGCGAGGGCATCCTGCACAGCGCCCGGCACGCGCTGCCGGTGCCGTCCGTGGTCCGCCTGACCCGGTTCGTACGCGTCCCCTACCGCACCCACGTCGGCCTCTCCCGGCGGGCCATCTTCGCCCGCGACGGCTGGCGCTGCGCCTACTGCCGCGGTCCGGCCGAGACGATCGACCACGTCTTTCCGCGCAGTCGAGGCGGACGGCACGCCTGGGAGAACGTCGTCGCGGCCTGCGCCAAGTGCAACCACAGCAAGGGCGACAAGACACCGGCCGAGCTCGGCTGGCGGCTGCACGCGCTGCCGAGCGCGCCGAAGGGGACGGCCTGGCGGGTGCTCGGCCACCGTGCTCCGGACCCGCGCTGGGCCGACTGGCTCGACCTGCCCGAGCGCGACGCGGCCTGACCGGCACGCCGGGCGCCACCGGCGGACATGAGCGGCCGGACGTGTCCGAGCGGCCGCCGGTCAGCGGCGGCGGCTGTTGGAGGCCAGCGAGGCGAAGACAATCACGTTGTCCGCGTAGCCGGTCTCGCCCCCCACCCATTGCCCACCACACGTGATCAGGCGGAGATTGGCGCGGCTGAAGTCGCCGTACACGCGGTCGTTGGGCAGGGCGCGCTTGTCGAACCGCTCCACCGATTCGACCTTGAAGACCGCCTGCGATCCGTCCTGGCGGGCGATTTCGATCTTCGCGCCCGACTTCAACGTTTTGAGGCCGTGGAAGACCGACGGGCCGGTGCGGGAGTCCACGTGACCCACGATCAGCGAGGGCCCCAGCTCGCCCGGGGTCGGGCTCCGTTCGAACCAGCCGGCCTCGCGGTGCCGCTCCAGTGGGGGGACCTCGATCGTCCCGTCGGGGGCGAGCCCGACGGAGTGCACGGCGGCGCGCAGTTGCAGATCCGGGATCGAGATCGCGGCCGGTCGGCTTGCCGGCATCGCCGGGGATTTGCGGGGCGGCTGTCGGTAGTCGCCGCTGAGAAAGCTCGGGCTGCCCGATCCCGTGACGTGTTGCAGACCGATTCCGGTCGCGAAGACCCCGACCAACAGGATGATCAGGGCGATCGGTCCGACGGGAATCCGGCGGCGGCGAACGGGCACCGCGGTCGCCACGGGGCGCGGGGGCTCGGGTGGGGGCCCGGCTCCCGTCGCCCGGACCGGCGCGACCCCGCGGGCGATCACCGCGGCGCAGCCCCGCGCGGTGATGCCCGACGGTTGCGAGATCGTCGTGCCTCCCGCGTCGACGGCCGCGCGCTCCCGCGCCGCCTTCGCATGACGCGGCGCCTGGGTGGCCAGTGCCCTGCCGAGCAAACCGCGGCGCGCCCGTTCCTTGCGGGCGCGCCCCCGCATGGCGCGGTGGCGGGCGGGCGGTGGGGTCGGGCCGGAGGGCGTGCCGTAGGTTTTCGTCCTGGACGCCGGGACGTGTGCGGTGGTGCCGGCGAGCGCGGCCTGGGTGGCCGTCTCCAGCAGCCAGTGCCGCTCGTCGGTGTCGGGCGGCTCCTCATCCGGGCGCCATTCCTCCGGGTCCCCCGGTCGTTCCTGCTCCGCGGTCCCGGTCTCCGGATCGGCTTCCATCGGGACCGACCCGGCCGGCGTCCGCCGGCCGGGTCGCGCGGGTGTCGCCATCGTCGGTCCGGTCACGCGCCCGTTTCGGGACGCCGCCGGATCGGGGCCGTGCCGGCGCGGTGGCGGACCAGCGCGAACAGCCCCAGTGCGACGCCGAGTCCCATCGTGGTGAGCCCGCCGGCCAGGATCAGGCGGTCCTCACCGCCGGGTCCGGCCATGCCGCCGCCGCCGGCGTTCGGACCGCGCTCGGGCGGGCTCATGGTCGGCGTGGGACTGGCGGTCTCGGTGGGAGTGACGTTGGTGACGGTGAGCGTTGTATTGGCGGTGCGGTTGTTCTGGCACTGCAGATTCACGTTGTAGCGTCCCGGCCGTTTGCTCGACGGAATGGTCACATTGCCGCGGAGCGTCCCGTCGCGCGGCAGCAGCATGACCCGCCCGAAGGCGTCGGACGTGACTGTCGCCGTGACGTTGTTCGCGTCACCGCAGCTGGCGGTGAGGGCGACCCGGGTCCCGGCGCGCGCCGGGTTCGGCGTGACCTGGACGAACGTATCCTGTGCGTGAGCCGGGGCGGCACCGAGCAGTACCGTCGCGCCGACCAGCAGGACGGCGGCGACGCATGCGAACGTGGCGCGAACCCCGTATCCGAGTCCCCGCATGATCCCCCTTCCCGGTGCTACCGGAACCGGTCACTGTGGGCGTGCTCAACAGAGACACTTTCCCACTCCGGGAAGAGCTAAAGATAAAAATGCGACAAGCCGGCAGGGCTCTTTAGGTGACCCTTGAGCGTTCGGCCGGAAACGCCGTATACGAACCGGATTCCATAATGTCCCGGAGTCGCGCGAATCCGGTGTGAACATCGGTGAACCGGGTGTATAGCGGAGCGAAACCGATGCGCAGCCGGTCCGGCGTGCGGAAGTCCGGGATGACCTCCGCCGCCCGCAGGGCCTGACTGATCTGCCACGCCTGCGGGTGGTGCAGCGTGACGTGCGCACCGCGCCGCTCGTCGTCGCGCGGCGAGGCGAGCGCGAAGCTGTGCCCCGTGAGCCAGCGGTCGACGAGCTCGATCGCGTACGACCCGAGCGCCGCCCCCTTCGCGGCGATGGCCGCGATGCCCGCCTCCGCGGTGATCCGGGCCCCCTCCAGCGCGCCGTACCCGCCGAGCACCGGTGGCGTCCCGACCAGGAACCTCTCCACCGACTCCGCCGGCTGGTAGGAACCGGCCATGTCGAACTGCTCCCGCTGCCCGAACCAGCCCCAGATCGGCTGCCGGAGCGCACTCTGCAGCTCGGTCCGCACGTAGAGGAACGCCGGCGCCCCCGGCCCGCCGTTGAGGTGCTTGTACGTGCACCCCACCGCGAGATCGACGCCGGAGGAGCGCAGCGGCACGTGGATGGAGCCCGCCGAGTGGCTCACGTCCCACAGTGTCAGGGCGCCCACCGCGTGCGCGGCCGCGGTGATGCCGGCCAGATCCGCCACGGCCCCCGACCGGTACGCCACGTGCGACAGCGACACCAGCGCCACGTCGGTGTCGAGCGCGGCCACCACGTCGTCGCGGGAAACCCCCGCGTCGAGATCGCTGCGCACCACCCGCAGCTCCAGCCCGCGGGCGGCGGCCAGCCCCTGCAGGATGTACTGGTCGGTCGGGAAGTTGTCGTCGTCGGTGACGATGACGCCTCGGCCGGGGCGGGCGTCGCAGGCGGCCACCGCGAGCTTGTAGAGGTTGACGCTGGTGGAGTCCGCGAGCACCACCTCGCCCGGTTCCGCCTCCAGCACCCTGCCCGCGAGCACGTCGCCGACCTCCCGCGCCAGCGTCATCCATCGGTCCCAGCCGCGGATCAGCTCCACGCCCCACTCCCGGTCGATCACCTGGTGGAGGCGTTCGCGGGTGGCTTTCGGCAACCGCCCCAGCGAGTTGCCGTCCAGATAGACGACGTCGGGGTCGGCGATCACGAACCGTTCCCGGAACGCCGCAAGCGGGTCGGCGGCGTCCAGCTCACGGGCGCGAGCGAGGAAATGATCAGTCACGGGCGCCACCGTAACCGTTGATCGTCGCGGCCGATGGCGAGCGGGGCCGGTCAACCGGTGCTCATCCGGGCTGCTCGCCCGGGTTCCCGCCCGCCGGGGTCCGCAGGCCCCTAGGCTGAGTGACCGGGGCCGGTGATGGGACAGCGTCGTTTTCCGCCGTACCGGGTGGATTTTCGCCAGCGCCGGTCGCCAACGGGCCCGCGCCGCGTCTGCGCTGGTCGGCAGAGGCGTGGTCGCCACCCCGAGATCCGACGATCTGTGCCTTCCGCTACCGTGAAGGGTGTCTGAGTCTGGGTAGATCGGCGGTGTGGCCCTTCCGCCCTCGCCGGACGCCCTGGTCCCTATTTGACGCCTGGGGGCGTTGAGTTGTCTGTTACCAACACGCTGGTCTACTTCGTCGGCATCCCGACCCTCATCGTGGTCGTGATCGCCGGCCTGATCATGCTTGTCAGCCGTGGCCCTTCCAACGCCGGCGGTGATAAGCGCTACCGGCCCGGCCGGCCGTTCGACTTCACCCCGGTCTGGTTCCTCTCGACACCCGAGCAGGTGACCCAGCCGGAGAAGACCGGCCGCAAGACGCTGCCCGGCGGCGTGCCCGCCCCGGCGGTACGGGCGGGTGGCGAGACTGATTCCGCGCGTACGCGGGCCGGCGTGACGGGAGGCGCAAGTGACCGTTGGTGAGCAGGAGCGGGAGCAGCACCACCGCGAAGTGCTGGATGGACCGTTCTCGACGCGGCAGCTGATCCGCCTCGACGAGGCGCTAAGAGTTGCCGACAACTCGACGGGACTGAGCTTCAGTGTCTACGTCGGCGATCTGGATGAGCCGGTCCGCGCACACGCGGAGAAACTGCACGGCGAGCTCGCCGACGCCGACAAGGCGGTGCTGATCGCAGTCTCGCCCAATCAGCGCGTACTGGAGATCGTGACCGGAGCCGAGGCGCGCAAGCGCATCGGTGACCGGGACGCCAAGCTCGCCGCCCTCTCCATGGTGGCGGCCTTCGGCGGGGGCGACCTTGCCGGCGGCATCATCAGCGGGCTGGACCAGCTCTCCACGCACGCCGGCCGCGCCTGACCGTTCCGCACCCGCACCACCCAAGATCCGCGTGATCAGGGAGTAGCCCGTGCGCGCCGTCGGCGCGCCGCGCGACCACGCCCCTGATCACGCGGATCTTGTGTATGTGCCCGGCCCCGGAGGATCTTGTCCGCGGCGCCGCGGCGGGGGACGGGTCAGCCCCGCCCCCCGCCCGCCCGACCGTCAGCTGTCCGCAGCGGTGTCCTTCGCCCGCGCCTTCAGCGCCCGCAGCACGCCGTCCTTGCCCTCGGCCACCAGCCGTCGCAGCGGCGCCGGGTGCCCCTGCTGCGCGAGCCAGGCGTCCGTCGCCGCCACCGTGTCGTCACTCACCTGGTAGGCCGGGTAACCCAGCACCACGAACTCCTGGGCCGGCTCACTGTCGCGGCTGGCCCACACCTTGCCCACCTCCGCGAAGAAACGCTCCACGTAGGGGGCGGTCAGCTCGACCTGGGTCGGGTGCTGGAAGCCCTGCAGCAGCGAGCGGTGCCGCCAGTTCGGCAGCGGCTCGTCACCGGTGAGCTGCCGCCACACGTCGGCCTTCCCCTCCGCCGTCGGCAGCAGGGCCCGGGCGAGCGCGGCCTCCCGTTCGCCGCTGGCGGTCCGGTCGGTGGCCAGCTCGGCGTCGATCTGCTCGGCCGTGCCCGCACGCTTCGCCACCAGCGACTGCAGCACTGACCAGCGCAGCTCGGTGTCGATGGTCAGCCCGGCGGGGATCTCGGCCCCGTCCAGCCAGCCACGCAGCACCGCGAGGTCCTCGTCGCTCTGCGCGGCCGAGACGTAGGCGCGCGCCCAGGCGAGCTGGAAACCGCTGCGCGGCTCCGCGGCCTGCATCGCGGTGCGCGCGGTGCGGGCCAGGCCTGCCCATCCCGTCGGGGCCCACTCGGGGTCGGCGTAGAGGGCGAGCGCGGTGGTGGCCTGCCGCAACGTCGCGGTCACCAGGTTGATGTCCCGCTCGCTGGGGAGTCCGCTGAGCACCAGCGCGAGGTAGTCCCGCGCCGCCAGTTCGGCGTCGCGAACCATGTCCCACGCCGCCGCCCAGCAGAGCGCCCGCGCCAGCGACGACTCGAAACCGCCGATGTGCTGCACGACCGTCGCCATCGACCGCTCGTCGAGACGCAGCTTCGCGTACGTCAGGTCGTCGTCGTTGAGCAGCAGTACGGCCGGGGCGGGTACGCCGACCAGCTGCGGCACCTCGGTGCGCTCGCCGGTCACGTCGATTTCGACGCGCTCCCGGCGCACGAGCGCACCGTCCACGAGGTCGTAGAGGCCGACGCCGATGCGGTGGGTGCGCAGCGTCGGGAAGTCCGCCGGCGCCTCCTGCCGGACGGCCACCCGCTCATAGCTGCCGTCCGCGGCGATCGACACCTCCGGGCGGAGCGTGTTGACCTGCGCCGTCTCCAACCACTGCGCGGCGAACTTGCGCAGCTCGCGTCCCGAGGCGGTCTCCAGCTCCGAGAGGAGGTCGTCGAAGGTGGCGTTGCCCCAGGCGTGCTTGGCGAAGTAGCTGCGCAGCCCGGCCAGGAACGGGTCCATCCCGACGTAGGCGACGAGCTGCTTGAGCACGCTCGCGCCCTTGGCGTACGTGATGCCGTCGAAGTTGACCTCGACCGCCTCCAGGTCGGGCATCTCGCAGTAGACCGGGTGGGTCGAGGAGAGCTGGTCCTGGCGGTAGCCCCAGTTCTTGCGCACCGACAGGAACGTGGTCCACGCGTCGGCGAAGCGGGTGGCGTTGGTGTTGCACCAGTGGCTGGCCCATTCGGCGAACGACTCGTTGAGCCACAGGTCGTTCCACCAGCGCATGGTCACCAGGTCGCCGAACCACATGTGCGCCAGCTCGTGCAGGATCGTGTTGGCGCGCTGCTCGTACTCGAAGTCGGTGACCTGCGACCGGAAGATGTAGTGCGCCTCGGCGTGCGTCACGCAGCCGAAGTTCTCCATCGCGCCCGCGTTGAAGTCGGGCACCCAGAGCTGGTCGTACTTGGGCAGCGGGTAGCGGACCCCGAACTGCTCGTGGAAGAAGTCGAAGCCCTGCTTGGTGATCAGGAACAGGTCGTCGGCGTCGAGGTGCTGGGCCATCGAGGCGCGGCAGTAGACGCCGAGGTCGATGCCGTCGTGGCTGTCGCGCACCTCGTGGTACGGGCCGGCGCAGAGCGCCGTGATGTACGTGCTCATCCGCTCCGACCGGACGAAGTGGACGGTCTTGGTCTCCTCGTCGAGCGGCTCCTCGCGCTCCACCGGCATGTTGGAGATGACCCGCCAGTGCGCGGGGACGGTCGCGTGCCAGGTGTAGACGCTCTTGAGGTCCGGCTGGTCGAAGGCGGCGAAGACCCGCTGCGCGTCCGCGGTCTCGAACTGGCTGTACAGATAGGTCTCCCCGTCGACCGGGTCGACGCTGCGGTGCAGGCCCTGGCCGCTCGCGGAGTAGAGGAAATCGGCGTCGACGACGAGCATGTTCTCGGCAGCCAGGCCGGTCAAGGCGAGGCCGCGTTCGGCCGACCATCCGGCGATGTCCACCGGGGCGCCGTTGAGGGTGGCGGACCGGACGCTGTCCGCGGCCACCTCGATGAACGTGCTGGCGCCGGGCTCCGTGCAGCTGAACGTGACCTCCGTGGTCGACCGGAACGTACGGTTCGCCGCCGTGCCGCCGGACAGGTCCAGGCGGATGTCGTATCCGGTGACGTCGAGCAGGCGGGCTCGCTCCGCCGCCTCGTCCTGCGTCAGGTTGCGCACTCCGGCCACTGTGTGTCTCCATCCGAATCGACGCGCCGTCCCCGTCGACGGCGCGGAGAGCCATGTGAAGGCGGCTCTCCGCCCCAAGTCTTCCATGTCACGCGATTTCAGCGGGGGTACCCCGAGTCACCCGTGCCGCGCGGTGGGTCAGGAGGGTTCGGGGGTATAACTCAGGTTCACGTCCAGAACTGTTGAAAGGACCCGACGGTGGCCGAACGCGAAACCGTGGATATGTGGTTCGACCCGATCTGCCCGTGGGCCTGGCTCACGTCGCGCTGGCTTCTCGAGGTGGAGCAGGTGCGGCCCCTGGACATCCGGTTCCATGTGATGAGCCTGTCGGTGCTCAACGAGGGGCGGGAGCTGCCGGAGCAGTACGTCCAGTTGATGCAGGCGGGCTGGGGCCCGGTGCGGATCTGCATCGCGGCCGAGCAGAAGTACGGCAACCAGGTGCTCCGTGACCTCTACACGGCGCTCGGCACCCGAATCCACCTCGGCAAGCAGGAGCTGGGTTCGGAGCTCTACGCGGCCGCCCTCACCGACGCCGGGCTGGACCCGGCGTTGGCCGCCGCGGCCGACTCGCAGGAGTACGACGCGCCGCTGCGGGTCAGCCACAACGCGGGCATGAAGCCGGTCGGCACCGATGTGGGCACGCCGGTGATCCACGCGCCCGGTCCGGTTCCCGGCGAGCCGATCGCGTTCTTCGGCCCGGTGGTCACGCCCGCCCCGAAGGGCGAGGCGGCGGGTCGGCTCTGGGACGGGGTGGTGCTGGTGGCGGGCACTCCGGGCTTCTACGAGCTCAAGCGTTCGCGCGAGCAGGACCCCAGCTTCGACTGAGCCGCGGGAGGGCTGACCCGGCGGAGCGCAGGTGCGGCGGCGGGTGCGCGTACGTCGCACTACGGGTACGTGACCGGTGCCGGGGACATTCGTTGCGCAGGATGTCCGCCGGCGACCGGAGCGTCGCCACCCGCCGCACCGGAGGGATCACCATGGCCGAACACGACTCCATGTCCCGCGACGACCTGCCCGTGCTCCGTGACGCGATCGCCGCGAGCCTCGGCGGGGCGTACTGGACGGTGGATGGCGGGGGCTGGTCCGACCCGCGACCGTCGTTCAGCGAGGGCATCGCCGACCTGCTGGCGCCGTCGGTCGTGGTCGGCGCGGCGCCGCTCGGTCCCGACGTCGATCTGCCGGAGATGCTCTCCGCCCCGGCGGTCGGCAGCGCCGAGCCGGTGGACCTGATGGTCGCCGAGGCGTCGGCGCCGCTGGGGAGCGCGGCGTCGCCCGGCCCCGGCCGGCACCGCCGGATGGCCCGGGTCGGCTGACCCGTCGCGTCGGTTCGTCCACCCGGTGGACATCGGCCGGGGTATCGGCGATCACACCGGGGCGCGACGGTAGCGTCACCGACCATGACGGTCGTCCACCCGATCACCCGAGCCTGGATCACCACCGGCGAGACGGGCGCGCAGAACTACGACGAGTTCGCCAACGACGCGGAGATCACCGCGATCATCGAGGCGAACCCGCGCAGCGCGCTCGCCATCGAGATGCCGCACCGGGCGCCCGACAGCGTCGGTCGGTCCTTCCTGCACTCCCTGTCCGACGCCGCCACCCGGCTCGCCGAGGCGAAGGCCGACGGCAGCTACACCCCCGCCGAGCAGGTGGTGGTCCTCTACCGGATCACGGAGCCGGCCAGCGAGGCGGCGGCGTACGGCATGTTCGCGCTGGTCGACACCGATCAGATCTCGACCAGCGCCGACGAGCCCGGCCTGGTGATCCGCAACGAGGACGTCTTCATCGAGAAGGTCCGGGAGCGGGTCGCGTTGGCGGAGGCGGTGGGGCATCTGCTCTCGCCGGTACTCCTGCTGCAGACCGCCCACGGCGATGCCCTGCACGCGGCGCTCGCCGCGGCGTGCGACGACGCCGGCGTGCCGGCCGCGACCGACACGGACCAGGCCGGGCGCACGCATGCCATCTGGCTGCTGGGCCCGGGCGCGCGGCAGGACGAGCTGCGGGCACTGGCCGGCGGCGGCGAGCTGGTGGTCGCGGACGGCAACCACCGCAGCCTCGCTGCCCAGACCGGCGGGCTGCCGCGTTTCCTCGCCGTGATCACCACCCCGGCGTCGGTGGCCATCCAGCCCTACAACCGGCTGGTCAGCGAGTTGACCGCCACGCCGGCCGAGCTGATTGCCCGGTTGGAGGCGGCCGGCGCGCTGGTCGAGCCGGTCGCCGACGCCCCGGCCGTGCCCGTGACCGGCGGCAGCGTCCAGCTGTACGCGGCGGGCCAGACCTATGCGGTCACGCTGCCGACCGGCGGGGGGGGCGGGGTGGAGAACCTCGACCACGCGGTCGTCGAGCGGGTGCTGTTGCGTGACGCCCTGGGGCTCGACCCCGGCGACAAGCGGATCACGTACGTCGGTGGGGACTACCCGGCGTCGTGGTTGGCCGGCGAGGTCGACGCGGGCCGGGCGGAGCTGGCGATCCTGATCGCGCCGGTGACCGTCGACGACTTCGTCGCGGTCAACCTCGCCCGGCAGAAGATGCCGCGCAAGAGCACGTGGTTCACCCCCAAGGCGCGGGGCGGTCTGGTCCTCGCCCAGCTCTCCTGATCGCGTGTGACGTGATCCGGTGCGGCGCGTCCCCCCGGCGCCGCCCCACCGTGAGCTGAAAGACTGCGCGGTATGCGCGTCTACCTGGGAGCCGACCACGCCGGCTACGAGCTGAAGGTGCACCTCGTCAACCACCTGGCCAAGCAGGGGTACGAGGTGATCGACGTCGGGCCGCACGTCTTCGACCCCGACGACGACTACCCGGTCTTCTGCCTCCACACGGGGAGCCGGGTGGTGGCCGATGCGGGCAGCCTCGGTGTGGTGATCGGCGGTTCGGGCAACGGTGAGCAGATCGCGGCGAACAAGGTCGCCGGGGTGCGCGCGGCGCTGGCCTGGAGCGTGGAGACGGCGCAGTTGGCCCGCGAGCACAACGACGCGAACGTGGTCGGTGTCGGGGCCCGGCAGCACACGCTCGACGAGGCGACCGCGATCGTCGAGGCGTTCCTGACCGCCCCGTTCTCCGCCGGCGAGCGGCACGCCCGGCGGATCTCCCAGCTGACCGCGTACGAGCAGTCCGGGGATCTTCCGCCGCTTCCGTGACGGCCCGCGAGATCCGCGTGATCAGGGGAGCGGCTCGCCGGCAGGCGCTAGTTGTTCCCCTGATCACGCGGATCTTGCCAGATGGGGTCAGCGACCGCTGCGGGGAACGTCCTCGCGCGGCACCCAGTTCCGGCGGACGATCACCAGTCGTTCCTCCGCCGCGGCCAGGTCGTCGTCGCTGGGCCGGGTGGCGTCGCGGGCCCGGAGCGCGGCCGTGACGCTCACCTGGGATGCCCCGGAGCCGACCAGGCCGCGCAGGCCGCGCTCGGTTTCCCGGTCCTCCGCGGAGCCACCCGTCCCGCCGCCCCGCCGCGACGCAGGGGCCACCGGCTCGGGATCCTGCACCTCGCCGGTCACCGCCGAGCGGCCGTTGGCGGAGTCGTCCGCACCCCTCGGCGCGCCGGCCGGGGGAGAGTGCCGCAGCCGGCGCCGCCGCCGTTCGGGATCCGCCATGTGCCGACCGTACCGCTCCGGCCACCCGACCCTCCCGATACACCGCGTGCCGGCGGGTATCGATCCGGGTTTGACACGCTTCGCGGTATTCTCGGCCGGTACAAAGGTTGCGGCGTGCTCCGTCTCGGCCGCACGAGGCTCGTGAAGTCCGTGTACGACGCGGGCTGGGCCGGTTTCACCGCGATGTTGGAGTACAAGTCGCCCGGTATGGGCGCACCTTCGCCTGCATCGACCGGTTCGCGCCCACGTCGCAGACGTGCTCGGCGTGCGGCCGACTCAACGCGGCACACAACATGCTCGCCCAGGGGCGCTGGGTGAGCCTGAACGCCTGTGGAGCGCAGGTAAGACCGGCATCCGTGCCGGCGCAGCCCCGGAAGCAGGAATCCGCGTGGACGCTGTGCGCCGTTCCACGCGCAGCGTGGAGAAACCTCCGTCGTTTAGGGCGGAGAGAACGTCAATGTCAGAATGGAGCGGTTGAATGGCGCGGGTTCACGCCGCTGCCGCGGGGAGGGAACATGGCAGACCAGACGCAGTCCTGGGCCGAGCGGACCGTGGAGACGCCGCCGCAGCACGGCGGCTTCCATCGCGGTGTCGCGCAGGTCGGCCAACGGGGCGAACCGCCCACCGCGGCTTTCGACGCCCCCCACGAGACGACCGGCACGGGCTGGCCGGACGCGATGGAGTCGCAGCCGCGACTGCCGGTGGGCCACCACCTGGCGCAGTTGCGCCGCGGTGGCGAGTGGAGCGGCGCCGGTGGGCTCTTCGCCTTTGTCTGCTGGGGCATCTGGGCCATCTCCGCGCGCGGTAATCTCACCAGCCCCGTCCTCGCCTTCCTGCTCAGTCTCTTCGTCGCCGTCGGCCTGTTCGCGCTCTGCCGCATGGTCGGGCGGGTGGTGCTCGAGCGGCAGCTGCACCGGGTGCGGCGCACCGCCCGTGGGTCACACCTCGTCACCGGGGCGTTCCTGGTCGCGGTCGGCGTGGCCTACCTGCAGCAGACCGAGTGGGTGGTGAGCGCGTGGAACTGGGCTTCCGGTCTGTGGTGACGATCACGTCGCGTTCGATCGCGTCAACCCGGTAGCCACCTCACCTCGTCCGGAAGGGGTCCACCGCGGCACGCGATGGGCCCCTTCCGGACGTCGGCGCGGACCCGGTCAAACCCCCGTGGTTCCGCACGAGGGCGGAGGGGTACGTTGCCGCGCATGCGAGGTAGGACAACCGGATACGTAGCGGCGTTTCTGCTCTTCCTGACTGCCGTGCAGGTAGCGGCATTCATTCAGGTATGGCGTTTTTTTGTGCACACCAGCCATGGACAGCTCATCGATACGGTCGGCCTGGAGGGCAACAGCATCGGTCGCGACCGCGTCGACGGGGTGACGGACACGGTGCTCAACGCCATGTCGGTCGCGTCGCTGGCGATCGCCACCGCGGTCATCGTCTTCATCGCGCTGATCCGCCGCCGGATCATGCTGGCGATGATGGCGGCCACGCTCATCATCGGCGCCAATCTGACCACGCAGCTCGTCAAATACGCCACCACCCGGCCGGACCTCGGGGTCGACCCGGAACGCGCCGCTGCCGGCAACAGCCTCCCCAGTGGACACACCACGATCGCCGCGGCGGTCGCGGTGGCGCTGGTCCTGGTGGTCCCCGCGCGGTTCCGGGGAGTGGCCGCGATCATCGGCGCCGCCTACGCCGCGCTCGCCGGCGTCGCCACCCTCTCGGCCGGGTGGCACCGGCCCAGCGACGCGGTCGCGTCAACGCTCATCGTCGGGGCGTGGGCGGCGATCGCCGGGTTCATCCTCGTGCTGACCCGGCGTCGCGACACCGACATGGAGCCGGGGCCCGCGCACCGCTTCGCGATGACCGCGCTCGCGATCACCGGGGTCGTGTTGCTGGCGGTGGCCGCGGTCGCCCTCGCCATGACCGACCAGGTGCTGTCGACGCCCCCGGACGAACTCGGCCGGCAGAAGCTCCTCGTCGCGTACGTGGGCGGCGCCGCATGGATCACCGGCGCGGCCGGCCTGATGATGGCGCTCGTGTTGAGCACGGTCCACCGGGTCGTGCTGCGGCGGCCCGCCTGACGGCCGTCAGCGCGGTGTGACCGCGCAGGGCCGGCCGTCGAGCGCGCATCCCGTCGGCGCCGCACTGAGCAGGGAGCCGTTGACGCGGAACCGCACCTCGACCGCTCCGCCGGCCGCCACCTGCCGGGTTTCCGGCTCCGGGATGAAGGTCCAGACCGCGTCGGACTGGCTCGCCCGCGCCCCGGAGACCTCGCTGACGGTGAGCGTCCGCCCCGGCAGGGTGACCACCAGCGTCCAACCGGAGACCGGTACGGGACCAGGGTTGGTGATGATGACCGACGCCCCGTAGCTGAGCAGCGCGGTGTCCACTGTGGCGTACTGGGCCGCGAGCGGCAGCGGCGTCGGCGCCGGCCGCACTACCGGCCGGGTCGGCGTCCCGCTCGAGGGACCCGGGCCGGGCGCGGCCAGCGATACGGGCGAGGCCGCGCCGGCGTCGATGCCCGGGCTGCCCGGATGGGGAGTCGCCTCCCGTGCCGCTTCCGGCGCTCCCTGCCGGGCCGAAGGCGTGTTCGCTGGCGGCCCGGGCAGCAGCACCACCGCGAGCGTCGCCGCTCCGACCAGCACCGCGAGCGTCGCCGCGACGACGGCGCCGAGCGTGCGGCGCGGCAGAGGCCAGCGCACGGCGGCGCGGAGCGCGGTCAGCGAACGGGTGGTTAGGTCGAGGAGAACCACCGCCGTGGTCCGCCGGGGGCGCTGCCGGAACCGGGTCACGAAGGGTCCTTTCGCGGGCTTGCCAGGGAAGGTCATCACAGTGCGCGCAGTCCGACGAGCACCGCCTGGAGAATCGCGCCCGGCGGTGCGTCGGCCACGGCCAGCGGCTGGTGAGTGTCGATGAGTTCCGCCTCGAGCAGATCACCGAGGAGGACCCGCACGGTGCCCAGCGGTAGATCCAGCTGAGCGGCGATCTCCGCGACCGATAGCGGCTCTTCGCAGCAGGCCACGATCTCGACCTGCTCCGGCGAGAGCGTCGCCGGGCGCCCGGTCTGCGTCGCGGGCCGGGCCATCACCAAGGTGATCAGATCGAACTCGCCCCGCGCCGGTTCCGTCCGCCCGCGGGTCATCAGGTACGGCCGCACGATCGGCCCGGTCTCGCCGTACCGACCACCCTCCTCCGACGGCGCCACCACCCATCACCCGGCCGTGACCGCAGCGGGCGCGGGATCGGGGAACGGGGGGAGATGGAGGTCGAGGCGTCCGGCGAAGAGCGCGACCTCGTACGCGATGGCGGCGACCTCCGAGTCCCCGGCGAAGAGCACGGCGAGGATGGCGCCGCCCCGCGTCGCCGCGATGAACAGGAACGCGCTGCCCATCTCGACGATGATCTGGCGTACCGCGCCGCTGCCGGAATGCTCGCCGGCCGCCACGGCCAGCGCCCGGAGCCCGGCCGCGACGGTGGAGAGCTGCTCCGCTATCTCCTCGTCGACTCCGCTCGTCGCCGCGAGCAGCAGCCCGTCGGGGGAGAGCGCCACCGCGTGCTCGGCCTCTCTCACCCGCGCGACCAGCTCTTCGAGTAACTGTGCGAGGTTGTCGGTCGTGACCGTCGGAAGCGGCACCTGTCGTCCTCTTTCTGCCGTCGTCGCGGGGCGGGGCGTTGCGGTGCGGTGCGGTATGTGCGCGTGGTGCGGGGGTCACTCCGTGGGACGTCGGGGCCAGGGCGGGCGGAGCGGGTCGTCGCCGGCGCGGTCGGCAGCCATGGCCCGGAGTCGGGCGAGCAGTTCGCTCCGGCTGCCACAGCCCAGCCGCTGCCGCATCCGGGCCACATGGTGCTCCACCGTCTTGGCGGAGATGAAGAGCCGGTCACCGATCTGTTTGTACGTCAGTCCGGCAAGGACGAGGTCCGCCACCTCCTGCTCGCGGTCGCTCAGCCGTCCCTCGTTCGCTGCGGGCGAGGCCTCGGCCACCTCCTCGACGAGCGCGTCCGGCTGGGCCGCCCCGCCCTTGTGGCTCGCGGGTCTGCCCTGGAGCAGCCGTGCGCAGTCCAGCAGCGTGGTCATGGCGCGCCGGTCGGAGGTGCGGATCGCCGCCTGTCCCGCGAGGCGGGCGCCGTCCCACCACAGCCCGGCGTCGTGCAGCCCGCGCGCGGCGGCCTCGACCCGCGCCGGATCCACGACCCCGCGCAGCACCTCCACCCAGCTCTCGGCGGCGGCGGCCATCACGGAGCCGTACCGGGTATGGCCGGCGGTGGCGACCAGGGCCGCGACGTGTTCGTCCGCGACGTCCGGTTCCTCGGCGAGGATCGCCGCGTGCAGGCCACTCCAGTGCAGGGGGGTGGCCCACAGCGCGGGATTGCCCAGCCGGTCGAGGAGGAGGCGCGCCTCCTGCACGTGGATGCCGAGCCGGGCCTGTTCGCCGAGGCGCGCGGCCGCGATGGCGAACTCACCCAGCGGCAGCAACGTGAACAGGTCGACAGGATGCCGGACGAGTGCCTCGCGGGCATGCGCCCAACTGCGGTGCAACGCGGCCAGGTCGCTGTTGCGCCGGGCGATGCCGACCTCCAGGGCGGTGGCGAAGAGGAGGTCGCGGGGTTCGAGCGGGCCGCCGCCGGCGGCGGCCCGGGCCAGCGACTGCGTCGCCGCGGCGGTCCGGCCCCGCACCATGAGGGTCCAGGCGTGGAGGAGACGGTGCCGACGCGACATCAGCGGCCCCCCCGTCCGGGCCGACACCGCCCGGTCGAGCACCGACTCGCCGATCTCCAACTCGCCGGAGTGGACGGCCACGAGCGCGGCGAGCGCCGCCGGGCTGTCCGGTAGGAGCACCGCCTGCGCGGCCGGCTCCAGCAGCGCCGCCGCCTGCACCAGGGTGGAGAGCGCCGCCGTCGCCGAGCCGGAGAGGCTCTCCCGTACGCCGCGCCCCATCAACAGCGCCGCGCTGGCGAGCAGGGTGGGCGGTCCATCGGCCGGCGGATTCCGCAGAAGCTGCGTGAGCTCCTCGGAGTGCCCCGTCCCCAGCGATCCGATCGCCCCGAAGACGAGGGAAGAAGCGCTGCCCGACCAGCGGTAGAGCTCGGCGCTGCGCGCGAGGTGGCCGCGGTGGGCGAGAGCGGTCGCGGCGACGGCCGCTCCCTCCGCCCGGTCCGGTGAGCCCTCCGTGGCGACCACGCGGTCCGCCAGCCGCAGCGCGGCATCGAGATCGCCGGCGAGGGCGGTTGCCCGGGCCTGGCGGGCGATGGTCGGTCGGCCGGCGGCGGCCGCGGCCGCGAAGAGCTCGGCCGCGAGGGCGGGCTCGCCGGCCAGCGCCTCGTCGGCGGCGGCCTCGAAGACCGCGGCCAGCGAGTCGCCCGCGATCCCGAAACCGAGAAGCGGACGCACCAGCGGGAGCACGGCGGCGCCGCGCTGGAGTTGGAACTGCGCCAACTGTTGCCACACCGCGACGCGCTGGGTGGCGGGACTGAGCGTGGCGACCGCCCGCTTGGCGATCGGGGGGAGCCGGTCGTCCGGCCCGAGCAGACCGGTGGCCCGTGCCGCGGTCAGCAGAGCGTCCACCGCGTGCGGGTCGGGCGACAGCAGCGAACCGAGCAGGTCGAGGGGGAGGTCCACGTCGGCGGCGGCGGCCAGCAGCAGCCGTCGGAGTTCGAGATCGAGGGCGTCCAGGTCGGACGCGAACGGCAGGACGGCGGACTGGGGTAGCTGACCGGGGTTCACCTGGCCGGGCGGGGCGCCATCCGGCACCGCGCCCTCCGGCGCGAGCAGCGCCCTCGCCAACCGGTCGACGAACCGGGGGATGCCTCCGGTCTGCGCGTGGACCATCTCGACGGTGCCCGGTCGCACCTCGGCGCCGGCGAGCAGCCTGAGGTGGGCGGCGGTCCGCTGCTGGTTGAACGGGTGGAGCAGCAGCGGCGGCCCGTCGCGCTTCAGCAGGGCGGTCAGCTCCGCCATCGCCGGGGGTCGGGGCCATGGGCGGTAGGCGACCGCGAGCCGTGGCCGTCCCGACCCGGCCAGCCGCAGCAGTTCGCGCAGGCGGACCTCGTCGAGCAGGTGCGCGTCATCGATGAGCAGCACGCAGTCGTCGCCGACGCTCCCGGTCATGTCCTGCCACCCGTCGATGACCGTGACGCCCGCCTGCCGGTAGATCCGGTGCAGCGCGCGCAGCAGGACGGTCTTGCCGTGGCCGCCGGGGGCCTGAATTCCCACGCTCATCGGCGCGTGTGGGTCGGCCTCGACCGCAGCGAGCAGCGCCCCGGTCTGTGTGTCCAGGACGAGCGGGGGTTGCGTGGCTGTTCGGAGACTCAACAGGGTCCTCACCGGTGTCATGTGAGCCGGAGCGAGCGGTCGGGGTTGCCGGGGATCGCCCGCGTGACGCGACCGGGGATGAGTCGTGACGCGGAGCGCATCCGCGGAAGCTTGAGCGGGGTGATGTTGACCGGTGGCCGTGGCGGCGGCTCGACGCGCGGCCCGCCGTTCCGGTCGTCGTGCGGCCTCGGCGGCTGCACGGCCGGATGCGCGAGCGCCGCCGCCTGCGACGCCCGCTCCGGGTCCGGCCGCGGCTGCGTCGGCCCCGACAGGATCTGGCATGCGGCGAGCGCGGCTCCGGCGGCCGCGGTGGTCTGCGGGTCCGGCTCGACGGCCACGGGGCCGGCGAACCGCGCCGCGAGCAGCTCGGCCACCAGCGGGATCCGGGTCGCGCCGCCGAGCAGCAGTACACCGTCGAGCTCCTCCGGCTGAAGGCCGCAGGAGCCGACCACCCGGGTCAGCGTCTCCACTGTGGCCTGTAGCGCCGGCCGGATCAGCTCCTCGAACTCGGCGCGTGCGACGGAGACCTGTGCCACCCGGTGCGGGAGCTGCACGAGCACGTCGGCTTCGGCCGCCACCGACAGTTTCTCCTTGGCCCGCGCGCACTCGTCGCGCAGTTCGGTCAGGACCATCCGGGTCCGGGGGTCGGCGGGGGAGAGCTGGTCGAGCTCGCGGCCGAGCCGCGCACGTACGCGTGCGACGAGCGCCTCGTCGAAGTCCGCGCCACCGAGCGGTTCGCTGGCCTCGCGCGAGCCGACCAGCTCGAAGCCGGCGTGGTGGGTGGCCCGACGGACCACGGACGCTTCGAAACCGTTGCCGCCGAGCGCGTAGACGCCCAGGGGCCCGGTCGAGCCGGCGGCGAAGCCGCGGGCCGCGTGGCTCTCGGCGGCGGTCACCGGCTCCGGTAGCAGCGTGACGTTGGTCAGCCCGATCCCCCAGAGCGCCTCGCGCAGCAGGTCCTTGCGGTAGGTGCCCCAGGACGCCGGATGGCTGAGCACGATCTGCTCGGGGTGGGCGGCCTCCTGGGCCAGTGCGCGTTCGACGACCCACATCGCCAGCACCGCGGTGAGCGTCTGGGCGGTGCACGGCTCACCGCCGATGACGAAGGGGACATGGTCGCCGACGCGCCGGCTGAAGCCGCGGGCGATGCGGGTCGGATCCATCATCGCTACGTGTTGACGGGGGTCACCCACAGTGAGGGATCCGTTGGGTAGCATCTGGATGACCGACGGTACTAAATAGGACTGCGCGTCGAGCCAGACGGGCTCCGGCCGGCTCCAGCTCCCGCCCTGAAACCGGGAGACCGCAGCACTCGTGCAGGTGCTGCCGATATCTATCCCGAGGACGTAGGGCATCCGACCAATCCTTTGCCACCAGAAGGCGCTGTCCGGGACGGAACCCGGGCGCACGCCGCACCTTACGGTGAGTTCCGTTCAGGTTCCCCTGTTCGTACCAGAGATCGCTCCACCACTGGGACCCTAAATCTCCGCACATCGGATCCCCTAAGCCCCTAACGCCCCGGGTGATCCATGCCCTAGTCCCGGCCGCCGGAGAACCCGGACCCGTCCCCGATGTCCGGGGGGACCCCCCACCCATAGGTTCATCCCGGCACCGCGAAACAGCACGGTCAGCTTCCCCCCTGTCACGTTGTTCCAAGGAGACCCGGGAAAATGGACACCACCCAGACCCTGCACGACTTCGTTCTCAACCTGCTCACCGACGCCGACGCCCGCTCCGCGTTCGACCTCGACCCCGAGGGCGCGTTGAACGCCGCCGGCCTGAGCGACGTCACCGCGCTCGACGTCCAGGACGTGGTCCCGCTCGTCATGGACTACGCGCCGGTGCAGGGCATCACCTCGCTGGACGTGCTCGGCGACAACGGGCTCGGGCTCGGCGCCGTCAACGCCGACCCGCTGGGCGTGATCGGTCAGCTGACCAGCGTCACCCAGGGCCTCAACCTCGGCACGCAGCAGTCGGGCATCGCGGATGTCAACGTGACCGCCCTGGGCGTCGTCGGCCTCGACACGACCGGCGGCATCGCCGCGTCCGTCCTGCCGGGCATCGGCGTGGGCGTCGGCGCCAACGGCGTGACCGCTGAGCTCTCCGGCGTCAACGACGTGGCGCACACCCTGGACGCCGGCGTGCTCAACCCGGTCACCCTGGACGTGGTCGGCGCGGTCGGCACGGTTGACGGCGTTGTCGCCGGCGCCAGCGGCACGGTTGACGGCGTGGTCGGTGGCCAGGTCGGCGGCACGCTCGACGGCCTGCTCGGCGATGGGCTCACCGGCGTTGCCGGCGGCGCGCTCGGCACCGTCGGCCACACGGTCGACGGGCTCGGTGTCGGCGGCCTCCTCGGTGGCGTCACGGGCACCGTCGGCGGCACCGTCGACGGGCTGGGCGTGGACGGCGTGGTCGGTGGCGTCACGGGCACCGTCGGCGGCACCGTCGACGGGCTGGGCGTGGACGGCGTGGTCGGTGGCGTCACCGGCACCGTCGGCGGCACGCTGGACAGCGTGGGCATCGGCGGCGTGACCGGCGGCCTCGGCCTGCACGGTGACGCCGACGCCTCGGGCCACGGCCTGCTCGGTGGCCTGCTCTGAGTCTGACGACTCCGCATCGGATCGGGGGTCGGACCGTCCTTGGGCGGGCCGGCCCCCGTCCCGCTTGATTACCGCGCCGAAATGAGCACACTTGGTGCCGTGATGGCGCCGATCTGGCTCGACGTACTCGACGAAACCGCGCAGCTCTGCGTGGCCCACGGCCGCACCGATCTACTGGAGCGGTTGCGGCAGAAGCGCGCGCAGTTGCTGGATCCGAGGCTGCGGGTCCTGCTGGTCGGTGAACCCAAACAGGGCAAGAGCCAGCTGGTCAACGCCCTGATCAACGCGCCCGTGTGTGCGGTCGGCGACGGCCCGGCCGCGGCGTTGCCAACCGTGGTGCAGCACGCCGCCGAGCCCTCCGCCGTGCTGGTCCGCACCCCACATCCGGTCGCGGGCCGGCCGACCACCGGCGTCTCCCAGGTCGAGGACCGCATCCCGGTGACGATGGAGCAGGTGACAACCGGCCTCGGCGCATTGCTGCGGCACCGTCCCGCCGCCGAGTCCGTACACGTGGAGATCGGCGTTCCGCGGGCGTTGCTCGCCTCCGGGCTCGTGCTCATCGACGCTCCCGGCACCGACGGCCAGGACCCGGCGCGCGCCCTCGCCAGCACCGCGGCCTTCGCGCGGGCCGATGTGGTGGTGATGGTGTCGGACGCGACGCGCGAGCTTTCGGTCACCGAACTCAATCTGCTCCTGCACGTAGTGCAGTCGCATCCGCACGTCATCGTGGCGCTGACCAAGATTGACCTTTCGCCGCACTGGCGGGCGGTCGCCGAACGCAACCGGCATCACCTCGCCAACGCCGGCATTCCGGCCGCCCTCATTCCCGTCTCGGCGACCCTGCGTCTGCAGGCCGCGCGCAGCAACGACAGGGCCATCAACGCCGAGTCGGGGTTTCCCGAGCTGATCGCACGCCTGACCCGCAACCTGACCGACAAGTCGGAGGTGCTGGCGGCGGGGAGCGTCGGGCTGACCGCGCGCACCGTCATCGAGCAACTCGCCGCCCCGCTGCGGGCCGAACTCACCACACAGGCCAGTGCGAACGCGTCGGGCCCGATGTCGAAGCTGCACGAGGCGCAGCGGGCGGTCGACGAGCTGCGCCGGTGCTCGGCGCGCTGGCAGAACGCGCTCAACGACGAAATCGGTGACCTCGTCTCAGACATCGAGTACGACCTGCGCGATCGCACGCGACAGATTCTGCGCAAGGTCGACGAGGCCTTCGACACGGCGGACCCCCTGCCGGGCTGGGAGACCTTCCAGGACTGGTTGGAGAGCAATCTCATCGAGGCGGCCGAGGCCAACTACGCGTGGATGGTGCAGCGCTGCGAGTGGATCGCCCAGCGGGTGGCGGACAACTTCCGGGGCTACGGATACGACGCGTTGCCGGACTGGTCGCTCACCACGCCCCGCGATCTCGCCGAGCGCGTCTCCGCCATCGAAAAGCCGGCGATCGACCGGTTCACCCCGACACAGAAGGTCGTCACCGGTCTTCGTGGCTCCTACGGCGGGCTCCTGATGTTCGGTCTCGCGACCAGCCTGGCCGGCATGCCGCTGATCAACCCGATCTCGCTGGGAGCCGGGGCGCTCTTCGGCGGCAAGAGCATTCACGACGAGGGCAGATCCCTACTCAAACGGCGGCAGGCGGCGGCCAAGACCGCGTCGCAGCGCCATGTCGACGACTTCTTCATCAAGCTGAACAAGGACTGCCGGGATACCGCCCGGCAGGTGCAGCGGGTGCTGCGCGACCATTTCACGGCGGTGACGGAGGAGTTGCAGGAGGCGATCGTCCACTCGTTCCGCAACGCGAAGCAGGCGGCGGACGCTGACGCGGCCGAGCGTGACCAGCGGCACCGGCAGATCGAACAGCAGATGAAGCGGCTCGCCGCCCTCTACGAGCAGGCCCAGGAGTTGATGACGGGACGCGTCGGCGCGTCGCGGGTGCGACTGGAACCCCGGGTATGAGCGGTGGGGAGCGCCTCGACGAGTCGGTGTGGACGCTGATGAACGAGGCGCTGCAGGTCTACGGAGACAGCGGGCGCGCGACCCATCACCTCCGCCATCACCTCGCCCGGTTCGAGCAGCCGCTGCGGATCGCGGTCGCCGGTCCCTGGCAGTCGGGAAAGTCCACGCTCATCAACGCGATCCTCGGCGAGGAGGTCGCACCGGTCGAGGTGGGTGACGGCCGGCAGATCTTCACCTGGTACGAGGACGGGGCGGCCCCGCGCGCCACCGCGTACGCCTCCGGCGGTGTCGTGCAGGAGTTGCCGGTCACGCGGTCGACGCGGGGAATGCGGGTCGATCTCGCAGGGCGTCCGCCGGAGTACGTCAACGAGATCGTGGTCAAGTGGCCGAGCCGCACGCTGCGGCACATGACTCTCGTCGACACGCCCGCCGTTCCGCCGGCGGCGGGGGATGACGGCCGCACGACCAGCACCGACAAGATCATCAGCGACGCGGACGCCGTCCTCTATCTGACGCGGGACGGGCGCGCCAGCGATCTGCGGTTCCTGCACTGGGCGCAGGACGGCGTGGTGGCGAGCGCCGCCCCGATCAACGTCATCCTCGTGCTTTCCCGCGCCGACGAGGTCGGCGGCGGCCGGATCGACGCGTTGCTGACCGCCAAGCAACTGGCCCGCCGGCACCGCCGCGACCCGCAGGTCGGTCCCCTCTGCATGGCCGTGGTGGCGCTCGGTGGTCTGGTGGCCCTCGCCGGGCGGGCGCTGACCGAGGCGGATTTCGCGGCGCTCGCCAGCCTCGCCGTCGTGTCGCGCGCCGAACTGGAGCCGTATCTCCTCTCCGCGGACCGTTTCGTCGGCGGCGCGTTCCCCGCGTCGGTCGATGCCGCGGTCCGGCGGGGGCTGCTCGACCGGTTCGGCATCTTCGGGGTACGCATGGCGACGACCCTGATCCGCACCGGCTGTGACAGCCGGGCGAAGATCTCCGCCGAGCTCGTGCGCCGCAGCGGCCTCACCGAGCTGCGGGAAGCCATCGGTCGCTACTTCGTCGACCGTGGGGAGGTGCTCAAGGCGCGCTCCGCGCTGGCCGGGTTGGAAACGGTGCTGCGCGCCGAGCCGCGACGGGGGAGCGCCCAACTCCTCGCACGGGTCGAGCAGATTCTCGCCGGCGCCCACGAGTTTCGCGAGTTGCGCCTCCTCGCCGCCCTGCAGGATGCCCAGGTGAAGCTCGACGCCGAGTTGTCGGTCGAGGCGCAGCGGCTGATCGGCGGGAGTGGCGCGGCCCTCGCCGCCCGGTTGGGGGTCGACTATCAGGCCAGCCCGGACGAGCTCTGGGCACTGGTCGCCGACGCGCTGGGGCGCTGGCAGGACCATTCCGAGGATCCGCTGCTGAGCGTTGACCAGCGCCGCGCCGCACGCGTGATCGTCCGAAGCTGCGAGGGGATGCTGGCCGAACTGGCCGGCGACTACGGGTGAGCGGCCTCACTCGGCCGAGCTGAGTCCGCTCCGCTCCTCATCTTCGGCGCGCGCAGGTCGATCAGAGACCTGTTGAACCCGAGGAGGACAGATGAGCGCACGTCGTCGGCGACGCCTTGCCGTGGTGCTGGTGGGCGCGGCGGTGGCGGTCGCACCGCTGTCTTCGGCGCACGCCGCCGCGAAGGACGATGGAGTTGACCTGGTCGTGCCGGTCCTGGCCGCCATGCTTCCCGGTCAGCAGGGCTGGGTCAGCGCGCTCTGGAGCGCCAACAAGGACATCTGTGACGTGAAGGTCACCGTTTCCGGCCCGGGTCTGACGGTCAGCTATCCGACGAACACCGGCACGTACACCTCCATGTACATCAACTCCGCGCTCGCGACCGGCAACATCGACTACACCGCGTTCAACGTGACGGTGCCGTCCTCGGCGGGGGGCCCGGTGCCGGTGACGCTCGCCGTCTCGTACACGCAACTGCCGCCGGGGCAGATCAAGAAAGACGACGATCTGAAGACGGCGAAGTTCGACTGCAAGGGGCCCAAGGGCGCGCAGACGGTCGAGGCCACGTTGCCCGTCGTGCCGGTCGTCGGTGCCGCGGTGGCGCAGCGGACCACCGCCGTCACCGTCCCGAGGACCAAGCCGACCTGGGTGAACATCAAGTTCCAGGGGCGTAAGCCGGGCCTGGACAACTTCCGGGTCACCCTCTCCCCGCCGGCGGGGCTCACGTTGACCTATCCATCGGACGCGACCTCCGCGGGGCTGCAGAGCCTCGCCGGTCTGCCGGTCGCCCGTGAGGACCACGTCTCCGTCCGGCTCGATGCCGGCGGCCTGGCTCCCGGCGACTACCAGGTTCCGGTGCACGCCACGTACACCGGTGGCAGCTACGACGGGAAACTCACCGTCACGGTCACCGCCAACTGACCCCCCCGCGTCCCGTCCCGAGCCAGCGAAGGATCCTGCCGTGAAGTACCGCGCTCCCGTGCTGGTCGGCGTCGCACTCGCCGCCGTGGCCGCCATCAGTTCCGCGGTGGCGTTGCAGAGCGAGCCGGAGACCGCCGCACGGGTCCCCGTCGCCGCCTCGTCCGCCGCGGCCGCGCCGGAAGGCCCCGACGAGTCGTTCATCGCGGCCACGGCGCAGCATCTGTGCGGCGTGCAGTCGAGGGTCTACGACAACCCGAAGGCACTCGCCGACGACTACCGGGCGACGCCGACGTACGCCGGGTTGACCCCGGCGCAGGTCCGCGCGTTCCAGCAGCGGCTGGCCGTCGACCGTGAGTTCTCCGCCCGCCTGACCGCGAAGCTGCGGGCCGACTGCCGCCCGACCGCGTCGCCGACCCCGTAGCGACGTCGCCGTTTGATGACCGCGTAGCGTCCGGCCTGCCCGAGCAGGCCGGACGCTACGCCATCACGGCGTCCGTGCTGCTGCCCCGCCGCCGACCTGTTCCGCGAGTGCGGTGCAGTAGGCGACGGTGGCGTCGTCGTAGATCTTGGCGCGCGGCCAGAGCCGCCCCTGCCGGTCACTGCGCTCCGCCGCCCGAACCCGGCGGACGACCTCGCCCGGCCCGTCCCCGTCGAGAACAGCGATGAGGTCGGGCCAGTCGGCGAGTCCGAAACGGTCGACGATCCGGCTGGCGCCGTCGCTCAGCAGGGCCACGCCGCGCAGTTCCCGGACGGGCCGGCTTCCGGTGAGCGCCTCCGAGGCGGCCCCGGGATCGGCCGCCGCCACCCAGAATCCGTCCGGCTGGTTGCGATGCGCCCGGACCGCCTCCACACAGTCGAGATGCGCGCCGTCGTGTTCGGGCGTGCCGTGCGCCGCCGCGCGCATCGCGGCGCGGTAGCGGGCGCCGATCTCCCCGGCCCGGTCGTCGCAGATGACGGTCGGGCCGCCGTCCACCTGGTCCAGCACGAGCACGGAGTCCGCCAGGACCAGATAGTCCGCCCGATCGCCATGGCACCTGAACACGATCACCGTCGCGGACGGGCTGTGCGGGCTGTCGACATCGCAGGTGTCGCGGTGTGCGAGGCTCACGTCGCTGATCGACGCGGCGAGGAGCGCGGCGAGACTCCGGCCGTCGTCTCCGGAGAGATGGGTCACGAGAGCACCGCCGAGGCGGCGGGTGTACCAGGCGACGCCGTGAGAGCAGCTGTCGTGTACCGGGATGCCGGCGCCGTCGAGCAGGACGACGGCGTGGGGGAGCGCCGCGGCGAAGTCCTCGTTCGGGCGGTCCGGGTCGGCCGCACTGGTCGCCATGGTGACCCGCATCCGGTCTTCCTCCAGTCGCTCGCGCGCCCGGCTGTTCGAAACTGCCGACCTGATTCTCCACCCGGTGATCGCCGTCGCGCTCCTCGCCGTGAGGACCGATGCACGGCTGTCCGGGCCCCTCGCGTCCTCGCCGCACCTTGATCATCAAGACTGGGCTGCGCAGCCTAGCGACTGATGCGGCAGCGGGCCCGTCACCCTAGCCAGGGGCGACAAAGCCCTCTTCCGTCAGTTGCGGAACACGAAGCGGCGTGATCGGGCGCGGCAAGAAAGTGGCGGCCGGCATAACTAAAAGCCCAGGTCGGGCGGGTTGCCTGACCTGGGCCTTCATACTGGAGCGGGCGACGGGAACCGAACCCGCACCGTCAGTTTGGAATAGCGCGCTCAACCGGTCGTGATGCCCGAAACGCCTGCTCGTGGCTGCCGGCCCGGTCACCTCTCGTGCCCGCCGGTGACCGTTCGGCCCGATTGCTACTGGCCCGTCGGTGGCCCGGGCGGCTCACCCCACCAGGTTCAGGACCCCCAGGACAACCGACGCGGCGATCGCGACCACCGTGATGCCGGCGACGGCACGCATGACGGCACGGGCCACCCAGCTGCCTCCGGTGCCCTCAGCAATGCGGCCCACCATCTCCGTCCGCGCGTCGATGGAGTACGGGTTGGTGCTCGTATCCACGTAGCTGCGCTTCAACCAGTCGCGGTCGGGGTTCGGGTCCTGAATCGTGCCCATGCACCCAGTGTGCGCCGTGGCGCAAGGAGCAAGAAAGACTCTGGACGGAGCACCCATCTCCTCGTCGGGCAGTCGTAGATGGGGACTGGCCGCCATGCTGCCCCCATCCCCCGGATAGGTGCCAAAGACTGCGACGCCGAGCGGATGGCGCAGAGGAGCGAGCACCGGGGGATGGGTCACGACCGGCGTGGCCCGCTTGCGGGCCGCCTTGATCAGCTCGCCACGAGCGAGCGGGACCGTGAGATCGCTTCGGCAATGGACCGGCGGATTGCGAAGCACGCTCGCCGCCGACGTGACCCGGACAACTAGTGGCCCACGGATGGCCCGCAAGATCAAAGCGGGGGAGTGGCGTGCCGGCCCACGATCGGGGGATACCACCCCTGACGTGGCCCGGAGGGCCGTGGAGCGGGCGACGGGAATCGAACCCAAACCGTCAGTTTGGAAGATCGGGATCGACGAGTCGTGATGCCCGAAACGCCTGGGCCGGCGGCAAAGCTCGGTGCCGCTCGTGCCCGCTCATGACCGCCGGGCGCCACGGTTACTGGCCCGTGGATGGCCCGCGCCGGTACACGGGATTCTGTCCATCGGGATAACTTGCCCTATGCCCGTCATCGATCTGAGTGCGCCAGCCCGCCCGCCGTCGCCTCGCAGGAGGAGAAATCCACGGTTCGTGGCAGCGCTGGCAGTCCTGGGGCTCGGGTGCCTCAGCGGGGAGCCGATGAACCCACCAAAGCTTGCTCGTGAGGTGCGGTGCGAATCATGGGAGGTCCTCGCGGGCGAGTCGGATGTTGTTACCTCTTCGGGAGGGGACGCCACGAGGATGCGCATCGCCCTCACACTGGATTCTGTAACCGGATGTGTCGTTTCGGTGCGGCGCTGGTAGCCCTTGTGGTGCCCGACGAGGTGATCCGCCCCCGGCCGATCTCTGAGGAGGGCCGGGGTTCGGGCAGAGCCCCGAGGTCTCCAGAGGTTCTGCGTTCGTCAGCGTGGCCGGCCGGCCCGACCGATGCCGGCCGGAGGTCGCCAGCAGGCCGGGGCCGGGCCGGCGCGGCCCGCTTGCGGGCCGCCTTGACGCCGGCACGCTCCGTGTCTCCCGCAAGCTCGCCGCGTTGCGCAGCCACATGGAGTTCGGGCGGCCCAAGTCAGGTGCCGGAATCCGGGTCGTCGCCCTGCCGGTCGCCGCCGTAGATGCTCTGCGAACCCACCTGGCCGGCTTCCACTTCCATGACTGCGGCACACGGGCAACACCCTCGCCGCTTCGTCCGGGGCGAGTACGCGGGAGCTGATGCACCGGATGGGCCACCCGAGTATGCGAGCCGCGCTGATCTATCAGCTCGCCACGAGCGAGCGGGACCGTGAGATCGCTTCGGCAATGGACCGGCGGATTGCGAAGCACGCTCGCCGCCGACGTGACCCGGACAACTAGTGGCCCACGGATGGCCCGCAAGATCAAAGCGGGGGAGTGGCGTGCCGGCCCACGATCGGGGGATACCACCCCTGACATGGGCCGGAGGGCCGTGGAGCGGGCGACGGGAATCGAACCCGCACCGTCAGTTTGGAAGACTGAAGCTCTACCATTGAGCTACGCCCGCATGCGCCCCGGTTTCCCGCGGCGCGGCCCCTAGCGTACTGGGTCCCTCCGGAAGGCACGCGGGGGTTCCCCCCGCGTGTCAGATCCGCCTATCGGGGGCGACACAACCAGCCAGGCCGATACCAACCGGCGCGGCGCGGGACGGACCGCATACACTTCTGGTCGCCACGGGGTGTGGCGCAGCTTGGTAGCGCACTCGCTTTGGGAGCGAGGGGCCGTGGGTTCAAATCCCGCCACCCCGACTGTGATCCGCCACTGCGGTGTCGGGCGCGGCGTCTCCCGTGCGTCGGCGCGACTACACTCGATGGGCTGATTCACGCCCGGACAAAGATTTTAGACGCATCAAGGAGTACGCCTGTGAAGAGCACCGTCGAGACCTTGAGCCCGACGCGGGTCCGGCTCGCCATCGAGGTGCCGTTCGTCGAGCTTGAGTCGAGCCTCAAGAAGGCGTACCGCGAGATCGCCCAGCAGGTCACCGTGCCCGGCTTCCGCCGTGGCAAGGTGCCGACGAACGTGATCGACCAGCGGGTGGGGCGCGGCACGGTGCTCAACGAGGCCGTGCAGGAGGCGATCCCGGAGAACATCCTCGCCGCCGTACGCGAGCACGATGTGAAGACCCTGGGCCGCCCTGAGGTGGAGATCACCGAGTTCAGCGACGGTGAGCCGCTGAAGTTCACGGCCGAGGTGGACGTGCGTCCGGAGATCACCCTGCCCGACCTGTCCGGCATCGAGGTCACCGTCGACGAGCTCCAGATCGCGGACAGCGAGATCGACGAGCAGGTCAACGGTCTGCGGGAGCGTTTCGCCACCCTCAAGACGGTCGAGCGGGCCGCGCAGGACGGCGACTACGTGCAGCTCGACCTCGCCGCGAGCGTCGACGGCGAGGAGGTCCCCGGCGGCTCGGCGACCAACATCTCGCACGAGGTCGGCAGCAAGCAGCTCCTGCCGGGCCTCGACGAGGTGCTGGTCGGGCTCGAGGCGGGCGCGTCGACCTCGTTCGTGACCCAGCTGGTCGGCGGCGACTTCGCCGGCCGTGACGCCGACGTCGCGGTCACCGTCCGCACGGTCAAGGAGAAGCAGCTCCCCGAGCTCGACGACGAGTTCGCGCAGATGGCCAGCGAGTTCGACTCGCTGGAGGAGCTCCGCAACGACCTGCGCGAGCGGGTCACCCGGGCCAAGCGGGTCGAGCAGATCTACGCCGCACGTGACAAGGCGCTCGAGCAGGTCGTCGCGGCCGCCGAGGTGCCGGCGCCCGAGGGTGTCGTGCGCGAGGAGGTCGACAGCCGCAAGCAGGCCATGGTCGACCAGCTGGAGCGCATCGGTGCCTCGCTCGAGGAATACCTCGCGGCGGAGGAGAAGACCGAGGAGCAGATCGACACCGAGCTCAACGAGGCGGCGACCGAGGGCGTCAAGATCCAGCTCGTCCTGGACACGCTGGCCGACGCCGAGGACGTGCAGGTCTCCGACGACGAGTTCGGTCACGAGATCATGCACCGTGCGCAGCGCGCCGGGATGGCCCCGCAGCAGTACTACGACCAGCTCGTTCGCTCGGGCGCGGCGGGCTCCGTCTTCGGCGACGTCCGCCGCGGCAAGGCACTGGCGCTGGTGATGGAGCGGGTGAAGATCACCGACTCCGCCGGCAACCCGGTGACGATGGACGCGCTGCAGGGCGAGGACGGCGACGCGCACGACCACGATCACGAGCACTGAATGTGACGGTGGACTGGGCCGTCGGGCACCGCTTGCGGGGCTCGACGGCCCTTGTCTTCCGGTACGGCACACGCCTGCGCTGAGAGCGAACAGTAGGCGGAGAAGGGCGCTTCGGCACCGGTGAGAGGTTAGTGTCGGGCGTAAGACGGACGGAGAGCGAAGGGCTGCCATGACCGATCTGCACATCCCAGCGATGCCCCTCCGGGTGACCGAGGCCCGCGGCGGGGACTCACTCAGTGGCAACCTCGACGACACGGTCTTCAACCGGTTGCTCAAGGAGCGCATCATCTTCCTGGGCAGTGAGGTGACCGACCAGGTGGCCAACCGCATCTGCGCGCAGCTGCTGCTGCTCGCGGCGGAGGACCCTGAGCGTGACATCAACCTCTACATCAACTCGCCGGGCGGCTCGGTCTACTCGGGCATGGCGATCTACGACACGATGCAGTTCGTCAGCAATGACGTAGCTACGATCGCAATGGGTATGGCTGCTTCCATGGGCCAACTGCTGCTGTGCGCCGGAGCGCCGGGCAAGCGCTACGCGCTGCCGCACGCGCGGATCATGATGCACCAGCCCTCCGGTGGCATGGGTGGCACCGCATCCGACATCGCTATCCAGGCGGAACAGATGCTCTACACGAAGCGGATGTTCCAGGAGCGCGTCGCGCACCACACCGGCCAGGACCCGGCCCAGATCGAGGCCGACTCCGACCGTGACCGCTGGTTCACCGCGGCCGAGGCCAAGGACTACGGCTTCATCGATACGGTGATCACCGGAGCGACGCAGGTCCCGGCCGGCGCCGGCACCCGCAACTGAGGAAGGCGACGATGACTGACCTGACCCTGCCGCCGCAGTTCGCAGCGGTGCACAACCGCTACGTGCTGCCGTCGTTCGTCGAGCGCACCTCGTACGGTGTCAAAGAGTCGAACCCGTACAACAAGCTCTTCGAGGACCGGATCATCTTCCTCGGTGTGCAGGTGGACGACGCGTCGGCGAACGACGTGATGGCCCAGCTGCTCACGCTGGAGGGCACCGACCCGGACCGCGACATCATCATGTACATCAACTCGCCCGGTGGCTCGTTCACCGCCATGACGGCGATCTACGACACCATGCAGTACGTGCGTCCGGACATCCAGACGGTCTGCCTGGGGCAGGCGGCGAGCGCGGCGGCGGTGCTCCTCGCGGCCGGCACGGCGGGCAAGCGGATGGCGCTGCCCAACTCGCGGATCATCATCCACCAGCCGGCGACCGAGGGCGGCTACGGACAGGGGTCGGACATCGAGATCCAGGCCCGCGAGATCCTCCGGATGCGTACGCAGCTGGAGGAGATGCTCTCCCGCCACTGCAACCGCCCGATCGACATGGTCCGCAAGGACATCGACCGGGACAAGATCATGACGGCTGAGGAGTCCCGCGAGTACGGCCTCGTGGACACCATCCTCACCAGCCGTAAGAAGGGTCTCCTGGCCGCCAACGCGGCGAGCTGACGTCTCCCGGTCAGGGGTCGGTCGGTCGTTTAGACTGGCCGACCTCTGACACACCCCGTTTTGGGGGTCGGAGAAAGTCCCGACAGCGGGTAACGTCGAGGTGCACGGTTTGCCGGGCGACCGGCGGGTGTTCAGAACCGACGAGGCATTCGTCCTCAGGCCAGGGCCGGGAGCAACCGGCCGATGAGCGCAGGGAGAACGTAGGTGGCACGGATCGGTGACGGCGGCGACCTACTGAAGTGCTCGTTCTGCGGTAAGTCGCAGAAGCAGGTCAAGAAACTCATCGCGGGCCCCGGGGTCTACATCTGCGATGAGTGCATCGATCTCTGCAACGAGATCATCGAGGAAGAGTTGGCCGAGTCCGGCGAGGTGAAGTGGGAAGAGCTTCCCAAGCCGATGGAGATCTGCCAGTTCCTGGACAACTACGTGGTCGGGCAGGACCAGGCGAAGAAGGCGCTCGCGGTCGCGGTCTACAACCACTACAAGCGCATCCAGGCCGAGGCCGCCGGGGCCGCGGGTTCCGGCAACGACGGGGTCGAGCTGGCCAAGTCCAACATCATGCTTCTCGGGCCGACCGGGTGCGGCAAGACGCACCTCGCGCAGACCTTGGCCCGGATGCTCAATGTGCCGTTCGCGATCGCCGACGCGACCGCCCTCACCGAGGCGGGTTATGTCGGCGAGGACGTCGAGAACATCCTGCTCAAGTTGATCCAGGCGGCGGATTACGACGTCAAGCGCGCCGAGACGGGCATCATCTACATCGATGAGGTCGACAAGATCGCCCGCAAGTCGGAAAACCCCTCGATCACCCGTGACGTTTCCGGCGAGGGCGTGCAGCAGGCGCTGCTGAAGATGCTGGAGGGCACGGTCGCCAACGTGCCGCCGCAGGGCGGACGGAAGCACCCCCACCAGGAATTCATCCAGATCGACACCACCAACGTGCTTTTCATCTGCGGTGGGGCGTTCGCCGGACTCGACCGGATCATCGAGGCCCGCACCGGACACGGAGGCACCGGCTTCGGCGCCCGACTGCGCGCGGTCTCGGAGCGGTCGACCGACGACATCTTCGGTCAGGTCATGCCCGAAGACATGCTCAAGTTCGGGCTGATCCCCGAGTTCATCGGTCGACTGCCGGTCATCACCAACGTGCGCAGCCTCGACCGCGAGGCGCTGGTGCGGATCCTGACCGAGCCGCGTAACGCGCTCGTCCGGCAGTACCAGCGACTCTTCGAGCTCGACGGCGTGGAGCTGGAGTTCGATGCGGCGGCGCTGGAGGCGATCGCCGACCAGGCGATGCTGCGGGGGACGGGCGCCCGTGGGCTGCGGGCCATCCTCGAAGAGGTGCTGCTCTCGGTGATGTACGAGGTGCCGAGCAACCCGGACGCGGCTCGCGTGCTCATCACCCGCGAGGTGGTGCTCGAAAACGTCAATCCGACGATCGTGCCGCGCGAGTTCGGCAGTCGTCGGGCGCGCCGCGACCGCGAAGAGAAGTCGGCCTGACAGCAGGCACAACCGCGCGACCGCTTTCGGCGGCCCATCGGGGCCGACGCCGGGGCGGTCGCGTCGGCGTTGATCAGGAGGAGCTCGGTGGGTGGCTCCGTGTCCGTCGATCCCACTCGCCGGACGGCACCACCACCACCATCATGAGCCGGACGTCTTCGTCGCCATCATTGCGGTAGCCGTGCGGTCGATCGGCGAGAAACTCGATCGTCTGGCCGGCGTACACCGAATGATCCTCGCCGTTCACGGTGACCACCGCCGTGCCGGCCAGGATGTGCAGGATTTCCCGGGTGCCGGGGGCGTGGTCGGCGGAGGTATGCGCCTCATTGGGGATGAGCCGCCACTCCCACAACTCCACGAAGTCCGGCTCGTTCGACCCGCCCAGTAGCCGGCCGAGCCCGCCGCGGTCGCCCTGCCAGAGCAGTGGCGCGTCCTCGACGGCCGAGATCCGTACGGTCCGCTCCGCGGCCGGTTCCAACAGTCGGGCGACGGTCACGCCGAACGCGTCGGCGACCCGGCACAGCGTTCCGATGCTCGGGTTGGTGCGGGTCGCCTCGATCTGGACGAGCATCCCCTTGCTGACGCCCGACCGGCCGGCCAGTTCGTCGAGCGACCAGCCTCGGCCGGTGCGCAGCGCACGCACGTGCTGGGCTACCGCAGCGGTTATCGCCGCGATGCCACCTGACCCGGTGTCGGTCAACACACTATCCTTCACGGTCACTATTGTGGTACACAGTTGGGGTGTTCCCCATTGTGCTCGCCGCCGTGTCGGCGGTCGCGTTCGGCACCGCGGATTTCTCGGGAGGCAAGGCCACCCAGCGGGCGCATCCGCTCGCGGTGACGGTCGTCTCGCAACTGCTCGGCCTGCCGATGCTGGTGATCGGCCTCGTCGTGGTGCCCGGCCGGATGGGTCTGGCCGACCTCGCCTGGGGCATCGCGGCGGGAGTCGCCGGCTTCGGCGGCATGGTGCTGCTCTACCGCGCGCTCGCCGGTGGGGCGATGGCGGTGGTCGCACCGGTCACCGCGGTGACCGCGGCACTGATCCCGATCGCCGCCGGCCTGCTCACCGCCCGCACCCCCGGCACACTCGCGCTCTCGGGAGCGGGCGTGGCGCTCCTGGCGATCACCCTGGTGAGCCTTGGACCCCGCGGTGGGCCCGTCCCGGCGCGGCTGGTCGGCGTCGCGCTCGCGGCCGGCGCTCTCTTCGGACTCTTCTTCGCGCTCCTCGCCCAGGGGTCCGAGAGTGGGGGGATGTGGCCGCTGGTCGCCGTGCGGGCGAGCTCGATCGGGCTCGGCGTCGCATTCATGCTGTACAGCCGTACGAGTTTCCGGCTCGCGCCGGCGGTGTTGCCGTGGGCGGCCGCTGCCGGACTCCTCGACATGGCAGCCAACGGCCTCTACCTCGCGGCCGCCACCCGGGGACACCTCAGCGTGGTCGCCGCGATCACGGCGCTCTACCCGGCCAGCACCGTGCTGCTCGCGCTGGCGGTTGACCGGGAGCGGGTCCGTCCCCTGCAGATCGCCGGCCTCGGTCTGGCGGCCACCGCGCTGGTGCTCGCGACGACGTAAGCCTGGCCCGCCGCCGGACACGCCCGTACCCTTTGCGCATGCGCGTCGCCGTCTGCCAGCTCAACGCCCGCGAGGACCCCAAGGCCAACCTGGCTGCCGCCCGGCAGCTGCTCGACAGGGCCGCGGCGGCCGGGGCGGACCTGGCGGTGCTGCCGGAGTACGTCGACTACCTCGGGCCGGCGCCCGGCCTGCCCGAGCCGGAGCCCGTCGACGGTCAGTTCGCGGCCTTCTTCGCCGCCGCGGCGCGCGAGCTGCGCATGTGGGTGCTGGCCGGGTCGTTCCACGAGGTCGGGCCCGATCCACAACACACCTACAACACTTCCCTGGTCTTCGACCGCGACGGGCGGCTCGCCGCCAGCTACCGCAAAATCCATCTGTACGACGTGGAGATCCCCGGCCGCGTCTCCTACCTGGAGTCCCGCGGTGTCGCGCCGGGCGCCGAGACCGTCGTGGTCGAGATCGACGGGGTACGGGTCGGTCTCTCCATCTGTTACGACCTGCGCTTCCCGGAGCTCTACCGTCGACTCACCGTGGACGGTGGGGCCCAGGTGCTCGTCGTTCCGGCCGCGTTCATGCTGCATACGGGGCGGGACCACTGGGAGGTCCTGTTGCGCGCGAGGGCGATCGAAAACCAGTGTTACGTCGTGGCGGCGGGGCAGATCGGCGACCACGACCCGGGGCGCACCTGCTTCGGCCGCAGCATGGTGGTCGACCCGTGGGGGACCGTGCTAGCCCAGGCGCCCGACACGGTGAGCATCGCGGTCGCGGACCTCGACCTGGGCCGGCTGGGTGCCATCCGCGCCGAGCTGCCCAGCCTGGCGAACCGGCGCCTGTGAGAGCGGCAGGGCAGGGTAACGAGGGGAACGCGCCGACCAGGTCGGGCGCTCAGGCCTTTCGGGTGCCAGAGTGACACCCATGCCTGCCGCACCGACGCTCCTCGCCGCAGACGCGCTGTCGGCGTTGCTGCTGCCGTTCTGGCAGCTGGTCATCGCCGGCGGGGTGC
This sequence comes from Micromonospora sp. NPDC049679, assembly GCF_040659735.1. Lineage (NCBI taxonomy): Bacteria > Bacillati > Actinomycetota > Actinomycetes > Micromonosporales > Micromonosporaceae > Micromonospora > Micromonospora sp. NPDC049679. Next base: position 52,085 of record NZ_JBFANZ010000039.1, read on the forward strand.
TCCTCGCGGTACTCGTCTCCGTGCACCGGCTCGTCCGGCGCGGCCCGTCCCGGATGACCACCGCGCTGCTCGTCACCGGGGGAGCGATCGTCGGGCTCGCGGTCATCGGTGTGCTTCTCGCGTAGCCGGGAACAACGCCCACCCACCCACGGTTGAACGACACGTGCCCGATCCCGGATTTGCGTCCGGGTGACCGGCCGAGTAACTTTCTCTCTGCCCGCAGGGAACGGACGAGACGGTAGAAATGCCGGAGGCCGGAGCTGCGGGAACTTTCCGGGTTCGTGTTGGGTTTTGCTCGACGTGAGGCTGGTTCCGGGTGGTGCGATCGGCTGGTTTGGGATCGCGGTGCTGACCGGGTAGAGTGTTGGGGCCGGCAGGAGCCGGGCGGATGTGCCGCAGTGATGTGGTGATCGGCCGGTCTGCGGTTTCTCCCCTGATGTGATCGCTGCTGTGGCGGTGGTGTGTGTTGTGGGGGCGTCTGGGTGATGATTTTCGGGTCCTGAGGTTGGGGCTTGACTTTCGGAGCGGGGCGTGTAAGATTGAGGAGTTGCCCCGAGGGCGTCTCTCCTGGTGGAGGGGTTGTCTGAGGTGTGTGTTTGTTCTTTGAGAACTCAACAGGGTGCTTGATAAGCCAGTGCCAATTTGATTTATTCCCGGGCCGGCTGGAATCGTTTACGGTTTT
>NZ_JBFANZ010000040.1:0-51221 GCF_040659735.1 Micromonospora sp. NPDC049679
GCCGAGGCGTCGGCAGGCCCGAAAGCGTCGGCAGGTCAGTTGTTGGCGCTGGCCTCGCTGATGTCGCTCAGCGCGGAATCCGGGTCCATCAGCATCGCCAGATCGCCGAGGGAGATGATGCCCACCAGTTGCCGGTCGGCGTCGCAGACCAGCACACGACGTACCGCGCGGCTGCGCATCAGGCGGGCGGCGTCGGCGGGGCTCGCGTTCTGCTCGATCAGCACGATCTCCTTCGTCGCGACCGAGCCGATCGTCGTCTGGGCCGGGTCCTTCCGTTCGGCGATCGCACGCACCACGATGTCCCGGTCGGTGACCATCCCGGCGAGATTGGGGCCGTCGGTCACCACCACGTCACCGATGTCCGCGTCCCGCATCGCGCGCGCGGCTTCCTCCAGTGTGGTTTCCGCCGGTAGATAGATGACCTGCTTCGTCATCAGGTCGGCGACCCTGTGATTTGTCATGAGAGCCTCCGGGGGGTCGAAACGTCGATACCCTGCGGATACCCGCTGATGGCCGCGTTACACCCCGTCGAGCACACGAGTCACGATGTCCCCAACCGGGACGTCACCGCGGTCACCCGTCACACGGTCGCGCAGTTCCACGTACCCGTCGGTCAGGCGGCGACCGACCACGACAGCGCGCGGCACGCCGACCAGCTCCGCGTCGGTGAACTTCACCCCGGCCGAGACGTGCGGCCGGTCGTCGAGGAGCACCCGCAGCCCACGGGCCGCGAGGTCGTCGGCGATCCGAAGCGCGGCGTCGACCTGCGGGCCCTTGCCGGCGTGGATGACGTGCACGTCGCACGGCGCCACCGCCGCCGGCCAGATCAGACCCCGCTCGTCATGATGCTGCTCGGCGATCGCCGCCACCGCCCGCGAGACACCGATGCCGTAACAACCCATCGTCAGCCGCACCGGCTTCCCCTCCGGACCGAGGACGTCCACCTCGAACGCGTCCGTGAACCGGCGGCCCAGCTGGAAGATGTGGCCGATCTCGATGCCGCGCCGCATGGTCAGTGCGGAGCCGCAACTGGGGCAGGGGTCGCCGGCCCGGACCTCGGCGGCCTCGATCGTGCCGTCCGGGGTGAAGTCCCGCCCGCAGACCACGTCGACCGCGTGCCGGCCCGGCTCGTTGGCGCCCGTCAGCCAGCCGCTGCCGGACACCACGCGGGGATCGACCAGGTAGCGGATGCCGAGCTTGGCCAGGAGTTGCGGGCCGATGTAGCCCCGCACCAACTCGGGGTGCTCGGCGAAGCCGTCGAACATCGCCACGGTGGCCGGGTGCAGTGCCGCCCCGACCCGCTTGAGGTCCACCTCCCGGTCGCCGGGCACACCTATCACCAGTAGTTCGGGTGTGTCCCGGTCCGGGCGTTCGACGGTGACGACCACGTTCTTGAGGGTGTCCGCGGACGTCCAGTCGGCGCGCCCACCGAGGCGCCGGTCGTTGGCGAGCGCCACCAGCGTCTCGATCGTCGGGGTGTCCGGGGTGTCGTGGACCGACATCGACGGGTGTGCCGCGGGGTCACCCACCGTGGGCGTCGGCGTGATGACGGCTTCGGTGTTGGCGGCGTAGTCACACCGGGTGCAGCCGACGAAGCTGTCCTCCCCGACGGGGGTCGCGGCGAGGAACTCCTCCGACGCCGTCCCGCCCATCGACCCGGACATCGCCGCGACGATCGTGTAGTCCAGGCCGAGACGGTCGAAGATGCGCTGATAGGCCACCCGGTGCCGGTCGTACGCCGCCTGGAGGCCCGTGTCGTCCAGGTCGAACGAGTAGGCGTCCTTCATCAGGAACTCGCGCCCGCGCAGGAGCCCCGCCCGCGGCCGCGCCTCGTCGCGGAACTTCGTCTGCACCTGGTAGATCGTCACCGGGAAGTCGCGGTACGAACTGAACACGTCCCGCACGAGCAGCGCGGCGATCTCCTCGTGCGTCGGAGCCAGCAGGTGCTCCGCTCCGCGCCGGTCGGCCAGGGTGAAGATGTCGTCGCCGTACTCGGCCCACCGCCCGCTCGTCTCGTACGGTTGCCGCGGCAGTAGCGCCGGAAAGTGCACCTCCTGGCCGCCGATGGCGGCCATCTCCTCCCGCACCACCTGCGCCACCCGGTCGAGGACCAGCTTGCCCAGCGGCAGCCAGGTGTAGCCCCCCGGCGCGGCCCGCCGGATGTAGCCGGCGCGCAACAGCAACCGGTGGCTGGGCACCTCGGCCTCGGCCGGATCGTCCCGGAGCGTACGCAGCATCAACGTCGACATCCGCAGCAGCATCCGCGCAGCCTGACACGGCCCACCGGGACTGTCGACGAAATTCCGAAGGGGGCCGACGCGTGCGGTCTGCGCCACGTGCGGGGACGGTCGGCGCAGCCGCGGCCGCGCCGGGTGTCAAACTGGCCGGCACGACTGATGGAGTACGGGCAGGGGGCGGGACGTGCGCTGGCGCAGCTTCGTAGCGGTCGGGGACAGCTTCACCGAGGGGATGGATGACGCGTACCCGGACGGCACCTACCGCGGGTGGGCGGACCTGGTCGCGACCGCGTTGGCCGCGCAGGCGGGCCCCGACTTCGGGTACGCCAACCTCGCCATCCGGGGCCGGCTCTTCACCGGCGTGGTCGCCGAGCAGGTGCCGGCGGCGCTCGCGATGCGCCCCGACCTGATCAGCTTCGCGGCCGGCGGGAACGACGTGCTGCGCCGCAACTTCGACCCGCACGTCCTGATGGAGCGCTTCGACGCGGTCGTCGGCGCACTGCGGGCCGGCGGCGCCGACGTCCTGCTGTTCCGCTTCGCGGACGTGATGGCCCGGCTCCCCGGGCAGCGGCTCGTCGCGCCGCGGGTCGCGATCCTCAACAAGGCGGTGGGGGAGACGGCGGAGCGGCACGGCGCGACCCTGGTCGACCTCTACGCCGACGACGCGTTCCGCCACCCGCAGATGTGGAGTCTCGACCGGCTGCACCTGTCCGAGCACGGTCACCGGCGGGTCGCCGCGCGGGTGCTGACCGCGCTCGGTGTCGATGCCGACCCGGAGTGGCTGCTGGTCCCGCCGCGGCCGGCACCGACGCCGTGGCTCGCGGCCCGCAGCGCCGACCTGCGCTGGGCCGGGCAGCACCTGGCCCCCTGGATCAGGCGGCGGCTGACGGGGCGATCGTCCGGCGACACGGTGACCGCGAAGCGCCCCACGCTGACTCCGTTCACCGACTGAGTCCCGGCCGGCGTCGGATCTTCTGTTACGACCGGTACAAGCGGTTGTCCGCTCCGTTGTCCGTTTGCTCCCGTAAGCTCATCTGGGCTGGGTCCCGCACGCTCGGGCGGTGGGCCGGAATCACGTGGACGGGCGCCCCGGGTTGAGGGTCACAATCCACGGGGACATCCGCGCGGGATACGGTCAGCACATGGCTGTACCGAAGGATCCCGCACCGAGCCTGCAGGGTTATGCCGAGCCGGAGCGGCTGGTGACCACGGAGTGGCTGGCCGAGAATCTCGGCGCCGCGGGGCTCGTGGTGGTGGAGTCCGACGAGGACGTGCTGCTCTACGAGACGGGGCATATTCCGGGCGCGGTCAAGGTCGACTGGCACACCGAACTCAACGATCAGCTCAGCCGCGACTACCTGGATGCCGACGGGTTCGCCAAGCTCTGTGCGGCGAAGGGCATCGGCCGCGACGACACCGTCGTCTTCTACGGCGACAACTTCAACTGGTGGGCCGCGTACGCGCTCTGGGTGTTCGAGCTGTTCGGCCATCCCGATGTTCGGCTGCTCGACGGGGGCCGGCAGAAGTGGATCGCCGAAGGGCGGGAGCTGAGCCGGGAGCGGGTGGCACGGCCGCGCGCGGACTACCCGGTGCCGGTGCGCGAGGATGCGCAGATCCGCGCGTTCCGCGACCAGGTGATGGCGCACATGTCCGCGGGGCGGCCGATGGTCGACGTGCGGTCGCCGGGGGAGTACAGCGGTGAACTGCTCTCCATGCCGGACTATCCGCAGGAGGGGGCGATGCGCGGCGGGCACATCCCCGGCGCGGTGAACAAGCCCTGGAAGTCGGCGGCCAACTCCGACGGCTCGTTCAAGCCGGTCGAGGAGCTGCGCGCGATCTACGCCGATCAACTGGGCCTGTCGCCGGCGGACGACATCATCGCCTACTGCCGCATCGGCGAGCGGTCCAGCCACACCTGGTTCGTGCTGCGGCACCTGCTCGGCTACCCGCAGGTGCGCAACTACGACGGGTCGTGGACGGAGTGGGGCAACCTGGTCCGGGCCCCCGTCGCGCGCGGCGACGAGCCGGGCGGCATCACCCCGTAGCCGCGGTCTCCGGCTAACCTGCTGCGGTGACGCAGGTCTGGCAGCAGTGGGGTGACGTGCTGGTCGCGTCGTTCCTGGCGCTACCGCTCATGGCACTCGTGGTCCTTGCGTTGACGCTGTGGCGGCGGCGACGGGGCATGCCGGCGTCCCTGGCGTGGGTGCGCAGCCTCACGGAGGTGGGCATGGTCGCCGGGACGGTGCCCTGGATCTGGATGATCCTGTCGCCCGGATCGGCTCCGGCCGAGGTCCACCTGGTGCCGCTGCGGGATCTGACCGGGCAGCTCAGCGTCGGTCCGGTCTTCGCCACCGTGCAGATCGGCGGCAATCTGCTGGTCTTCGCTGCGTTGGGTTTCTGCGCGCCGATCAGGCTCGCCGCGCTGGCGGGCCCGGTGCGGCTTTTCGTGCTCGGGGCCGCCGGTTCGGCGTTCGTCGAACTGCTCCAGTACCAACTTGACCTGCACCGGGTCTCCTCCGTCGACGATGTGCTGGTCAACGCGACCGGGGCGATGCTCGCCGGTCTCGCCTCCCGCCACTGGTGGGCTACCCGGTCGGCGCGCCCCGCCGCAACACCGGCCATGCCACGGCGGTGACCAGCGCGAACAGGATCGCGGCGGCGACCACGACCGATCCGACCCCGGCAGCGTGGGCGACCATGCCGGCGGCGGCCGCGCCGATCGGCGCGGTGATCAGCCCGACCATCCGTTGCGAACTTCCCACCCTGCCCAACAAGCCGGCCGGCACACGCTGCTGTCCGTAGGCGGCCCAGAGGGCGTTCCAGGTGACGGTGCCGGCCGAGAAGGCGGCCAGCGCCAGCGCGCCGGGGAGCGGGTGACGGGACAGCGCCAGGGTGGCCAGTGCGAGCGTCTCGATCGCGAGCACCCAGCCCAGCGTGCGCAGGGTGCCGAGTCGCCGGGCCAGCCGCCCGGCCGTCAGCGCGCCGGCGAGGGCGCCGAGCACCGCGGTGGACATGAACAACCCGTAGCTGGCCTGCGGCACCGCGAGCGTGTCGAGGGCGAAGAGCACGAGGACGGCGATCAGGCCGCTGATCGCCATGTTGGTGACCGCCGTCAGCGCGGTGATCAGGCGGAGCATGCGGTCCCGCCAGATCCAGCGCAGTCCGTCGCCGGCCTCCCGGCACACGCTGCGTCGTGCTGGTGCCGGCGCCGACCCGGTCCGATCGGGGGCGGGTCGCAGGGTCAATGCCACCGTCGCGGCGATCGCGAAGGAAACGGCGTCGATCGCGAACGGCAGCGCCGTGGCGACGGCGAACAGCATCCCGGCCGCCGGGGCGCCGACGAAGCCGCCCGCGACCGCGGCGCCGGCCTGGAGCCGCCCGTTGGCGGTGGGTAGCCGCTCGGCCGGCACCAGCGACGGCAGGACGGCGAACGCCGAAGCGTCGAAGAAGATCCCGAGGGCGGCGAGCGTGAACGCGCACGCGGCGAGCGACATGATCCCCGCGTGCCCGGTCGCGACCACCACGGCGAAGGCCGCGACCAGCGCGGCGCGCAGCGCGTCAACCGTGGCCATCGTGCGCCGCGGGTCCCACCGATCGGCGTACACGCCGCCGATCACGCCGAGCAGCAGCGGAGCCAGGTGACCGGCGACGACCACCGTGGCGACCAGGCGGGGATCGCGGGTCACCGTCGCGGCGAGCAGCGCCAACGCTGGTACGCGTAACGCGTCGCCGAGGCGCGAGACCACCGTGGCGCTCCAGAGCCGCCAGTAGGCCGGACCGAGCCGACCGGCTTGATCGGCCGAGCCGGTCGACGCCGCTGTTGCCGTGTTCGTCATGAGTGACCGCCCCCGTCGCGCTGCCGTCCGTACCGCCGGGTGTGACCTTTGGGCCTCGACCGGGTCGAGGGTCAAGTAACACCGGCCTGAGCGGGAGCGGACGGCGGGCCGGGACGCCGCCGGCCGGGCGCGACGTGGGTGGAGGAGTGGCAAGGGGTGGGACTGAGTAACCGTTCAGGAGCCGACGATTGACAGGTGATTAGGCTGGCCGGGTGACGGTGGAGCAACGGGTGACGGGAAGCGCGCCGCGTCGGCGGTCGCGTCGGGACGAGATCCTGGAAATCGCGGTAGGACTCTTCGCATCGCGTGGATATCACGGCGTGTCGATGGATGACGTCGGCGCCGCGGCCGGGGTGACCGGTCCCGCCCTCTACCACCACTTCGCCGGCAAGGAAGCGATGCTCGTCGCCGCGCTGATTCCGGTGAGCGAAGGGCTGCTCGAGGGCGGGCGGGCGCGGGTCGCGGAGCACCCGGGCGACACGCGGAAGGCGCTGGAGTCGCTGATCGACTTCCACGTCGAGTTCGCTCTGGCCAATCCCGCGGTCATCGCGCTGCACCTGCATGAACTCGACCGACTGCCGGAGGAGCCACGCCGACAGATCCGCCGGCTGCAGCGGCTCTACGTCGAAGAGTGGGTCACCGTACTGACCGCTCTGCGCGCCGAACTCTCCCCGGCCGAGGCCCGCGTGCTGGCGCACGCCGCCTTCGGTCTGATGAACTCCACCCCGTTCCTCGGCGGTGAGGTCGACCGGGAGCTCCGCGCGACGCTGCTGCGGGCGGCCACCCTCGCCGCCCTGCTTGGCTAGGCACCGCGCGCAACCGAAAGGGAAAGACATGATCGAGTCGCTTCTCGTCGCCAACCGGGGCGAGATCGCCCGCCGGATCATCCGCACCGCCCGGCGGCTCGGCATCCGCGCGATCGCGGTGCACTCCGAGGCGGACGCGGGCATGCCGTTCGTGACCGAGGCCGATGAGGCGATCTGCGTCGGACCGGCCAACCCCGCGCAGAGCTACCGCAACACCGAGGCGATCCTCGCCGCTGCGAAGAGCACCGGCGCACAGGCGATTCACCCCGGCTACGGCTTCCTGTCCGAGAACGCGGACTTCGCCCGTACGGTCGAGGCCAACGGCCTGATCTGGGTCGGCCCCGGCGCCGACGCGATCACCGCGATGGGCGACAAGATCAACGCTCGTAACCTGATGGCCGCCGCCGGTGTCCCGGTCGCGCCCGGCACCACCGACCCGGCGGCCGACGCCGACGCCGCGGTCACCGCTGCCGCCGACATCGGCTACCCGGTGATGGTCAAGGCCGCTGCGGGCGGCGGAGGCATGGGCATGGGGGTCGCCGTCGACGAGCCGGCCCTGCGCGCCGAGTACGAGAAGGTCCGCGCCTTCGCCGAGCGGATGTTCGGCGACGGTTCGGTGCTGATCGAGCGGTACTTCCCGCGGGTCCGCCACGTGGAGGTCCAGATTCTCGGGCTGGCCGACGGGCGCGTCGTGGCGCTCGGCGAGCGCGAGTGCTCCGTCCAGCGCCGCAACCAGAAGCTGGTCGAGGAGTCGCCCTCGCCGGCGGTCTCGCCCGAGCTCCGCGCCGAGCTTCTCGCGGCGGCGGTGCGGGCCGGTGAGGCGGTGGGCTACCGCAACGCCGGGACGGTGGAGTGCCTGCTCGACCCGACGGCCGGGCAGTTCTTCTTCCTGGAGATGAACACGCGGCTCCAGGTGGAGCACCCGGTGACCGAGCTGGTCTACGGCGTGGACCTCGTGGAGGAGCAGCTGCGGGTGGCGGCCGGCCTCGCGCCGACCTTCGACCCGGACGCTCTCACCCCCCGCGGCCACGCGATCGAGCTGCGGATCAACGCCGAGGACCCGAAGCGGTTCCTGCCGGGCCCGGGAGCGATCACGACGTGGGTCGAGCCGGCCGGCGACGGGGTGCGGGTCGACTCCGGCTACGCCGCCGGCACCACCGTCACCCCGTTCTACGACTCCCTGATGGCCAAGTTGATCGTCTACGGCGCGGACCGGGACGAGGCGGTCGCGCGGGCGCGGACGGCGGTGGGCGACTTCGCCATCGCCGGCCCGAAGTGCAACCTGCCGTTCTTCGCCGAACTGCTCGACAACGCCGAGTTCCTCTCCGGCGACTACGACACCGGCATCGTCGGCCGGATGCGCTGACCGCTCCCGGGCGACCGGCACGGCTTCCGTTGCTCTGCCTCCCGCGTGTTTCCTGTGGGGGAGGCGGGGCACGGTCGCGCGCGACAATATTCAGGGCTACGTCACAGTGAGGTGACCGATGGCAGGACTGCCGGATTCGGTGTCGATCCGCGAGGTCGGCCCGCGCGACGGGCTGCAGAACGAGGAGCCGGTGCCGACCGGGGCGAAGGTACGGCTGATCGACGCGCTCTCGGCCACCGGCGTCGGACGGATCGAGGCCGTCTCCTTCGTCCATCCGAAGGCGATCCCGCAGATGGCGGACGCCGACGAGGTGTGGCAGCGGGCGGCGAAGACCCCGGGTCTGCGCTACTCGGCCCTGGTGCCCAACTCCCGCGGCGCCCAGCGCGCCCTTGCCGCCGGCTTCACCGAGATCGAAGTGGTGGTGTCGGCCAGCGACACGCACAACCGCAGGAACGTCAACCGCTCGACGGCGGAGTCGCTCGACGACATCGCGGCGCTGATCTCGCTCGTGCACGATGCCGGGGCGCAGGTCGAGGTCATCGTCGCGACGAGCTTCGGCTGCCCGTACGAGGGGGACATCGACCCGATCCGGGTGGCCGGCATCGTGGACCGGGTCCGGGCCGATGGCGCCGACCGGATCGCGTTCGGTGACACCACCGGCATGGGGACCCCCCGACGGGTACGCGAGCTGCTGGGGGCCGTGCGCGAGCGTCATGGCGAGGCCCCGCTGCTGCTGCACTTCCACAACACCAGAGGTACGGGGCTGGCCAACATCCTCGCCGCGCTCGAACTCGGGGTCACCGAGTTCGACGCCAGCGTCGGTGGCCTGGGCGGCTGCCCGTACGCGCCGGGGGCGAGCGGCAACGTGGCCACCGAGGAAGTGGTGCACATGCTGCACGACATGGGGATTGAAACCGGGATCGATCTCGACGCAATGATCGAGGCGGCGGCGCTCGCCGAGGAATTGGTGGGGCGGCAGTTGCCGTCCGGCGTATTGCGGGCCGGTCCGCGTACCCGTTTGGTGTAGCGCGCAGTTATTTCGAATAGACGCGTGACTCGTCCAGGATCTCTTCGTTACCCATGACATTTGGGGTCATACCGGACGAAACGTCCGGGCTGTCACAGGTGCGGCACCGGGCCGGGCCCGCTGGGTAACGGCATCGGCATGGCCGCCTGTGGCAACACCGACGGTGGCGCGGGCGACGACGACGGTGGCTACGGCAACCAGCAGCCCGGCTACGGCAACCAGGCGGTCAACAAGGCCGGCAACCAGGCCGCGAAGCAGCTCAAGGCGGCGACCAAGCAGTTGAACGCGAAGAAGCTGCTGGCCGGGCTGCCGATCGCCTGAGCCGCTCCGATCTGACGCTCTCCAGGGGTCTCCGCATCCAGCGGAGGCCCCTCGTGCCATGTGATTTCTCGGGCCCTGCCGACTCGCCGCGCCATGCCTCGATGCGCTAGCCTAACGATCGTTCAGGTCGGTGATGGCGAGGGAGTCCACGTGACGCTCGACGGTGAGGCGCTGGAGCAACTGCGCAAGCGGGCCCGCGCCGGCGGTGCCGAAAAGTACCACGCGGCCAACGCCGCGAAGGGCAAGCTTTTCGCGCGGGAGCGCATCGCGCTGCTCGTCGATGAGGGCTCGTTTGTGGAGGATGGTCTCTACGCCAACGCGATGGCCGAAGGGCTGCCCGCCGACGGCGTGGTCACCGGCGTCGCCACCATCGACGGGCGTCCGGTCTGCCTCATGGCCAACGACTCGACGGTCAAGGCCGGCTCGTGGGGCGCCCGGACGGTCGAGAAGATCATTCGGATCATCGAGCGCGCGTACTCGACGGGGCAGCCGATGGTCTACCTCGTCGACTCGGCGGGCGCCCGGATCACCGACCAGGTCGACCTCTTCCCGGGCCGCCGCGGCGCCGGCAAGATTTTCTGGAACCAGGTCCGTGCCTCCGGCGCGATTCCGCAGGTCTGCGCGCTCTTCGGCCCCTCGGCCGCCGGTGGCGCCTACATCCCGGCCTTCTGCGATGTGGTCGCGATGGTCGAGGGCAACGCGAGCATGTACCTCGGCTCGGACCGCATGGTCGAGATGGTGACCGGCGAGAAGACCACGCTCGAAGCGATGGGCGGCGCGCGGGTGCACTGCGCCGAGTCGGGGGTGGGCCACTTCCTCTGCAAGACCGAGGCCGACGCGCTGGCCGTGGTCAAGGACTATCTCTCCTACCTACCGGACAACTGGACCCAGAACCCGCCGGTCGCGGCCCCGGTCGAGTCGTCGTCCAAGGTGGACCTCGCGGCGCTCGTGCCGGCGAATGAGCGGCAGGCGTTCGACATGCGCCGCTACGTCAAGGGGCTGCTCGACGACGGCTCGTTCCTGGAGATCCAGGCGTTGTGGGCCAAGGAGTTGACCATCGGGTTCGGACGGCTGCACGGCGAGGTCGTCGGGGTGGTCGCGAACAACTCGATGTTCAAGGGCGGGGTCCTCTTCGTCGACTCCGCCGACAAGGCCACCCGCTTCGTCCAGCTCTGCGATGCTTTCAACGTGCCACTGCTCTTCCTGTCGGACGTGCCCGGCTTCATGGTCGGCGCGGCGGTGGAGAAGCAGGGCATCATCCGGCACGGCGCCAAGATGATCACCGCCATCTCGGAGGCGACGGTCCCGAAGATCTGCGTCGTGGTCCGCAAGGCGTACGGGGCGGGTCTGTACGCGATGGCGGGTCCCGGCTTCGAGCCCGACGCGACGATCGCGCTGCCGACCGCGAAGATCGCGGTGATGGGCGCGGAGGCGGCCGTCAACGCGGTCTACGCCAACAAGATCGCCGCCATCGAGGACGCCGATGAGCGCGCGGCCTTCGTCGCGGCGCGCCGCGAGGAGTACGAGCGCGACATCGACGTGGTCCGCCTCGCCAGCGAACTGGTGGTCGACGCGATCGTCGAGCCGCACGCGCTCCGGTCCGAACTCGTGCGGCGCTTCGCCGCCGCCCGCGGTAAGGACCGCCATTTCTCGCGTCGACGCCACGGCGTGACACCCGTCTGAGCGCCCGGTGGCGGGCCGGGCATGGTCCGCGCCGCGCCACCGGTCGTCGCAGGTGATCTAGGAGGAACGATGGACTTCAGGCTCAACGAGGAGCACGAAGCGCTGCGGCAGAGCGTCCGCGATTTCGCGCGCGAGGTGGTCGCGCCGGTCATCGCGGAGCACTACGAGCAACACACCTTCCCGTACGACATCGTCCGGCAAATGGGGAAGATGGGGCTGTTCGGCCTGCCGTTCCCCGAGGAGCACGGCGGCATGGGTGGCGACTACTTCGCACTCTGCCTGGCCCTGGAGGAGTTGGCCCGGGTCGACTCCAGCGTGGCGATCACGCTGGAGGCCGCCATCTCGCTCGGCGCCATGCCGATCTACCGCTTCGGCACCGCGGAGCAGAAGGAACGGTGGCTGCCGAAACTCGTCGCGGGTGAGGCGCTGGCGGGGTTCGGCCTGACCGAGCCGGGCTTCGGTTCCGACGCTGGCGGCACCGCGACCCGCGCGGTGCTCGACGGCGACGAGTGGGTGATCAACGGTTCGAAGGCGTTCATCACGAACTCCGGGACCGATATCACCGCCCTTGTCACGGTCACCGCGGTGACCGGCGTCAAGCCGGACGGGTCCAAGGAACTCTCCACGATCATCGTGCCCTCGGGCACGCCCGGCTTCACGGTCGCGCCCGGATATTCGAAGGTCGGGTGGTGCGCGTCGGACACCCATGAGTTGACCTTCGAGGACTGCCGCGTTCCGGCCGAGAACCTGCTCGGTGAGCGCGGCCGCGGGTTCGCCCAGTTCCTGCAGATCCTCGACGAGGGACGGATCGCGATCGCCGCGCTCGCTGTGGGGTTGGCCCAGGGCTGCGTCGACGAGTCGATCCGCTACGCCAAGGAGCGCCAGGCCTTCGGCCGGCCGATCGGCAACTTCCAGGCGATCCAGTTCAAGATCGCGGACATGGAACTGCGGGCGCACACTGCCCGGCTTGCGTACTACGACGCGGCGGCGCGGATGCTGGCCGGCGAGGACTTCAAGCGCCAGGCGGCGATAGCGAAGCTGTACGCCAGCGAGAGCGCGGTCGACAACGCGCGGGAGGCCACCCAGATCCACGGTGGGTACGGCTTCATGAACGAGTTCCCGGTGGCGCGTTTCTGGCGGGACTCGAAGATCCTGGAGATCGGTGAGGGGACGTCCGAGGTGCAGCGGATGATCATCGCCCGGGATCTCGGCCTGTAGGGCCTTCGTAGGGAGCCGACCGGCGGCTGTCGGATATCCGAACCTTCGTCGGTCGGCACCGCGACTTACGGCTGACGCGGCTCGCGGGGTGTGCGTAGTCTTCCACCCCATGACGCTGGATCATGGCCCTGACCAGGGCATGGTCGGTTTCGGCGGGCTGTTGCGCCGGCGGCGGCTGGCGGCCGGGCTGACCCAGGTCGATCTTGCCGCGCGGGCCGGCGTCGGCGTCCGTACGGTGCGTGATCTGGAACGGGGTCGTTCCTCGCGCCCGCAGCGAACGACGGTGGAGCTTCTCGCCGGCGCAATCGGGCTCGTCGGGCGCGACCGGGCGGACTTCTTCGCCGCCGCCCGCGGCCCGGTGCTCCCGCCCGGAGCGGGGGCACCGGATGGCGGTGCGATCGCGACGAGCGTCCCCGACCCGGTGGCGTCCGACGGATGGCCGTCGCTCACCCGAGGTCTGCCCGCCCCCGGCCATCTGATCGGGCGGGACGGCGATGTCACCGAGGTCGCGGACCTGGTCGTCGGTGGCCACGCGTCGGTGGTGAGCCTGGTCGGGCTCGCCGGCGCCGGTAAGACGAGGCTCGCCCTCGCGGTGGCCCAGCGGATCGCCGACCAGCACCCGGGTCCAACCGCGGGCATCGTCGTCGCCGAGCTTTCGACGGTCGGCGACGTGCTGACCGCCGTCGCGGCCGTATTCGGTGCCGGCCGTGCCGCCGAACTCGCCACCCGGCTCGCCGACGCCCCGGCACTGCTCCTCGTCGACGCGGTCGAACGCGCACCGGAAGCGGTGGCCGAGGCGCTGCACCAGCTCGCGGCGGCGATGCCGAGGCTGCGGGTGCTGGCGACCGGCCGGCACCCGATCGGGCTCGCCGGGGAGCGGGTGTGGCCGGTGACACCGCTGGAGGTGCCGCCCGCCGACGTCGAGCCCCAACTTGAGGTCGTCGCCGGTTACCCGGCGGCGGCGCTCTTCCTCGCCCGGCTGCGTCAGGTCCGTCGCGACCCGCTCGATCCGGCCGAGGTCTCCGCCCTGGTCCGCCTGGTACGTCGCCTCGGTGGTCTGCCACTCGCCCTCGAACTGGCCGCGGCCCGCGGCCGCGTCCTCGACCTGAACGAGATCCTCGACCGGTACGGCGACCGGATGCTGGACCTGGCCGCTCCGTCGACGACCCGGCAGGCCGTCGCGGTGACGCTGCGGGACGCGGTCGCCGCGAGCTACCGTCTGCTCGCTCCGGACGAGCGCAGCGCGCTACGCCGGCTTTCGGTGTTCCGTAACCGGTGGTCCGTGGAGCTGGCGGAGGGGATGCTGAGCGGCGGGCCGGATCCGGCTGGACCGTTCGACAGCGACCCGGTGCCGCTCCTCGACCGTCTGATGGCGCTCGGCCTGCTGAACGCGCGGGGGACCGGGCCGTTCCGGTTCCGGCTGCTGGACGTCGTACGGGATTTCGCCGCCGAGCGGGCGGCGGCGAAGGGTGAGCTGACGGCGGTGCGGCGCCGCCACGCCGTGATCTTCGCCGGGCTCGCCGCGCGGATCGCTCCGGAGCTGACGGGCGCGGACCTCACCGCCGCGGTCGGGCGGTTGGACGAGGTGAGCAGCGACCTGGGGGCCGCGCTCGCCCACTCCGCCACCGATGATCCGCACACCGCGCTCTGCCTGGCGTCGAGCCTTCCGCGATGGTGGCGGTTCCGGGGCCGGGACGTGACCGGACGACAGTGGCTGCGCCGCCTGCTGGACGATCCGCGGACGGCCGACGCCGACCCCGCGGTACGGGCCTGGGCACAGGTGGGCGTCGCGCAGCTCGCGGTCGAGCACGGCGCCGGACCGCAGGAGTTGCCGGCGGCGCGGTCGGCGCTGGCGGAGTTCCAGCGCCTCGGCGACGTGACCGGCGAGCTGGCGACGCACGCCGTGCTCGGCGTGCTCTGGAGCGCGGCGGGTGGCTACGCCGAGGCCCAGCGGCATGGCGAGGCGATGCTCGAACTGGCGGGCCGGGAGAACCGGGTCCGCGACATGATGGTGGCGCAGCACAACCTGACGTGGCATGAGATGCGGCGCGGTGAGCTGCGGGCGGCGCGACGCCGACTGGCCGCGGTGGACCGGCTCGCGGCACAGTGCGGTGAGGAGCGGCTCCGGGCACTCGTCCGGGCCAACCTGGCCGAGTTGGTCCGGCTCGACGGCCGGTACGGCGATGCGGTGATCCGCGGCCGGCGCGTTCTCGGCGCACTGACCGAGCTCGGCGACCCGGGACACCGGCGTGGGCTGCTCGGCACGATCGGTCTGGCGCTGGCGCAGGATGGCCGGCTGACGGAGGCGGCGGAGGTCCTGGCCGAGTTGCGTGCGCAGGCGGGGTCGGGTGGAGCCGGTCCGGACGGCGCCGACGACGCGGTCTGCGCCGCTGTCGAGGCGACGATCGCGCTGCGGCGGGGTGAGCGCGAGGTGGCGGCGGAATGGTTCGCGGTGGCCGCCGAGGCGCACCGCGGCGGTCATGATCCGCGCGACGTGGTGGAGGCGCTGGTGGGCCTGGTGGCGAGCACGGAGGATCCGACGCTGCGGAGGTCGGCGCTCGACCGGCTCGCGGCGGTCTGCCAGCAGGGGGCGATCACTCTGTTGCCCCGGGAACGCGCGCTGATCGGGTCGGCGGATTTAGGGGTCCCGACGCAGCGGCGGAGGAGCGGCGGCGTGGACAGCCGGCGCTGACCGCCTGACGGCTGATCAGTGCCGGCTGTCGACACGCCCCCGGTTCGGCGCGGACGAACGCTCCCCGACAGAGCCCCTTGCGTTCGTCACCCACGCCGGCACCCCCCGTGGCGCCTCGTCCGTGCACGGTATCTGCGTGTCGCAGGACGCCTGTCTGATTAGTAGCTAATGTCCGTTTATGGCATGCACTTCTGCCGCTTTTTCTGCCGGTCTCCCACCCGCGCCGCGGCGTGCGTCATACCGGCGGCGGGTTGACCGGCTCGGAGCCGGCGCTCCCGGCGGTGGCGCCCGGGTGTACGGCGTCGCGCACGGTCCGCAGTGCGTCGAGCAGGTTCTGCAAGGCGGTCGGGGTGAGCTGACCGGTGAACCATTCATCGATGATGCGCAGATGACCGGGGAGCGTCTCGTTCAACCGTGCCAGCCCGGCCTCCGTGAGGACCGCGAACGAGCTGCGGCGGTCCGACGGGCAGGCGCGTCGGCAGAGGAGGCCGTCGCGTTCCATCCGGTCCACCACCCGCGTCACCCCGCTGGTCGAGAGCGAGGTCTGCGCGGCGAGGTCGGTCATCCGCAACTGCAGCCCGGGCGAGCGCGAGAGCCGCATGAGGACCTCGAACTCGACCGGAGAGAGATCGTGCTCGTCGAACTGCGAGGCGAACCGGGCGGTCAGCCCGGCATGGGCCTCGACGAAGAGGCCTACTGCGGTGATCCGTGGGTCGTCGGACATGTTCTCGCTCACCGGTTCATCCTATCAGTGCTTGACACGAGGAATATTGCGTAGCCTATAATTGCTACGTCAGCCGTTGGCATCCTCAACTATTTGCTCCCGGAGAGGCGAGACATATGACGACCACCGACCTCAACACCCGCGACTGGAACGGCGTCACCATCCCGAGCGCCGGCACCTACGACCTCGACCAGGCGCACAAGCGGGTCGGCTTCGTCGCCCGGCACATGATGGTGAGCAAGGTGCGCGGTGAGTTCACCGAGGCGACCGCCACGATCACCGTCGGCGAGGACCCCCTGCAGTCCGCCGTCACGGCGACTCTCAACGCCGCCAGCATCACCACTGCCCAGGCCGACCGCGACGGGCACCTCAAGAGTGGCGACTTCCTCGACGCGGAGAAGTTCCCGACTGTCGAGTTCCGCAGCACCGGTGTGAAGTCGCACAGCGGCACGGAGTTCGTGCTCTCCGGCGAACTGACCATCAAGGACGTGACCCGTCCGGTCGAGCTTGAGGTCGAGTTCGAGGGCGTCGGCCGCAGCCCGTACGGGCAGGACATCTTCGGTTTCACCGCGACGACCGAGATCGATCGCGAGGACTTCGGTCTGACGTGGAACGTGGCCCTGGAAACGGGCGGCGTGCTGGTCGGCAAGAAGATCAAGATCGAGATTGAGGGCGAAGCGATCCGCCAGGCCTGATGACGACTCGCATGTGTCCCGGTCACCGGTGGTGGCCGGGACACACGCGTTTCCGATCTCTGCTGGAGGACTGCGCCGACATATGAAAAGGTGGACGTAGCGCGCTCGCCCGGTCACGTACGGGTGACCGCTGCCTCCTGTGTCCCTGGTCATGAGGAGTCGGCGCTTTTACCGTGGAAGTTGCATCGGGCTGCACGGTGGGCAATAGCCCCCGGACCGCGTCGACACCGCCTCGCGCCGGGAGGGCACATGGGCAAGGACGTCCCGCCGGGCGTGTTCTCTCGAGAGGACCGCGTGCGCTACCGGCAGAAGGTGCGCCGATGTCTCGACGTCTTCGCCTTGATGCTCGACGACTTCGGCTTCGACGCCGACCGCCCCACCACCGGCCTCGAGGTCGAGCTCAATCTGGTGGACGGTCAGGCCGAGCCGGCCATGCGCAACGCCGAGATCCTGGCCAACCTGGCCGATCCCACCTTCCAGACCGAGTTGGGCCAGTTCAACCTCGAATTGAACGCGCGCCCCCGGCTGATCGAAGGAGCCGGCTTCACCGACTACGAAGAGGACCTGCGGGCGAGTCTCGGCCGGGCGGAGGACCGGGCCGTCAAGGCCCACGCCACGATCATCCTGATCGGCATCCTGCCGACGCTCACGCCTCGGCACCTGGTGCTGGACAACCTCTCGACCAACGAGCGCTACCGGGTGCTCAACGACCAGATCGTCACGGCCCGCGGTGAGGACATCGGCCTGGACATCGCTGGCGTGGAGCGCTTGCAGACCTACACCGACTCGATCGCGCCCGAGGCGGCCTGCACCAGCGTCCAGTTCCATCTGCAGGTCGCACCGGACAGCTTCGCCAACTACTGGAACGCTTCGCAGGCCATCGCCGGCATCCAGGTCGCGGTCGGCGCCAACTCTCCCTTCCTCTACGGCAAGCAGTTGTGGGCCGAGACGCGGGTCGCCCTCTTCGAGCAGGCCACTGACACGCGCCCCGACGAGCTTAAGGCCCAGGGCGTACGGCCCCGCGTCTGGTTCGGCGAACGCTGGATCACGTCGATCTTCGATCTGTTCGAGGAGAACGTGCGCTACTTCCCGCCGCTGCTCCCGATCTGCGAGGACGAGGACCCGGTCGAGGTGCTGCACAACGGTGGCGTGCCGATGTTGGGGGAGTTGCGGCTGCACAACGGCACGGTCTACCGGTGGAACAGGCCGGTTTACGACGTTATGAACGGGCGTCCACACCTGCGGGTGGAGAACCGGGTGCTGCCGGCGGGACCCACCGTGGTCGACATGCTCGCCAACGCGGCGTTCTACTTCGGACTCGCGCGGGAGCTCGCCGAGGCAGATCGTCCGATCTGGAGTCAACTGCCGTTCAGCGCCGCCGAGGAAAACTTCCATTCCGCGGCGCGGCGAGGCATCGCGGCCACGGTCTACTGGCCGCGTATGGGCGAGGTGCGCGTCACGGACCTGGTTCTCGACGTGCTGTTGCCCAAGGCGTACGCGGGGCTGGACCGGTTCGGGGTCCGGCCGGCGGACCGCGACCGGCTGCTCGGGATCATCGAAGAGCGATGCCGCACCGGCCGTAACGGCGCGGTCTGGCAGACCGAGGCGGTGTCGGCTGCCCAGCGCGGACGCGGGATGAGTCGCACGGCAGCGCTGCACGAGATGCTGCAGCGCTACGGCGAGCTGCAGCGGAGCAACGCCCCGGTGCACACGTGGCCGGTCCCTGACTGACGGGGCAACCTGCTCCGCCGGCCGCTGTCGTTAGGCGCGTCTGCGGCCAGTCACTGCGGTCGGCGGCCGGCGCGGCGCGGCTTTCCCTTCGGCGCGTCCTGCACGGACGACGCCACGGGACGGACCGCGGTGGAAACCGCCGCGGTCCCGCGTGCCGGTCGGTTTCTGGGTCGCTCCGCGACGGGCGCCGGCGTGTAGACGGGCGCCGGTTGATCCGTCGGCAGCGGATTGTCGCTCTGTTCGGCCGACGGCGAAGGCGCGGGCTCGTCGTGCTCCGGTGCGGCGGCGTCGGCGGAACGCGGCGACGGCTGCGCGCGCTGGATCATCGCCGTGATGAGCACCGAGCCCGCGAGGCCGGCGATCACCGCGTACGGCGCCATCAGATGCGCCGACAACTGCTCGGCGCGGATGCCCGCCAACCGGGGCGCGGCCAGGAAATAGGCGGCGGCCACGAGGAGCGGGCCGACGCCGCCGGAGATCGCGCCACCGACGCGGTTCTCCGATCGTCGGGCCGCCGGCCATGCCGCGAGCGCACCGATCAGCAGCGCCGAACCGAGCGACAGGACCGCTCCCGGCCAGTAGAAGTAGTCGCGGAACCAGAACCGGTCGCTGTCCGTGGTGATCTGCCAGACGCCGAGTTGCGCGCTGGTCAGGCCTCGTCCGGAGAGCGCACCATCAACGACCGCCACGACGGCGAGCAGCCACAGCCACGCCACGGTGGCGACCACGTTCGCGGCGGCCGCGCGCGAGGCGAGCGCCCAGATCGCCATGAGCAGCCCGCCGACCACGCCGACCACCGCGTATCCCGCGGCGATCGTCTGCGGTGAGAAGGTGTCCGCGCGGGTCGCCCCCCTCGCCGGCACGGCGACCAGTGCGACGGTGACGAGCGCACCGACCGCGGCCGCGGTCGCGAGTGCCAGCCGCGAGAGCACGGTGACGACGGCGGACGGACGCATCCGTTCCCCGTCCAGAGTGGATTGCGGGGTGCGCTCGGCGAACAGTCGTTGGGCGCAGACCGAGCCGACGACAGTGGACGTCGCGCCGATCCAGGCCGCCCAGGCGAGGCTCGCGACCCAGGCCGCCTCACCGGCGCGGTCCGTGGCCGGCAACCAGGCGATGATGCCGAGCCCATAGCCCAACCCGAGCTGCGCGGCACTCACACCAGCAGCGATGCCGATCGCGCCGGCGACGGATCCAACCCAGCCTCGTACGGCCATGCGGGGCAGCGTAGCGTTCAGCCGCTGGCGAGGCGAACCGCGGGCATCGATGTCGACGCGCGTACTCCGTCGGTAACCGGGCGTAGCGGGACGACCCGAGTTGCCCCGGGCCCGCACACTGGTAACGGTCGGATCTGAGATATCGGCGGGACGGTCATGGCCTGCTGGATGGTGAGGCGGTCGCAATGAGTGACGGAAGCGCGACCTGGGGCGGCACCGACGCCGCGACATCCCGATCGCCGGGTCGTCCGAGGCTCATCGCGGCGGGTGCTGCCGGGCTGCTGCTCCTCAGCGCGATCGGTGCGATCGGCGGTTGGCTGCTGGCCGATCCCGGCCGGGACAACCCGTCGAAGAACGCCGGTGGCGTCGCCTCCGGGTCGCCCACTCCTGCGCTGACCTCGGTGACGCCCTCCCGCGCCGCCACCGCGCCGGTCACGGCCTCGCCGGTTCGGCCCTCCGCCGCGACGGAGCGCCCACAGTCCGGGCAGTTCGTCCTTCCCGACATGGTCGGCGTCGACTTCGAACCGGCCCGACGGCAGATGCGCGCGCTCGGGCTCGGCGTGCAACTGGTCTTCGCGGCGTCGGGGGACGACCGCGGCGTCGAGCGGACGGAGCCGGCCGGGGGCGTGATGGTGCGCCGCGGCGTCACGGTGAAGGTGCACGTCGGGGGAGCCGCGCCCGCCGCCACCGTCCCCTCGGTGACGGGTGTTTCCTGCGCCGACGCGGCGGCCCTGGTCGTCGATCACGGCCTTTACCCGGAATATCCGACGGGTCGGTCCGGCCGGGTGGTGCGGCAGGATCCGGACCCGTCGGGTGAGCGGCAGTGGAACGACCGGGTGAAGCTGTTCTGCGGAGCCGCGCCGAGCGGATCCCCCGCGCCATGAGTCCACCCCGAAGTCGCGGATGCTTACGTGCCGAGGCTCGGAATGGGGCACAGACGGGATAAGTTGGTCACTGTTGGCCGGATCGCCAGCGGCGCGGAGAGGACGTGACATGGCCGACGACCCTCAGCAGCCCCGCGATCCGGCGCACGGCCCGGGCGGACCGGGCCGGGACGAGGGCCCGGACCAGACGCAGAGATTCGATCCGTTCCACGACCGGGACGCCGAGCCCCACTCCGAACCAACGGAGGGCGCGCGGCCGACGCACGACACGGGTACGTCCGGCGTCGACGAGACCGCCCCGCTGCCCCGTCGTGACGACACGGTGCCGCTCCCTCCCGGGGACCAGACCGCCCGGTTGCCCCGGAGTGATGAGACGGCATACCGGCCGGGAGGAGACCAGACCGCCCCGTTGCCGTCGACACCCGGATCCTGGGCGGGGCGGGCAGAGGTTCCGCCATGGGGCGGTGCGCCGGTCCGTGATCAGGCGCCCGCGGACTGGGGGCCCGGCGACAACGAGGGGCCGCGCCGATGGTGGCTGCCGATCCTCCTGGGGCTCGTGGCGTTGCTGCTCCTCGCTCTCCTGGGCTTCGGCATATGGCTGATCAATCAGGCGCGTGATGAAGGACCCGGCCCGGTGCGGCCGTCACCGTCGCCGTCTCCGAGCGCCGCCACGACGCCCGCGCCGGTGCGGCCCACCTCCGCCGCGCCGACGACCGCCGAACCGACGCCCTCGGCGACCACGATCGCTCCCGTGCAGGTGCCGCCCGTGCTGGGGTTGCCCGAGGAGGAGGCGCGCAGGTTGCTCGACGACGCGGGGCTGATCTACCGGCTGCAGTACCGCGGTTCGGAGCAGACGCTCGGAACGGTGATCGCCACCGACCCACCCGAGGGCGCCGCCGTTCGGCCGGGCACGCGCGTCACGCTGGTGATCGCCGTACCTCCGTCGGCGCCGACCACGCCCCCTCGGACGGCCACGCCGCGGGCGACCGCGACACGGTGATGACGGCGGGATCGGCGGGCGGGCGCGAGCCGTGGTCGCGGCCGCGTTTCGCGGTCAGCCGGCGCGGACCGGCACGGCGGCCGACATGGTGCCCGCGCGGCGGAGCGTGCGGGGGCGCAACTCGGCGCTCGGATGCACCTGGCGGAGGCCGCTGACCTGAACGAAGATGGATCGCCGCTCCACGGCGTCGCCCGCGGCGTTGAGCTCGTACCCGTCGAGCCAGATCCAGCCGTCGTACGTCGGCCAGTCGTGCACCCGGATCACCCGAAAGAGCAGTGGCTCGGCGAACTGGACGCTCGCCGCGCGGGTCACGTGGAGGACGTCACCAGAGCGGGGTAGCACATCGACTCCTGTCCCGAAACTGCCGTTTTCGCCGTGCGATCGAGTTTCACTCCCGGGCGCACCCACCCGGCATCTCCCGCCCGGGATCAGCCGGTCAGGTTGACCCGATCGGGGCGTTGGCCGGGCCTGCGCTTCACGGCCGTCCCGTCGTCGGGCGCCCCGTCGGGGCCCGGCCAACACCCGTCGACTCCGCAGCCGCACCCGCCGCCGTAGCACCTGCGGCATACAGCGCCGAGGCCTTCACCACGGAGCGTGGTGGTGCCTCCTGACAATGCATTTGTGGTGCCGTGGTCACCCGTCCGGTGGATCGTGGGAGACGCGGCTGAACGCCTTTCCCGACCGATCCGCGACGCTGAGTAACCCGTGGCATACGGACAGGGTGCACGAACCGTATGCTCAATGCAAGTTGCAAGATGGGCCTGCGTGCATGCCTGGTACGGGTGGAATTGCTAGTTGATGTTCCGGCGCCCCAGCCGGCCGACTGCGGCGCTGCCGCAGGCCGGACCGGACTGCTCCGCCTGCCACCCGCGTCGTGTCCCATAGGCGCGCTCGCCCGACCCCCGATCCTGGAGGTGACCGGTGACCGAGCGCCGGAGCCCGACCATCCGCCGCCGTCGACTCGGCGCCGAGCTGCGCCGTCGCCGGGAAGCGGCCGGAGTGACGATCGACCGTGTCGCCGAGCGGCTGGAGTGTTCGGCGTCCAAGGTTTCACGGGTCGAGACCGGCCACACGACGGCGACCCCGCGCGACGTGCGGGACATGCTCGCCATCTACGGCGTCGTCGGGACCGAGTGCGACGAGCTCGTGCAGATCGCCCGGGAGGCGCGGCAGAAGGGCTGGTGGCATCCGTACAGCACCGTGCTGACGGGGGCGTACGTCGGCCTGGAGGCGGCGGCCTCGTCCGTCCGCGCATACGAGCAGCAGGTGGTGCCGGGCCTCCTGCAGACGGCGGACTACGCCAAGGCGATGATCCGGGCGGCTCGGCCGGACATCACCGCCGACGAGGTGGAACGCCGGGTCCGCGTCCGATTGGGCCGCCAATCGTTATTGATCCAGGACGATCCGATCGACCTGTGGGTGGTGCTCGATGAGGCGGTGGTGAGCCGACCGGTCGGGGGCGATGAGGTCATGCGTGCCCAGCTGGAGCGGCTCGTGGAAGCTACTGCCCTGCCGAACGTGACGCTGCAGATCCTGCCCTTCGACGCGGGAGCGCATGCCGGCATGGACGGCACGTTCGCGATTCTCGACTTTCCCGAGCCGAGTGATCCGGATGTGGTTTACGCAGAGAACGCCACAGGCGGGTTGTTCCTGGAGAAGACCGACGAGTTGCGGAAGTACGTGTTCATCTTCGATCACCTCCGCGCGGCGGCCCTCCGTCCGGAGGAATCCGCATCGGTCATCGCAAAGCTGGCGAAGGAGCCATTGTGGACGTTGAGATCAAGGGGTTCCGAGTTGACCTGAGCCGCGCCGAGTGGCACAAGAGCTCGCGCAGCGGACCCAACTGTGACAACTGCGTCGAGGTCGCCTTCGTCGGTGGCGCCATCGCAGTGCGTGACTCGAAAAATCCGACCGGGGCGGCACTCATCTTCACGCCCGGCGAGTGGAACGCCTTCGTGGGTGGCGCCAAGGACGGGGAGTTCGACCTGTCCTGATCCCACCTCTCCGGATCCCGCGTGGTGGTAATCACCCGCTCGGGGCGTCGCCGGTGTGGCACCGGGTCGTTGTACCCAACGGCGCGGTGGATGCCGCGTCAACCCGCCGCGCGGGTTCGCAGACCGAGCGAGGGGCAGGCGACACGTGATGACGATGGGGTCCGAGAATCTGACCAACGGCTCAGCCACGCAGGATCGGTTCGGCAGCCAGTACCGGGGCAGCCGCCGCGACGCCGTGCTCAACGGCGAGTCCGCCGATGCCGACCTGGCTCCCCGTAACGGCTCCGCCACGAGCCCGACGCCGACGGCCGGCCGTCCTCCCACGCTGCCGTCGCTGGACAGCGGGCTGAAGGAGCCGGTCTTCCCGCCAGCGGGGTGGCTCGACGCGCCGGGCGGGGGATCACTGGCCGACCACCCGGTCCTGCGCGGCCTCCTGATGGAGTTGCCGCCGAAGGGCAGCGCGCCCAGCCCGGACTGGCTCGACCGGTGGTTCGAGGCGGCCCGGTCCATCCTTGAACTGCTATACGCGCAGGACGTGAACCGCGGTCGCTGACCGCGTCACGGCTCGCTCCGACAGCCGGCTGTGCCGTAGCGCGTGATGCACGCCGATCACCGCCGCCCCGATCGCGGCGGCGGTGAGCACGGGCCCGATCATCGCCGCGCCGGTCAGCCGGAGCACGCCGGCCGCGGTGACCGCCGCGGGCAGCACCCCCAGCGCGGTGAGCTGCACCGGTAGCGCCACCATGGGGTGAGCGGCGCCGGCGCGCAGCGTGGGTGGTGCGGGCACGTGCGGGGCCGTGGCGAACGCCGCGGCCCCGTGCCGCAACCGCCGCAGCCGGCGCACGGTCACGAACGCCACCGCCGATGCCGGTACGGCCGGCAGCGCGAGCGCGCCGACCAGCTGATCGGGGCCCGGAGTCGCGGTCACGAGTGCGACGAGGCCGGCCCCGGTCATCGCGGCGAGCCCGATAACGACCAGCACCAGGACGATGGCGAGCCGGCGCTGCAGCGCGCGGGCCGACCGAATCCCCGGCAGTCCTTCGGCGATGACGCCGGCAGTGAGCCACACAGCGGCCATCGCGAGCAGGATGGCGAGGTTGATGTCCACGGCCTCAGCCTCGCCGTCCGGCCGCGTGCGCACATCAGGGCGCGGCCCCGGTCGCGCCCCGACAAGCGACCCGTAAGGGCATCGCGGCGTGATATAGGAACTTCGGCATCTGGTCCTGACGAGGGTGAGCCAATAGCCTTCCATTGATCGGACATTGCTGATCCGTCGCCGAGGGCGAGCGGGCGGTCGTGTCCCGGTCGGAGGGGAGGAACGTCATGCCCATCGCACGTAGATCCGTCTTCGTCGGGGCCGCCGCCCTGACCATGCTGGCCGCGGCCGCCGTACCCGCCGCCGCAGCCGGACCCCAAGGCGTGATCCTGAACGCGGGTGGCGACGTCGCCGTTGCCGACAGCTACATCGTCGTGTTCAAGGACAGCTCCGTCACCCGGACCGGCGTCGACGCGGCCGCCCGCGACCTCGCCGCCCTGCACGGTGGCCGGGTCGGCCGCACCTACAGCGCCGCGCTGCGGGGCTTCGAGGTGCAGGCCGACGCGAAGAAGGCGGCGCGGATCGCCGCCAACCCCGCGGTCGCCTACGTTCAGCAGAACCAGACCGTGACGATCTCCGGCACCCAGACCAACCCGCCGTCCTGGGGGCTGGACCGCATCGACCAGCGCAACCTGCCCCTGAACAACTCGTACACCTATCCGACCACGGCCGGCACGGTCCACGCGTACGTCATCGACACGGGCGTCAACTTCACCCACAGTGACTTCGGCGGCCGGGCGAGCAGCGGGTACGACGCCGTCGACGGCGGGTCGGCCGACGACTGCAACGGCCACGGCACCCACGTGTCCGGTACGGTCGGCGGCTCCGCGTACGGCGTGG
Source organism: Micromonospora sp. NPDC049679 (assembly GCF_040659735.1). Lineage (NCBI taxonomy): Bacteria > Bacillati > Actinomycetota > Actinomycetes > Micromonosporales > Micromonosporaceae > Micromonospora > Micromonospora sp. NPDC049679. The sequence goes on from NZ_JBFANZ010000040.1 coordinate 25,368, forward strand.
CCAAGGGCGTCCAGCTCGTCGGCGTACGGGTGCTCAACTGCCAGGGCAGCGGCACCACCGCGCAGGTCGTCGCCGGCATCGACTGGGTGACCGCCAACGCGGTGAAGCCGGCCGTCGCCAACATGAGCCTCGGCGGGTCGGCTGACACGGCGATCGACAACGCGGTGAGCAACTCGATCAACTCCGGCGTCACGTACGCGATCGCCGCCGGCAACGGCAACTTCCTCGGCCAGCGGCAGAACGCCTGCAACACCTCGCCGGCGCGGGTCCCGGCGGCGGTGACGGTCGGCGCCACGCAGAACAACGACGCCGCGGCGAGTTTCTCCAACTACGGCACCTGCGTGGACATCCTCGCGCCGGGCGTCAACATCACCTCCGCCTGGTACACGGACAACAGCGCGACCAACACGATCAGCGGTACGTCGATGGCCTCCCCGCACGTGGCCGGCGCCGCGGCGCTGGTGCTGGCAGCGCACCCGTCGTGGAACCCGCAGCAGGTGCGCGACGAGCTGGTCAACACGTCGACCCCCGACGTGGTGACCAACGTCGGCACGGGCACCCCCAACCGTCTGCTCTTCGTCGGCGGTGGCGGGCAGCCGCCGGTCAACGACTTCTCCGTGTCGGTCTCGCCGACCGCTGGCTCCACCGCTCCCGGCGGATCCGTGACCGCGACCGTCTCGACGGCCACCACCGGTGGGTCGGCGCAGTCGGTGGCCCTCGCGGCGAGCGGTCTGCCGAGCGGCGCGACCGCCGCGTTCAGCCCGGCCACGGTCACGTCGGGAAGCTCCTCGACGCTGACGATCTCGACGTCGGCCGGCACCCCGGCGGGGACGTACCCGGTCACCATCACCGGCACCGGCGCCTCGGGTAGCCGGACCGCGACGTACACCCTGACCGTCACCGGCGGTGGCGGCTGCTCGGGCACCAACGGCACCGACGTCGCGATCCCGGACGCCGCTGCGGCGGTGACCAGCGGCATCACGATCGCCGGCTGTGGCCGGGCCGCCTCCGCGACCGCGACGGTCGCCGTGAACATCGTGCACACCTTCCGCGGTGACCTGGTCATCGACCTGCTCGCTCCGGACGGGTCGTCCTACCGGCTGAAGAACAGCAGCTTCCTCGACGGCACGGACAACGTGAACACGACCTACACGGTCAACCTGTCGAGCGAGGCGGCGAACGGGACGTGGCGGCTCCAGGTCCGCGACGTCTACTCCGGTGACACCGGTTACCTCAACACCTGGACGCTGACGCTCTAGTCAGCCCCCCGACCGACCTGGGGAGGGTCGGCTGAGGTCCCGGCGCGTGTCCGCGCCGGGACCTCAGCTATTTGGTTACAGCGTCCGCAGGTGGAACCCGCCGTCCACATCGATGACCTGACCGGTGCTGAACGGCAACAGATCCGTGGCGACCGCGACGACCGCCTTGCCGACGTCGTCCGGCTTCCCCCAGCGGCGGATCGGCGTCAGCCCCTGGTTGAAGATCAGATCGTCGTACTTCGCCTTCACCGGTCCCGTCATGTCGGTCTCGATGATGCCGGGCCGGATCTCGTAGACGTTGATGCCGTGCTCGGCCAACCGGGCGGCGTAGAGCTGGGTGGACATCGCGAGGCCCGCCTTGGCGACGCAGTAGTCGCCGCGGTTGACGCTCGCGGTGTAGGCGCTCATCGACGAGATCGTGACGATCTTCGGGGCGGTGAGCACGCCGCGGTCGATCTGGTCGATCATGGCCCGTGCGGCGAGCTGGGTCAGGAAGTACGGACCCTTGAGGTTGATCCCGACCAGCCGGTCGAACGACTCCTCGCCGGCCTCCAGAATGTCGGCCCGTACGTCGGGCGCCACCCCGGCGTTGTTCACCAGCAGGTCGATCCGCCCGAACGCCGAGACGGTCTCGTCGACCAGCCGCTGCCGGTCCGCGGCCCGCGATACGTCGGCCTGTACGAGATGCGCGCGCCGTCCGAGCGCCTCGACCTCCTTGCCGACCTCCCGCGCCGCATCGGCGTTGCGCGCGTAGTTGACCACCACGTCGTATCCGGCGCCCGCCAGCGCGACGACGATGCCGCGCCCGATGCCACGCGACCCGCCGGTGACGATCGCTGCCCGCGTCCCGCTCACCGGTCCGCTCCGGGACCGAAGAACGCGTAGTAGGGCTCGTCGCGGGCCACGCGCTGCACGTAGAGCGCCAACTCGCGTGCGTGGTAGTCGCCCCACATGCTGGATTCGCCGTTGGCGACCTGATGCCCTGCGGGCACGTGGTCCCAGCCGTTCGGCTGATGGTAGATGGAGTGCAGGATCAGGCCCTGGTGGCGTGGGTCGGTGCTCAGGTAGGGCTCGTCGAAGATGGTGGCGCAGACGGTCAGTCCGGCCTGCCAGTAGCGCCGTCCCTCTTCCTCGCGACCGCGCGCGGTGAGATAGCGGCCCAGGCGGAGCAGCCCCTGCGCGCCGATGGCGGCCGCCGAGGAGTCGACGGGTTCGTGGTCGTTGTACGGGTCGGCGGGGCGGGAAAGGTAGTCGCCCAGCTTCGCCAGGCCGGGGGCGCCGGTGTCCCAGTAGGGCACGCCGTCGACCGGCGTGTGCTCCAGGTAGAAGTCACAGGTCGCGGTCGCCGCCCGCAGCATCATCTGCTCGACCTCGCCGCGGCCACCGTACGGGGCGAGGTCCTCGTCGCTGAGCAGGGCGACGAACTCCAGTTGCTCCGGGAAGCCGGCCATGGCCCAGGACAGGCCGCGGGTCCAGGTGCTGAAGGGGGAGTAGCCCTGCTGCGTGCTCGGGCAGCGGTAGCTGCCGTCGTTGACATTGAAGATCGACTCGTGGGCGGTCCGGCCACGGAGGTCGTAGCTGTCGCGGCCGTCGCCGTAGAAGACGTTCCACCGGGCGGTGTTGGCGGCGTGCTCGATCAGGCGGCCGAGCAGTGAGATCCGTTCGTCCCGCTCGCCCATCAGCACGTGGCCGAGGAGGTGCGAGACGGCGAGCGCCCGGCACGACCGGATCGTGTCCACGAAGAGGGACTGCGGACCGTTGAAGGAGTAGATGTAGCCGGTGCCGTCGGAGGTCGTGCGCCAACGGGACGCCTGCACGGCCCCCGTGATCTTCAAGGCGAGTTCGTAGAAGTCGCGCTCCGCGCGGTCGAACGGGATCCGGCCCTCGTTCATCAGCCGCCACAGGTTGCCGTACGTGCTGACGTTGTTGAAGCCGTGGTCGTGCACGCCGATGTGGCTCACGTGGCTCGCCATGACCTGGACGGTCCGCTCCCGCGCGGATTCGAGGAACCGCTGCTCGCCGGTCGCGTCGAACTGCAGCAGCGCGGAGCCGTACTGGAAGCCCTGGGTCCACTCGGTCCAGCCGCGCGCCGTGTACCGCCCCTCGACGGTGAAGACCGGCGACGGGGAGCCGGGCGGGCAGCTCTTCTCGATGGCGTCGATCTTTTGTGCTGACGCCTCCCACAACCGATCGATCTTCGGTAAGAGCAGCGCGGGAGTCAGAGCGTCGTCGATCTTCATCATTCGGTCAGCATAGGAAAGCGCATTCCCGTTCGCCAGCGCCTGACCGGGGTTTCCTGACGAATCCCGGGAAGAGCGGCGTCAGCCCTCGGGGTCAGACGCTGAAGGACGCCGGGCGCTCGGTGGCCGCAGGAGGCGGCGTGGCGGCCCACAGCTTCACCTTCTGCGCCGCGAGCCGGGCCAGGTAGGCCGGGTTGAGCACCACGTACCGGTGCCACAACCGCTTCGGCTCCAGACCGAGGCGCCAGAACCACTCCAGTCCGGCGCGCTGCATCCACGGCGGCGGCTTGCGCAGCAGCCCCGCGTGATAGTCGAACGCCGCGCCGACCGCCATCAGCGGCATGTCCAGCAGCGGCCGCATCGCGTACGCGAAGACCTCCTGGCGCGGGCAGCCCAGCCCGACCAGCACCAGCCGGGCGCCCGACGAGCGGATCCGGTCGGCGATCTGAGCGTCCTCGCCCGGCTGCACCGCGCGGAACTTGGAGGACTCGACACCAGCGATCTTCAGCGCCGGGAACATTCGCTCGAGCGCGGGCACGAGCCGGGCGAGCGTCTCGTCGGTGGATCCGTAGAGATAGACGGGAAGACCGTCGGCCGCGCAGCGTTCGAGCACCTTCAGCGTCAGGGTGGGACCGTAGACCCGGTCGGTGAGGCCGGCGCGGTGCAGCAGGTTGAGCGCCCAGCGCACGGGCTGCCCGTCGGGCGTGACCACGTCGAAGGAGTTGAGTCGCGCGTTGTGGGCCGGGTCGAGCACGCCCGTCATCACGCCGTGTACGGCGAGCGCGGTCAGCGCCAGGGGACGGCGCTCGTGTGCCGCGGCGATCACCCGGGTGGCGGCGGCCTCGTAGTCGACCGCGTCGACCAGGACACCGAGCACGTTGCGCTTACCCTGCGTGATCATGCCTGCGGCACCCACTTGTCGACGTTGGCCTCGTAGATCTCCTGCAGGATCATCGGCACGTCGTAGATCTGCTTCCACTCCGGGTAGTCCCGCTGGAAGGCCTCGTTGGACCCGATCCACCACTGGTGGTCGCCAACCCGGTTGGCCTCGTGGTACTCCGTGACCATCGCCTGGCCGGAGATCTGCTCGGCGAGGGCGAACGCCTCCAGGTGCGAGCAGTTGGAGTGCCGGCCGCCACCGAGGTTGTAGACCGCCGCGGAGCGCGGATTGCGGAAGAACGCCTCGAAGGCGGCGACCACGTCGTGGCTGTGGATGGCGTCGCGCACCATCTTGCCCTTGTAGCCGAAGATCTTGTACGTGCGGCGCTCCATGTTGCACCGCATCACGTAGCCCAGGAAGCCGTGCAGCTCGGTCGCCGAGTGGGCCGGCCCGGTCAGCGTGCCACCGCGGAAGCACGCCGTCTTCATGCCGAAGTAGCGTCCGTACTCCTGGACCATCACGTCCGCCGCCACCTTCGAGGCGCCGAAGACGGAGTGCAGGCAGGAGTCGATCGACATGTCCTCCTTGATGCCGCCCTCGTAGGGGTGGCCCGGCTCGATCTCCCAGCGGGTGTCGCGCTCGGTGAGCGGGAGGCTGTTCGGGCGGTCGCCGTAGACCTTGTTGGTCGAGCAGTGGATGACCGGCGCCTCGATGCAGTGGTCGCGCACGTTCTGCAGCACGTTGAGCGTGCCGCCGGCGTTGACGTCGAAGTCGGTGAAGGGGTCGCGCACGGCCCAGTCATGCGAGGGCTGCGCGGCGGTGTGGATGACCACCGCGACGTCGCGGCCATAACGGCCGAAGATGCCCGCCAGCGCGTCGCGGTCGCGGATGTCGACGTTGAGATGCGTGTACGCCCCACCGAGGTCGGCGCTCAGCCGCCGCACGTTCCACGCGGTGGAGGCCTCGGCGCCGAAGAACTCCCGACGCATGTCGTTGTCGATGCCCACCACGTCGAGACCGAGGCCGGCGAAATGCCGAACTGCCTCCGACCCGATCAGGCCACCTGATCCGGTCACCAACGCGACACTCACACGGCACTCCAGACGTGGGGGGCAGCAGAACGTCAGGAGCATAACGCGGTCCGCTGAGCGCTGCCTGAGCGCGCGGCGGGCATCGGCCACCCGTCGGTGACCGCGGACACGAAGTAGGGGCCCCGCGTCTCGCGAGGCCCCTACTTCGATGGTGGGGAAGGGGGGAGTTGAACCCCCACGCCCTTTCGGGCACACGGACCTGAACCGTGCGCGTCTGCCATTCCGCCACTCCCCCAGGACTGGCTCGGGACATACTACTCAATCCCGTGTGGATTGCTCCGCTCCACCAGGAGCATCTGCAATCCCGCCCTTCGGCAGGTGCCGGGACATACTACGCTGTCCCTGGCTGGCCACGACCAGCATTACCGGCCGTGGCGCTTGGGAAGAATAGCACGGCAACATCGGTCGTTAACGACAGGCCGTAAGCAGGGGTCGATCGTCGTGCGAGCTGCACGGGCGACGGCCGGATACCATCATGTCCTCGGAACCCGAGGAGGAGCCGGTGAGCGTGCTGCAACGCTTCGAGAAGCGTCTGGAAGGCCTGGTAGAAGGGGCCTTCGCCAAGGTGTTCAAGGGGGTCGTCCACCCTGTGGAGATCCTCAACGCCATGCAGCGGGAGGCTGAGGCGCACAAGGCTATCCTGGCCGGTGGGCGCACTCTGGTGCCGAACCGCTATGTGATCGATCTCTCGCCATATGACCATAGCCGCCTCGCGCCGTACGCCGCGGCGCTCGCCCAGGAGCTCGCCCAGTCACAGGCGGAGTTCATCGGCGAGCAGGCCTGGACGGTCTACGGCGACGTGATCGTCGAGATCGAGCGCGGCGACGGGCTGGACACCGGTATGTTCCGGGTCACAGCCGAGGTCTACACGGGGGGTGACGTGGCGCCGGTGCCGCAACAGGCATACGAAGCGCCGCCGGCCTACCCGCCGTACGAGCAGGGCGGGGGGTACGGTCCACCGCCCGGGCAGGGTGGTGGCCGAAACATCCGGCTGGTCTCGGGCGACGGCCGCAACTATCCGTTGCAGATGGGCTCGACCGTGATCGGCCGGGGCGACCAGGCCAACCTGCGGCTGCCCGACGTCGGCATCTCCCGCCGGCACGCGCGGCTCGATTTCGACGGTGCGCAGGTGGTGCTCACCGATCTGGGTTCAACCAACGGGACGATGGTCAACGGTCAGCGAGTCTCGGCCGTGGCCCTCAACCCGGGCGACATGATCCAGCTCGGAACGACCACGCTCACGTTCCGAGTGGACGGCTAACGCCTTGCCCGACTTCGTTGTGGCCGTCGCCCGGATCGGGTTCATCGTCCTACTGTGGATCTTCGTGTTCACCGTGGTCGGGGTGATTCGCCGGGATCTGTTCGCCGGGGCCAAATCCAGTCGCCTGGTCGCCGCGCCACGGGGGGTCGGCGCGGCGACGGGGCAGAACCGTCCGGCGAAGGTGAAGCGGGGTCGCGCCGCACGCCAACTGGTGGTGACCGCCGGCCAGCTGGCGGGCACCCGGATCACCCTCGGCGAGGCCCATATAACGATCGGCCGCGCCGAAGACTCCACGCTGGTCATCACCGATGACTATGCCTCCGCCCGGCACGCGAGGCTCGTCCCGCGTGAGGGCCAGTGGTACATCGAGGACATGGGTTCCACTAACGGGACCTACCTCGATCGCGCTAAGGTCACCGGGCCCACCCCCGTCCCCCTCGCCGTGCCGATTCGCATCGGCCGCACTTCTCTCGAGTTACGGCCATGACTCTCACCCTCCGTTATGCGGCCCACAGCGACCGCGGTCTGATCCGAGACGGGAACCAGGACTCCGTCTACGCCGGACCGCGGCTACTCGCCGTTGCCGACGGCATGGGCGGCATGGCCGCCGGTGACGTCGCCAGCAACATCGTCATCGGTGCCATGGCTCCGCTCGACGAGGACGTCCCCGGTGACGCTCTCGTCGATGCCCTGCGCTCGGCCGTCGACACCGCCAACCAGAATCTGCGTGACACCGTGGATGCCAACCCGCAGATGGAGGGCATGGGCACCACGCTGACCGCGACCCTCTTCTCGGGCAGCAAAATCGGCATGGTGCATATCGGCGACTCACGCGCCTACCTCCTGCGCAGCGGCGAGTTCGCCCAGATCACCAAGGACGACACCTACGTCCAGATGCTGGTCGACGAGGGGCGGATCAGCCCCGAGGAGGCCAGCAGCCACCCGCAGCGGTCACTGTTGACGCGCGCCCTCGACGGCCGCGACATCGACCCGGAATACTCGGTGCGGCAGGTGCTCCCGGGCGACCGCTACCTCATCTGCAGTGACGGGCTGTCCGGCGTGGTCAGCGCCGAGACGATCGGCGACACGCTGCGGGAATACGTCGATCCGCAGCAGTGCGTCGAGCGCCTCGTGCAGCTGGCGCTGCGCGGCGGCGGCCCCGACAACATCACGGTGATCGTGGCGGACGCCACGGACCAGGACATTCTCGAGGCGGCGCCGATCGTTGGCGGCGCAGCCGCCCGTGACCGGGGCATGGCGACCGCGGCGGACGAGTCGACCCCGGCCGCTCGTGCCTCGGCCGCGTTCGCCCCGGCGCCCCGGGCGGCGACCCCCGAGTCCTCGGAGACGGCCGCGTCGGCGAGTCGTGACGATCCCGAACGTCCGCGCCGGCACCCCGTGCGGACAGCCGCCCTGCTCGTGGTCCTGCTGGGTATTCTGGGTGGTGGCCTCTGGTTGGGTTGGAACTACACCCAGCGTCAGTACTACGTCGGCGCCACGGAGGACGGGCAACTCGCGGTCTTCCAGGGCATGCCGGGGGCGATCGCCGGGGTCAGCCTCTCCAGCGTGCACGCGAGCAGCGACACCGCGCTGGACGACCTCACCACGGTGGCGCAGGAGCGGGTGAAGCAGGGCATTCAGGCCAAGAGCGAGTCCGACGCGCAGCGCCGACTCGCCGAGTTGACCAACGAAAACCCGCTCAACCCCAACCTGAAGCCGACCTGCTCCCCGATCCAACGGCCGGACACGCCGGCCCCGACCGGGACGACCGCTGCGACGCCCGCCCCCAGGGCCACGACGGGTCCGACACCCGGCGCGACGCCGACGCCAACCCCCAGCGCGCCGGCCACCACACCCGACGCTCAACCCTCCGACACGGTGCCGCCGGTCACCGATCCGGCGGGCTGTCGGCCGACAGACTGAGCGCCAACTCGACGACCCGAGGGATCCCACTGTGACCGCGCCCGCCGGATCGGCAGCCACGCCCAGCATTACGGGCGAGATGCCGCGCATCCGGCCATCCAAGACCCGACGGAACGCCGAGTTGGCGCTGCTGGCGCTGTCCTTGGCGGTGGTGGCGGCGTACTCGGCCACGATCGAAGCCAACATGCTCCAGACGGTGACGTTGGACTTCTGGGTGCCGACGGCATCGCTGGCGGCGGTCTTCTTCGCCCTCCATATGGTGATCCGTTTCCGGGCTCCCTACGCCGATCCGGCGCTGGTGCCCGCTGTGGCGTTGCTCAACGGGATCGGGGTCGGCTTCCTGCGTCGCCTTGATCTCGCCGACGTGGCCCCGGCCGAGCGACTCAGCTTCCCGGTCTTCGCCGGGACGGGCGGCCGCCAGCTCGCCTGGACGCTCGGAGCGGTCGTTCTCGCCGCGGGGCTGCTTATCCTGGTCCGCGACCATCGGTCCGTTTCCCGCTACGCCTACACCCTGGGCCTGGCCGGCATCGTGCTGGTGATGATCCCGGCGGCGCTGCCGCGCGCCTACTCGGAGATCAACGGCGCCAAGCTGTGGATCAGGGTCGGCCAGTTCTCGATCCAGCCGGGTGAGTTCGCCAAGCTCGCCCTGCTGTCGTTCTTCGCCTACTACCTCGTACGCAAGCGCGAGGTGCTGTCGCTGGCGAGCCGGCGCTTCCTCGGCATCGACTTTCCCCGTGGGCGCGACCTCGGACCGGTCGTGGGGGTCTGGATGCTCAGCCTTCTGGTCCTCGTCTTCGAGAAGGACCTCGGCACCTCACTGCTCTACTTCGGCATGTTCGTGGTCACGCTCTACATCGCCACCGAGCGGGTGAGCTGGCTGATCATCGGTCTGGTGCTCTTCTTCGGCGGCGCCTCCCTCGCGTATTTCCTGGGCAGCACCATCGGTGGACCCTTCGCCAACTTCTACCAGCGCGCCGCGATCTGGCTCGATCCCTTTGCCCGCGCATACGACGAGGGCTACCAGTTGGTGCAGGGGTTGCTCGGGCTCGGCACCGGGGGGCTCTTCGGGGCCGGCCCCGGCGGCGGTCAGCCCGACAAGGTGCCTGAGGTGCACAACGACTTCATCTTCGCCGGCATCGGCGAAGAGGTCGGTCTCTTCGGCCTCTCCGCGCTGTTGGTGATCTACCTGCTGATCGTCGAGCGCGGGCTGCGCGCCGGCCTGGCCGTCCGGGACTCCTTCGGCAAGCTTCTCGCCGGTGGTCTGGCCTTCACCCTCGGCCTGCAGGTCTTCGTGATCGTCGGTGGCGTCACCGGGCTCATCCCACTCACCGGCCAGACCACACCGTTCCTGTCGGCCGGTGGTTCCTCGCTGATGGCCAACTGGCTACTCATCGCGATGCTGCTCCGGATCTCCGACGCGGCCGGTCAGCCGATCACCGGCAGCGCGTCCGCCCGACCCGCCGGTGCGCCGGCCCGCCCACCCGCCCAGCTGCACGGCGCTCCCACGGAGGTGATCAAGCCGTGAACGCTCCGCTTCGCCGGGTAGGCGTGGTCGTCATGATCCTGTTCGGCCTGCTCTTCGCCAACCTCAACTGGGTGCAGGCCTACAAGGCCGACGAATACCGCACGAGCGACTACAACGGGCGTGTCCAGGTCGCCGAATACGACCGGCAGCGCGGCAACATCGAGGCCGCCGGAAAGGCGCTCGCCACGAGCAAGGCCACGGACGGCGAGCTGAAGTACCAGCGCGTCTACCCCAACAACGACATCTACGCCCACGTCCTGGGCTACAAGCCGGTCAACGGTGCCGCCAGCGGCATCGAGAAGAGCGAAAACGAGTTCCTCGCCGGCAACAGCGACCAACTCTTCGCCGACCGGGTGCGTGACCTGTTCACCGGCAACCACACCGCCGGCGGGAACGTTCTGCTGAGCCTCTCCCGCCGCGCGCAGGAGACCACGTACCGCGAACTCGCGAACAACAGGGTCAATGTCAAGAAGGGCGCAGCGGTCGCGATCGACCCGAAGACCGGCGCGATCCAGGCGCTGGTCTCGATGCCGAGCTTCGACCCCAACCCGTTGGTCAGCCCCGACACCGAAGCGGCGGGCGCGGCGTTCCGGAGCCTGGAGGAGAACAAGAACGGTCCGCTGAAGAACCGTGCGCTCAGTGAGGTCCTTCCGCCCGGATCGACCTTCAAGGTCATCGACGCGGCGGCGGCGCTGGAGAGCGGCCTCACCACCAGCAGCAACATTCCGGCCGGTCCCAGTTACACCGCGCCGACCTCGGGCACCCCGATCCGCAACGCCCACCCGTCCATCTGCCCGGAGTCCCAGGTCACCCTGACGGACGCGCTCACCGAGTCCTGCAACACAGGGTTCGCGCAGCTCGCGGTGCGGCTCGGCGCGGAGACCATCAAGAAGAAGGCGCGCGACTTCGGCTTCGAGGACGAAAGCCTGAGCGTGGGGCGGCTCACCGGCAGTGGCCTGCCGGTGGCGGCCAGCCGCACGGGGGAGATCAAGAACCCGGACGGCGGCGAGGACAAGGCCGCGCTCGCGCAGTCCGCGATTGGGCAGAACAACGTCCGGATGACTCCGTTGCAGGGGGCGATGATCGCCGCCGCGGTGGCCAACGGGGGCAGTCAGATGCGGCCCTACCTGGTGCAGCAACTCCTCGGCCCCGACCGCACGACGATCCACTACACCGCCGATCCGCGCGTACTGCGCCAGCCGGTCACCACCCAGGTCGCCCGCGACCTGCAGGCCATGATGCGCAGCGTAGTGGAGAACGGGACGGGCACGAACGCCCGGATCAGCGGCTACACCGTCGGCGGCAAGACCGGCACGGCGCAGGCCGGGGAGACCAGCGACGACCACGGCTGGTTCATCGGCTTCGTGATGAAGGACGGACAGCCGATCAGCGCCGTCGCGGTGATGCTCGAATCCGCGGGCAGCGGCGGCAGCGCCGAGGCCACCCGTATCGCCGGTCAGATCATGAAGGCGGTCATCGCTGACCGGGGAGGCAAGTGACATGCTGAGCCCCGGGGTCGCGCTCGGCGGGCGATATCGCCTGGACGAGCGCATCGCCAGCGGCGGGATGGGTGACGTCTGGCGTGGCACGGACGACGTGCTCGGCCGCACCGTCGCGGTGAAGGTACTGCTCCCGGCCCTGCTCGACGAGCCGGGCTTCGCCGAGCGCTTCCGTGGCGAGGCGCGCACCATGGCGACGATCAACCATCCTGGCGTGGTCGATGTCTACGACTACGGCAGTGACCAGCAGATTGCTTTTCTGATCATGGAGTACGTGGAGGGCGACGCGCTGTCGCGAACGCTCAGCCGCGTCGGACGGCTCACGCCCGCCCGCACCATGGCGCTGGTCGCGCAGGCGGCCGACGCGCTGCAGGCCGCCCATGACAAGGGCATCGTGCACCGCGACGTGAAGCCGGGCAACCTGCTCGTACGCCCCAACGGCACGCTCGTGCTCACCGACTTCGGCATCGCCCGGTCCGAGCTCGTGGGGCAGCTCACCGCGGCCGGCTCGGTGCTCGGCACCGCCTCGTACATTTCGCCCGAGCAGGCGACCGGGTCGACCGCCAGCCCGGCTTCGGACGTGTACGCCCTCGGTGTGGTCGCTTACCAGTGCCTCTCCGGTCGCCGCCCGTTCGAAGGCGATAACCCACTCGATATCGCGATGAAGCACGTACGGGAGCCCGTTCCGCCCCTTCCGGCCGACACGCCCCCCGCGGTCCGATCCATCGTCGAACGGGCGCTGGCCAAGGACCCGGGAGCGCGTTGGCCGAGTGCTGCGACTCTGGCGGCGGTGGCACGGCAGGCCGCAACCCTCGCGCCCGCTCGTCCGACAGCGCCGCAGGTCCGGGCCACGTCACCGGTACGTCCTCCGGTCTCGCCCGCACCAGGGAGACCGACGTCGACGCCGCCGTACCGGCCCGCCGCCTCCGTGGCGGCGCCGGCGCCGCAGCGGGGCCCGTCGATGGCCGCGCCGACCAGCCCGCCCGCGGGGCCCGGATACAATCGGGGGGCCGCGTCCATACCCCCAGCGCGCCCGCAGAACCCGAATCCCTACGGACATGCCCGAACGGCGGCCCCAGCGCAGCGCAGCGGGAATGCGGGAAGCCGTCAGTTACTTATAGTGCTGGCGATTCTGCTCGGCGTATTGGTGTTGGTCTGCTCCGCGGCGATCTCTTACAACTGGCGGCAGGACAATCCGACCAACAGCCTCGGCGAGCCCGAGCGCATGATCACGACATCGAGACAGGTAGGCGTCGATAACGCCGCTTCGTGGGGCGCGCCGTACCGCCAGGTAGGCGCGCATTCTGCATTTCGGCAAGGTGGCGACCACATGAGCGAAGGACGACAGACGAGATGACGGCGCAGGCCCGCCTGCTAGGTGGCAGGTACCAGGTCGGCGAGCTCCTCGGCTACGGCGGCATGGCTGAGGTGCACCGGGGGCGTGACCTCCGGCTCGGCCGCGATGTCGCTATCAAGATGCTCCGGACCGATCTGGCCCGGGACAAGACCTTCCAGGAGCGCTTCCGTCGGGAGGCGCAGAACTCCGCGTCGCTCAACCACCCGGCGATCGTCGCGGTCTACGACACGGGCGAGGAGTACGCGCCGACCGGTGAGGCGCTGCCCTTCATCGTCATGGAGTTCGTCAACGGGCGCACGCTCAAAGAGGTGCTCGCCGCTGAGGGGCGGCTGCAGCCCCGTCGCGCTATGGAAATCACCGCCGATATCTCTGCCGCGCTCGAGTTCAGCCACCGGCACGGGATCATCCACCGTGACATCAAGCCGGGCAACGTGATGCTCACGCAGAACGGCCAGGTCAAGGTCATGGACTTCGGCATCGCCCGGGCCCTGGCCAGCGGTGCCACCACGATGACCCAGACCAGCGCGGTGATCGGGACGGCTCAGTACCTCTCACCGGAGCAAGCCCGCGGCGAGGCCGTGGACGCACGCTCCGACGTGTACGCCGGCGGTTGTGTCCTCTTCGAGTTGCTCTGCGGGCATCCGCCGTTCGTCGGTGACAGCCCGGTCAGCGTGGCCTACCAGCACGTGCGGGAAGACCCGCGGGCACCGAGCGAGATCAACCCGGACGTCACGCCGCCGATCGACGCGATCGTCCTCAAGGCCCTCTCGAAGAACCCGGCCAACCGCTACCAGAGCGCTGGCGAGATGCGCGCCGACCTGCTCCGCTGCGCCGCCGGCCGGCCCGTGATGGCCACCCCCGTGCTGCGCGACGACGAGACGGTCGCGATGGGGCCGCAGGGCGCCGGCGTTCGTACGTCGGGCCCGGCGACCCGCCCGATGCCCGCGCGGAGCGGCCAGCCCAAGCGGAAGACCTCCGCGTGGGTGCTCGCCACCTTGAGCGCCGTCGGCGTGCTGGCGGTGATCGCCGTGATCGCAGGATTGATCTTCGCTGACCAGAACGACGACAAGCTGCCGACCCAGGTGTCCGTGCCGCAGCTGATCGGCAAGCAACTCGGCGCGGCGCAGGCGGAGCTCGCTGGGATGAAGCTGCAGTCGACGGTCACGAACGTCAAGAAAACCGGCTGCGAGCTCAACGAGGTGGTGGAGCAGAACCCTAAGAACGGCACGCCAGTGAGGGAGAACGAGCCGGTCGCGCTGCAGGTGTGCGTGGGCGAGGACACGGTCCAGGTGCCTCGGCTCGTCGGCCTGAGCGAGCAGGAGGCGACGGCAGAGCTGCGGAAGGTCGGGCTCGAGGCCGAGATCGTGAAGATCGACGGCACGGCCCGCCAGGGCGAGGTCGTCCGGGTCCCGCAGCAGGGCCAGGCGGTGGCGCCGAAGTCGAGGGTGCGGGTCGAGGTTTCGCGGGGCAATCTGCGGGACGTCCCGAACGTGGTCGGCAAGACGGAGGACGTGGCGAAGGCGCTGCTCGACAACGCGGGATTCGACGTCAGAGTGATCAAGGGTGCGGAGGTCGACGCGGCCAACGCCGGAAAGGTCGTTGACCAGACCCCGGGGAGCGGCGGCCAGCCCGCCAAGTCCGGCAGCACGGTCTCGATCGTCGTGACGCAGCTCCGGAAGGAGCCGACCGCTGATCCCAGCGTGTCGCCCTCTGCGAGCCCTCCTGGCCCACTCGGCGGCATCGGGGGCGGGGTTGGCCTCGACGACCGACGCTTGACGCGCCCGTGATAACGCCGAACGGCGCTCCGACCCATCCGGGTCGGAGCGCCGTTCGGCGTTCAGGGGTCAGGCGGCCATGAAGGCCCCGCGCCGACGGTCGTCGACCTCGGCGGCGAGGGCCGGGGCCCGGTCCAGCGCCTCCGGCAGGCCGCAGGCGGCCAACCAGTTGGCGAGCATGGTGTGGCCACCTTCGGTGAGCACGGACTCGGGGTGGAACTGCACACCCTCGATCGGCAGGGTGCGGTGACGCATCGCCATCACCACCCCCGACTCCGTCCAGCCGGTGACCTCGATCTCGTCCGGCAGCGTCTCCCGCAGCACGGCCAGCGAGTGGTAGCGGGTGGCGGTGAACGGGTCAGGGAGGCCGGCGAGCACTCCGTCGCCCTTGTGGTGCACCTGCGACGTCTTGCCGTGCAGCAGTTCGGGGGCCCGGGTGACCGTGGCGCCGAACGCCGCGCCGATCGCCTGGTGGCCCAGGCAGACGCCGAAGATCGGCAGCGAGCCGCCGTACTCGCGGATGATGTCGAGGCAGAGCTCCGCCCGTTCGGGCGTGCCCGGACCGGGCGAGAGCAGCACCCCGTCGGCGCCGGCGCGGCCAACGTCCGCCAGGTCCATCTCGTCGTTGCGCCGTACCTCGCACTCCGCGCCGAGTTGACCGAGGTATTGGACGATGTTGAAGACGAACGAGTCGTAGTTGTCGATCACGAGAACGCGCATCGAATCACCTGTCAGCCGTCGGCGAGGGGCCGGAGTTGTTCTGTCCGGTGTCGTAGGGCAGGTCGTGCCCGTCGAGGCCGGGGTCGCCGCCGTCGACGCTCGAGTCCCCGCCGCCCGGACCGGCCGGACCGTCCAGCCCACCCGGCGCGTCGCTGTCCTGGCTGACCTGGACGTCGTCGAAGGGGAGCAGCGGCTCGGCCCAGGGGAAGACCACGAACCAGAGCAGCGCGGCGAACGCGGTGGCGAGCACCACGGAGCCGGTGAGCTTGCCGGCCAGCCCGAAGGGGAGCCGTCGCCAGATCCAGGCGTACACGGGTTCAGCCTCCCAATTCTGCGGGCTTGCCGGCGGACTTCGGCTGGCTGCGTACGAGCTTGGCGTGCACGACCAGCCGCTCGTAGTTGTCGTACTTGGGGTTGCAGGTGGTGATCGTCAGCATGGCCTCGGTCGCCTTGACGCCGGGCTTGTTCGGCACCGCCGCTACCACTTCCACCTGCGACGGCTTGACGATGTGGTTGCGCGTGACCTCGTAGACGAACCAGGTGTTCTTGTTTTCGACCAGGATGATGTCGCCGGTGTGTATCTCGTCCAGGCGCCAGAAGGTGGCGGGGTTGCGGTGTCCCGCGACCGAGAAGTTGCCGACCTGGCCGGGCTTGGCGCTCTTGGGATAGTGGCCGGGGGCGTAGCGGATGTCCTGCTGCGTCACACCCTCGACGACGACCCAGTTCTTACCCAGCTTCGGGATGTGCAGCCAGGCGATCGGCTTGCCGATCTTCGGCGCGGCGGGCGACGCGGTCGCGGATGGGGTCGGTCCGACCGTCGGGTCCGGCTCGGGCTGGTCCCATTCCTGCGCCAGCTGCGTACCGAGATCCTCCTGGTGGGCGTTGACGATCACCGACTTGCCCCACACCTCGTATGCGGCGAAGAGCAGAACCACGAGCCCGAAGGTCATCAGCATTTCGCCCATGACGCGGGCGCCGGTGCGGATGCGCGAACCGATCGTCGGCCGCGTCAACTCCGAGTACACGCTCTTGTAGCCCTCGTCCGTGCGCTCCGGACGCAGCTGCACGACCTGTTCGCCCCGGCGTGGCTGCGATGCGTCCTTCGCCTCGTCCGGCCCGTCGGCGAGTGCGGGGAGGGGGTCGTCATCGTTCTCGACGCGCTCTGCCGGGGGAGCAGCGGGAATCGTCGGGAGAACGGTGGTCGCCTCGTGGTCGTCGCGGGAGATCGCCGGAATGATCGTGGTCGGGACGTCGACCGTGGGCACCACGACGGGCCGCTGGACCATCGTGGCGTCGTCGACCGTTGGTACCACCGTGAGCGGCTGGATCATGGTGGGCGCGTCGGCGAGCGGCATCGGACGAGGCGGCTGGGGTCTGCCCCGGGCCCCTCGGTCGGGGGCCGGGGGTCGCTCCGGCGATGGGCCCGGGCCGCGGCCGGCTTGGTAGCCGTTCGCCGGGGCCGCGGGGCGTGGACCGGGTCGCAGGCTCCGGGCGTCGTCCGCTGCCGCGGGGGGCGGACCGGGTCGCAGACTGCGGGCGTCGTCCGCTGCCGCGGGGGGCGGACCGGGTCGCAGACTGCGGGCGTGGGGCTGGGCGGCGGGGGGTGGACCTGGTTGCGGGCTCCGGGCGTCGTGCGGGGCGGCGGGTCGCGGGGCGGGTCGGAGGGCGCGCGAGTCGTGCGGGGCGGTCGGGCCGCCGGGGGTGTCTGTGGCCGGCGGGGGCCAGCCGCCAGCGCCGGGAGGTGGTCCGGGGCGGGGGCCGGGGGGCATCGCGGCTGGTGAGGGCGAGACGGGGGCGCCGGGGGGACCAGCCGGGGGCGCCGGACGCGCCGCACCGCTCACGCGCGGCATCACCGCCGTCGAGTCGTCGGCCTCCGGCGCGCGGTGCCGCCCATGTCGATCGCTGCGTGGGTCGCCGGTCATTCCGGTCACTCCGCGGGGACTTTGGCGGAGCGCAGGGCGCTCGAACCGTCGTATGCCGGCACGGTCGCCTTGGATTCGACCGTCTCGCGGTAGCCCAGTTGGTAGTGGAGGACGGCGTCCTTGAACTCCCGGACCCCGGCGTCACCGGCGAGGGCGCGCTGGAGCGCCGCCGGATCGCCGATTGCGGTGATCTTGAATGGCGGCGAGTAGACCCGCCCGTCCAGCAGGAGGGTGTTACCTACACAGCGCACCGCGCTGGTGGATAGCACCCGAACGTTCATGATCGACATAGCTTCGGCACCCCCGGCCCACATGGCGTTCACTACGGCCTGAACGTCCCCCTGATGAACAACGAGATCATCGTTGCTGGGGTTGCCGGGGCGGCTGCTGTCGTTTAGTCGGGGGGCGTCATTGAGTTCGACGGTGAGACCCGGGCCGTGCAGCGCGGTGAAGCCGGCTCCGGCGAGGCCCAGCCCGACCCGTTCCCGCTGCCGGGCGATCGGTACGTCGGAGCCTGCGACGGCGGTGGCCTGCTGCTCCGTCTGCTGCCGCAGCTCGGCCGCGCGCCTTTCGCTCGCGGCGACCTGCTCGCGTCGGTCGTTGATCACCTGGGTGATCTGCGGCCGGCGGTCCTCTCGCAGCGCGGTTCCGCCGGCGGTCGTCGCCGTGGTCGTGAAGAGCAGGCCGGCGGCGAGCGCGATCAGCGGCACACCGACCGACCAGCCGCCGCGTCGCTGCGTGGACCGGCGGGGGACGAGCCCCACAGCGGCCCGCCGGAACGCCTTACCCCAGGACGAGGCGCCGGATGTGTACTCCATCGAGCCCCCTCCGCCCTCCGGCATCGATCTTCGCCCGTGTCAGCGGGTCCTTGCCTGCTCTTTTTGTCCTGGTCGGACCCATTGTGCCGGATCTTTGCGCTCGCGATGCCCCCGTTCGTGGCCTCAGCGCGCTGACTTGACTACGCTAGCTGTCGAACATTATTGGCCATGGACCGTCGCCGCTGCGTCCGGTTGTCAGGCCGGACAAGGATCGCAACCCCTTCAGGAGAGCGTCGTGCCAAAGTCTCAGGTCCGCAAGAAGAAGGTGTACACCCCGCCGACCGATGTCCGGCCGACGGCGACCGCGGCGACCCGTAAGCCTAGCCCCGTCTGGCTGCCGGTCACCGCCGTGTCGTTGATCGTCTTCGGCATCGGCTGGCTGGTGGTCTACTACCTCTCCGAGACCGCCTACCCGGTCGTCTCCTGGGGCTACTGGAACCTCGCCGTGGGCTTCGGTGCCATGGTCGGTTCCCTGATCCTGCTCTCCCGCTGGCGCTGACCCGGTGGATGCCGGCGCCCCGCCGCAGTCCGGGCGCACGGCCGTAAACTCGTCTGACCTGTACGGCGACCGTCATTCGATGGCGGTCGCCGAAAGCTGTGACGGGTGCGTCGCAGTAGTAGTAGGGCATTAGGCCGGTTGCGAGGTTACTCACGTTACCGATGGGTAACCTAGCGCGTAGGCTCCATCCGTGACCGGCGTGTTCCGGTCACCCAGCCGCTTGCCAAGCAGCACATCGGGAGGCCAAGGCAATGGGCAGCGTCCAGATCGTCACAACGGTGCTCGCCGCGGCCATCACGGTCGTCGCGGTGGTGCTCGCCGTACGGGCGGTGCGCCAGATGACGGCGGTGATCCGGCTCGGGCAGCCCGCCCCCGAGCGCTTCACCGACAAGGGTGCCCGCACGAAGACCATGCTGACCGAGACGGTCGGCCACACCCGCATGCTCAAGTGGAGCGTGGTGGGTGCGGCGCACTGGTTCGTGATGGTGGGCTTCATCCTGCTGTCGTCGCTGGTGCTGGAGGCCTATTTCGAGGTCGCCAATCCGAAGGGCGGACTGCCGATCATCGGCGGGTGGCTGCTGTACGGCCTGGTCACCGAGGCCATCGGGGTGCTGGGCGTCATCGGCATCCTGATGCTGATCGCGGTCCGGGTCTGGAACCGCCCGACCCGCCCGGGTGGCCGCTCGCGCTTCACCGGCTCGACCATGTGGCAGGGCTACTTCGTCGAGGCCGTCGTCCTCGCCGTGCTGGTGTGCGGATTCTTCATCCGTGGCTTCAAGGTCGCCACCGACCACTTCGAGTTTCCGTTGTGGGCCACCCCGGTGAGCCACGCGGTCGGGGCGCTGTTGCCCGCGTCCGAGGCCGCGCTCAGCATCACCGCCCTCATCAAGATCGCCATCTCGATGACCTGGCTGATCGTGATCGCGTTGAACGTCACGATGGGCGTGGCCTGGCACCGGTTCCTGGCCTTCTTCAACATCTTCTTCAAGCGTGACCCTGAGGCCAAGGCCGGGTCGGGGCTCGGCGCGCTGCGCCCCATGATGAGCGACGGCAAGCCCCTCGACTTCGAGGAGGCCGACCCGGAGAAGGACCAGTTCGGGGTCGCCCAGGTGGAGCAGTTCACCTGGAAGGGGCTGCTCGACTTCAGCACCTGCACCGAGTGCGGTCGCTGCCAGTCACAGTGCCCCGCCTGGAACACCGGCAAGCCGCTCTCACCCAAGCTGCTGATCCTCTCGCTGCGCGACCACGCGTACGCCAAGGCTCCCTACCTGCTCGCCGGCGGCGGCAAGGACCTCACCGGTGAGGAGAAGGCGACCGCCGCGCAGCTCGCGCACATGGACGTGCTCGCGCTCGCCGAGGCGAACCGTCCCCTGATTGGCGGCGCCGAGGACGGCGGCGTGATCGACCCGGACGTGCTCTGGTCCTGCACCACCTGCGGCGCCTGCGTCGAGCAGTGCCCGGTCGACATCGAGCACGTCGACCACATCGTCGACATGCGTCGCTACCAGGTGCTGATCGAGTCGAGCTTCCCGTCCGAGGCCGGCGTCATGCTCCGCAACCTGGAGAACAAGGGCAACCCGTGGGGCGCCCCGCAGAACACCCGCGAGGACTGGACCAAGGGCCTGGACTTCGAGGTGCCGCGGGTGGGTGAGGTCGACGACTTCGAATACCTGTTCTGGGTCGGCTGCGCCGGCGCGTTCGAGGACCGGGCGAAGAAGACCACCCGCGCGGTCGCCACGCTGCTGAACGAGGCCGGGGTCAACTTCGCGATTCTCGGCGAGGGGGAGACCTGCTCCGGCGACCCGGCCCGACGTATCGGTAACGAGTTCGTGTTCCAGATGCTGGCGCAGCAGAATGTCGAGACGTTGAACGAGGCGTTCGGCGACCGCGAACCGGCGAAGCGCAAGATCGTCGCCACCTGCCCGCACTGCTTCAACACCCTGGGCAACGAGTACGGGCAACTCGGCGGGGAGTTCGAGGTCGTACACCACACGCAACTGCTGGCCCACCTGGTCTCCACCGGCAAGCTCACCCCGGTCCAGCCGGTCGACGGCGGCGTCACCTACCACGACCCGTGCTACCTGGGCCGGCACAACCGGGTCTTCACCCCGCCGCGCGAGGTGCTCGGCTCGGCGGTGGCCGATGGGCTGACCGAGATGCCGCGCAACTCCGAGCGCTCCTTCTGCTGCGGCGCCGGTGGCGCGCGTATGTGGATGGAGGAGAAGATCGGCAAGCGCATCAACGTCGACCGGGTCGAGGAGGCCATCTCGACCGGCGCCCAGACGATCGCCGTCGGCTGCCCGTTCTGCTACACGATGCTCGGCGACGGCGTCACCGGGAAGCAGTCGACCGGTGAGGCCGGCGAGAACGTCGAGGTCGTCGATGTCGCCACCGTCCTGCTCCGGTCGGTCAAGCCGGAGGTGACCCCGGAGCGCGAGTCGGCGCCGACCGGCGCCTAGCATCACCCGCCGCACCGGTCTGTCGCTCCGGCGACAGGCCGGTGCGGCGTCGGTGTCTCCGATGAACGCAGCCGCCGCATGTCGGCGTCAATTCGTCGCCGATCCCGAAACGAGCGGCGGTCCGCCCGACTGAGCCCGCGCCACGCGTGGGCGAGGAAAGACACATTCACAAATGGCGTTGTGTGATTTACGAGATTCGTTCTCGTGCAACGCATTGTGTTGACGTAACAGCGCAGCGAACAGGGCTGGTTTGTCGCCTTGATTTGCTCGGGGATCTCTCCTAATGTGAGGCACCGACCGCTGTGGACGTCGGCCTCCACTTCCCCCGCGGGAGGCCCCAGCGTTCGGTGATGAAGGAGTCGGTGCCCGATGGCACGTGCGCTCGAAGATCCGCGCCAGCCACAGAACCGAGAACATCAGCACAAGCAGGCGTACCCACGTGGTGCGCGCGACCGAGGTCGGCTGCGTACCGCGGCCCATGGCCTGCTCGTCCTCGCGGCCGCCGTGACAGTTGGCGTGCTGCCCGCCGGGCAGGCTCAGGCAGCGCCCTCGGTGGATGAGATTGAGCGGCAGATCGACGCCCAATGGCAGCAGCTCGAGCCCGTGATCGAGCAGTACAACAAGGTGCACAGCCAGCTCAAGGCCAACCAGAAGAAGCAGGTTGCGCTGGAGAAGAAGATCCGCCCCTTGTCGCTGCAGGCCGAACTGGCCCTTTTCCGGGTGGGCCAGATGGCCAACCAGTACTACCGGACCGGGCCCTCCTCGGATCTCAACGCGCTGCTCGAGACCGGCTCGGCCAACACCCTCACCGAGCAGCTCACCATGCTTGACCGGCTCACCCAGCAGCAGCAGGACCAGATCGCCGGGGTGACCGCCGCGCGGGACAAGTTCGACGCGGAGAAGCGCAAGCTGGACGCGCTCGTCGCGCAGCAGCAGAAGCAGGACGCGGAGCTGGCCGCGAAGAAGAAGCAGGTCGACGGCGAGATCGGTCGGCTGCAGAAGCTCCGCCTCACCGCGTACGGCGCCGGCGGGTCCGGCGGATCGCTGCGCATCGGTCCGTGCCCTCCGGAATACCCTGGGGGTAAGGCGGGCACCGCGGTGAAGACGGCGTGCGCGCAGATCGGCAAGCCCTACGTCTGGGGCGCCACCGGTCCCAGCAGCTTCGACTGCTCCGGCCTCACTCAGTTCGCGTGGGGCAAGGCGGGCGTCAGCCTCACCCACTACACGGGTGCGCAGTGGAACGAGGGCACCCCGGTGACCCGCAGCCAAGCGCGCGCCGGAGATCTGGTCTTCTTCCGCGGCGACCTGTCCCACGTCGGCATGTACGTCGGTAACGGCCTGATGGTGCACGCGCCGACCTCTGGCGATGTGGTGCGGATGGCCTCCATCGACACCCTGCCGATCGCGGGCTTCCGCCGTCCCGGCTGACCCGCCCTGATCAGCGAAAGGGCCCCTTCTCGGCGCTGGCCGTCGAGAAGGGGCCCTTTCTCGTGCGCCGAGGTCAGCGCGGAGCGCCGACCGGTGACGGCAGAAGCTGCACGTCGTCCTTGTTGACGTACATGATCCGGTGGCCGAACTGGATCTGGACGTATTTCATCTCGCCGCGGATCACTGTGCGGTCACCCGGCGCGGAGCCGTCGAAGCTCACCGCCCGGTAGTACTCGCCCGGCAGGACGTTGCCGACCGCGTAGCGCTGGCCGGCCGAGAGCGTGTACTGCAGCGGGGCGAGCGCCTGCACGGGCACGCCGGCCGGGTAGGCCGCGGCCTCCGGGTAGGCCCTGCCGTACACGGGGATCGTCGCCTTGCCGGGCTTGGGCGTCGCGACGAGGCCGACGGACCACTTGGCGGCGGGGGCGCTGGCCGGGTTGTGGAACCAGGCCTGCTGTCCGAGGTACCAGATCGCGGTCCAGTCGCCCTGCCGGCCCGCCACCGCGTACGTCTGACCGGCCGAGGCGCGGGCGCCGTGGTCGGAGACGTGCATGGTGGACGGTCCACCGTTGTCGTGCAGACCGACGTCCTTCACCAGCGGCGCGTCGGAACTCGGCGCGCTGTGCAGGATCACCGCGGACGACCCGCGCGACGGGCACGGCTCCGACGGCGGCAACGGCGGGGTCGGTCGGTTGGGCGGGAGCAGGTTGCACCCGTAGAACGCCGGCCGGTTGGTGGCGAAGTCCGGGTCGATGGTGACCAGGCCGGTGCGCGGCGTGCCGATCTGGCGGAAGGGCGCCTTGAGCAGGTCGAAGTAGTGCGACCAGTCCCAGTAGGGGCCCGGATCCCAGTGCATGCCGCTCACGGTCGACGGGATCGTGCCCGGCACGTTGTCGTGGCCGATGATGTGGTTGCGGTCCAGCGGGATGTCGAACTTGTGCGCGAGGTAGCGGACCAGCTTCGACGATGTCCGGTACATCGCCTCGGTGTACCAGGTGCCCGCCCCGGCGAAGCCCTCGTGTTCGAGGCCGACGGCCTTGGCGTTGACGTACCAGTTCCCCGCGTGCCAGGCCACGTCCTTGGCCTTGACGTGCTGGGCGATGTGCCCGTCCACCGAGCGGAGCGAGTAGTTCCAGCTGACGTACGTGACGTCCTGCACCATGTTGACCGTGCCCGCGTAGGAGCCCTCGGTGTCGTGGATGACGATGTACTCGATCTTCTGCTGCACGGGGCGGTTGCCCAGGTCGTGGTTGCCGTAGTCGACGGTGCCGTTGGGAAGGCGGTACTCCCCGTACGGCGCCGGGATCCACTCGCAGGAGATATCCACCGGGCACTCCAGCCCGTCCGGGCGCGCCGGTTTGCGCAGGCCGAGCTTCTCGAGCCATGACGTCGCCGGCGTGAGCCCCGCGTGCTGCGTGAGCGTCACCCGTTGTCCGTCGTCGGTCACCCGGCTGGCGCCGTCGCGGATCGTGCCGAAGACCTCGTCGGCGAAGACCGCCGCGGCGTTGGCGTTGTCGGCGCCGGAATAGCGGGCGACCGCGCCGTACCAGGCCGCCGGATCGCTGTCGGCGCCGTGGGGCGCGCCGAGCGCCTTCTGGTACGACGAGAGGAGTGCCGCACCGCCGCGGATGTTGGCGACCGGGTCGGCGCGGAGCGACTCCTCGCGCGCGCCGGTGAGCGTGGCGGCCGCGTCGAGGGTCTGGAGCCCTTCCATGGAGGGCGTGGAGGTGTCGTGCGAGTCGACCTTCTTGACCGCCCGGCTGTCGTCGCCGCGCGGGTCCTCGTCCCCGTCGTGGTGCTGGCCGCCGAGGGAGGCCACGTAGGCGGCGTCGGTGAGGTGCATGGGGCCGTAGCCGCCGCTGGTGCTCGGCGTGCCGGCATTGGTGTCCCAGCGCGACTCCAGGTAGGAGACGCCGAGCAGGACGTTTTCCGGCACCCCGTACGCGGCGGCCGCGGCTGCGTACGCCTGCTGACGGCTGTTGGCCGGCGTGCTCGCGGCCGGCGCGTACCCGGCCGGCATGAGTGTGGTCGCGCCGATCACCGCGGTGCTGAGCAGGATGAGCCTGCCCGTTGGTGCTTTGAGACGTTGCATCGAACCTCCATTCAGGGGGATGGCTCCACGGTCACCCTGGCCCGTCCGGTGTCAGCCGTCAATGGCTTGCGCATGGTCGATGCCGCCCGTAGGAAACCTTCACGAGCTCGGGTGGCGGCGGTGGTTTGCCGAGCTTCCCGCTGAGCCTTGTCGTCGACGGCGTTTCCCGGGGCAGCGTGGGGGTGCCGGAGACGCTATCGATCGCGAACAATGAACCGCTGCGCATCGGGGGCAAGAACGTCGGCCCCAACAACGATCAGTAGGCCGGACGGATAGACGACGTATTCCTCTCCATTGATTGAGTAGCCAGAAGCGCACGATGCGCTACTGGTGGATATGTGTACCGAACTGAGTAGTCGTCACGCTTGCATCTGGAGAACGGGCGTCTCTAGGTTGGAGATCGTTGAGCCGGAAGCCGGTCGTCCAACCGGGCGACCCCGACTCGACACCGCCGAGTCGTTCACGCATCACGAGCCGGGGACCCACGCAACACCGGGGTGAATCCGCATTTCGCGGTAGGGCGCCACTCTTTCCCGCCCGAACCCGTCAGCTAACCCGGTAGGCGGTCTGGAAAGAAGGAGTCCGGTGGCAATCCCTGCCCCGCGGCCGTGGTCACGTTCGGCGGCTCACGGCCGACGATCAACGGCAACGTGTACGCGTCGCGCCATGACCGCCGCGATCGCCGCAGCCGTCGGCGTCGCCGTCCTGCTCGCGGGAGCGCCCGCCCACGCCGAGCCGTCCGTCACCGAGATCGAACGCCAGATCGACCAGGCGTGGAACAACCTCGAACCGGTCATCGAGCGACACAACTCGACCCGGCAGCAGCTAGCGGCCAAGAAGAAGCAGGCCGACGCACTGGCCAAGAAGATCGACCCGCTGCAACGCCAGGTGGATGTCGCGATGGCGAAGGTCAGCGTCCTGGCCGCCCGTTCCTACAAGGGCGCCAACACCTCGGCGGTCAACGCGATGCTCGCCAGCGGATCGCCGGCCGCGTTCGCCGACCAGTTGGAGCTGCTCGACCAGTTCGCCCGCAAACAGGCCCGGGACGTGCACGCGGTGGTGGAACTCAAGGCGCGCTACACCGGCGTGAAGGCGCCGCTGGACGC